>JAILOC010000100.1 GCA_024691045.1 Lachnospiraceae bacterium | reverse complement strand
CTTTACCGGACTTCTCGGTTCCGGAAGAAGTGAGAGCGTAAGAGCGATCTTCGGCGCCGATAAGGTAAACGGCGGAAAGGTGAAGATAAACGGAAAGCCGGTGATAATTACCAAGCCCATCGAAGCAATGCGAAACGGCATCGGATATCTGGCTGAGGACAGAAAGAGAGACGGGATCATTGCAGACCTCAGTGTAAGGGAAAACATCATCCTCGCACTTCAGGTAATGAACGGAATCTTAAGACCCATCAGCAGAAGCGAAGCGGAAAGCTATGCGGACGAATATATCAAGATGCTCAACATCAAGACCGCAAGCCGCGAAACTCCTGTTGGTTCCTTAAGCGGCGGTAACCAGCAGAAGGTTATCCTTGCAAGATGGCTCCTTACTCATCCCGAGTATCTGATCCTCGATGAGCCCACGAGAGGAATCGACGTAGGAACAAAGCTCGAGATCCAGAAGCTCGTACTTAAGCTTGCGGAGGACGGAGTGAGCGTGACATTCATTTCCTCCGAGATAGAGGAGATGCTCAGAACCTGCTCAAGACTTGTTGTCATGAGAGACAGACACATAGTCGGAGAGCTGAAGGGTAAGAACCTGAACCAGACTCAGGTAATGAAGACTATAGCGGGAGGTGAGTCAACAGATGAAGACAAATAAGAAAAAGCTCTTCGCCGGCGGACTCGGTCAGCTGACCATTCCTCTTATAGCGATAGCCCTGCTCGTAATATTTAATCTGATAAGGGATCCTTCCTTTTTCAGTCTGGGTTTTTCACAGAATAATGACGGCAATATCGTTCTTGCCGGTAACCTGATCAGTATCATCAACGGCGCAAGTGAGCTTGCAATTCTTGCAATGGGTATGACCCTTGTTACCGCAGCCTGCGGCGGACAGGATATTTCCGTAGGTGCGGCTGCAGCGATAGCGGGCGGTGTGTTCATCAAGGTTATCAAGGCATTCGCCGTCATCAATGCCGGAACCGTTATCCTCGCATTTATCTGTGCATGCCTGGTAGCTATGATATTCGGAGCATTTAACGGAGTGCTCGTTGCGGTGTTCAGGATACAGCCGATGATAGCGACGCTGATCCTTTATACCTGCGGACGTTCCATCGCTTACTGGATCAACGGCGGTGCGACCCCCAATGTAAAGAGCTCGATTCTTTCCGGTATCGGAAGCTTCATTCCCGGAATACCGATCCCCACACCGGTTCTCATTGTTGCACTGATGGCGATAATCTTTATGCTCCTTTTCAAACTGACTTCACTGGAGCTTCTTACCCAGTCGGTCGGTATCAATGAGAGCGCGGCTAAGCTCAACGGTATCAACACCACATTCATCAAGATTCTTTCTTTTGTCATCCTCGGTGTATGCGTATGCGTAGCCGGAGTTATAGGAACTTCCAGACTCGGACTGATCAACCATGAGACACTCCTTGTGGACGTTGAAATGGACGCCATCCTTGCGGTTGCGATCGGCGGAAACAATCTCGGCGGAGGAAAGTTCAGGATAAGCGGAAGCATCATCGGTGCATATGTCATCCAGATGCTCACCACCACCCTTTATGCGATGAAGGTTTCATCCACCGACGTTAAGGCTTACAAGGCCATCGTTATCATTCTTCTCGTCGTCATCGGTTCGCCCGTCGTCAAGAAGTACTTCGACAAGGTCGTAAGGCAGAAGGCCTCCCTGAAGAAAAAAGATTCGAAAGGAGCGGCACAGGCATGAAAACAAAGAAATTCAGAGAGCCCCTTACGAATACACAGCTCTTGATGACCATAACAATATGTATCTTCATCGGCATGTATGTACTTTCGATGATCTTCCTCGGCGGCGGTTTCCTTCACCCCCAGCAGATCTTCGATATGCTCAATGACAATGCCAGCCTTATCATCGTATCCCTTGGTCTTACGATCGTCATGATAGGCGGCGGTATCGACATCAGTGTCGGTGCTGTAACTTCCCTTACGGTAATGAGCTGCGTTCTGTACCTGAACAAGGGCGGAAGCGTAGTCGGATCTGCCTTACTTGCACTCGGCATCGGACTTGCATTCGGTATCGTACAGGGCCTTCTCATCAGCTATCTTGATATCCAGCCCTTCATCGTAACACTGGCCGGAATGTTCTTCGCAAGAGGCTTTACCACGATCCTTTCGGTCGATCCCCAGAAGGTCGATCATAAAGGCTTCCAGGTTCTGATGGACGCTGAGATTGAGATTCCCTGGCTCGGATATTACGCAGGAAACGGTGCCCTGATACCCGGCACGATC
>JAILOC010000077.1 GCA_024691045.1 Lachnospiraceae bacterium | reverse complement strand
GTTGCAGGTAACGGTTGCCTGATAATACTGGGGATGTATTCCTTCCTTCATTTTCTTCACCTCTCTATATAAATGTAAATAATGTCTGTTCTCATCCGCACTGCTTATGCAGCCACAAACAGCTTTTCTATAATATCAGATACGGAAGGCGTTTGCAAGTGTTATTTATACATGATTTCTTACATTTATATTGCGCACAAGCTCCGCATTTGAGCGGGTATTCTTGAACTCCTCGAGCAGGCGGTCCGCAGCATCGTCGGATTTGAGGCTGTTGAGCGCACGGCGGGCAATCTCCATTGCACGGAGCTCTTCCCTCGTAAGAAGGAGGTCCTCACGTCTGGTGCCGGATTTTGCAAGATCGACGGCGGGGAAGATCCTCTTTTCCGAAAGCTTACGGTCAAGGATCATTTCCATGTTGCCGGTTCCCTTGAATTCCTCGTATACGACATCATCCATCTTGGATCCGGTCTCGACAAGAGCGGTCGCAAGTATCGTAAGGGATCCGCCCTCTCTCATGTTTCTTGCGGCACCGAAGAATCTCTTGGGCATATGGAGCGCCGCGGGATCAAGACCGCCGGAAAGAGTTCTTCCACTGGGAGGGATGACCTGGTTATAAGCCCTGGCAAGCCTGGTGATGGAGTCGAGAAGGATAACGACATCCTCCCTGTGCTCCACGAGCCTTCTTGCACGCTCTATTACCATCTCGGAAACCCTTGCGTGATGTTCGGGCATCTCATCAAAGGTAGAATAGATGACTTCGACATTCCTGCCCCTGATCGCTTCCTTCATATCGGTAACTTCCTCAGGACGCTCATCGATCAGAAGGATGATGATATGGGTCTCGGGATTATGGAAAAGAATGCTCTGCGCAACGGACTTAAGGAGGGTTGTCTTACCTGCCTTGGGAGGTGATACGATCATTCCTCTCTGGCCCTTTCCTACGGGGCTTACAAGGTCCATGACACGCATGGCGATGTTCTTTTCGTCATCGGTCTCCATACGGATCCTCTCATTGGGGAAGATGGGAGTCATGTTCTCGAACGCAACTCTCTTCATTGCTTCCGAAAGAGGATAACCGTTTACGGTATTAAGGAAAACAAGGGGTGAAAACTTCTCCGAAGGACTCTTTGCCTTCTTTACGCCGTCAAGCACATCACCGGTGCGAAGTCCGAATTTACGGATCTGCGCAGGAGATACATAAACGTCATTTTCGCCGGGAAGATAATTGTCGCATCTGATGAAACCGTAGCCTTCGGGCATGACCTCAAGGATACCGTATGCGGGCTCGTCGCCCTCCTGGGGAACATACGCATTCTCCGCACGGTTATTCTTGGAAGTATCGGCAGCCGCATCGGGTTTCTTTTCCTCTGAGTTTTTCTCCTCTTTGGCCGGCTCGGAAGAAGTCTTCTTTTCTTCGGACTTTTTAGCCTCCCGGTTCTTGGCAGCGTGCTTTTTCTCATCCGATTTCTTTTCACCGGATTTCTTAGCGGAAGATTTCTTTTCAGAGGACTTGCTTTCTGAAGACTTGCTTTCTGCCTTCTTTTCCTCCGTCTTCTTTTCCTCTGCTTCCCTGGCAGCTTTTTCGGACTGCATTTTTGCATCAAGCTCAACAAGGCGCTCGATAAGCTCCTCTTTCTTGAGTCCGGTTATTCCCTTAAGGCCTGCGGATTTGGCAATCTCCTTAAGCTGGGAAAGGGTAAAGCTCTGAAGTTTTTCTCTCATATAAAGTCTGGATTCCTTTCAGAAAAAATAGAAATATTTTCTATAAACAAAACTCTCTTTTCAGATCTTAAACAATGGTATGTTTCGGAATACGAATTTCAGAAACAAATCGAATAAAGAACAAAAGATTAACTATAAATCGTTTATATCACGACAGTTCAAACGCGTCAACAGAAAAATGACCGGATGCACAAGAGATATACGATCGGATTTACCGCATAAAATCAACCCGGAAGCTTCAAGCCTCCGGGTCAGCTAATATTTACTTAATCACTTAATATTTTAGTGTTACGTCTGTCTCGATGATAAGATTCTTAACATCTCCGTAAACAAGGGGCGGCGTGCAGGTGATGCTCTTTACACCGCAGGTGATCCCGGTATATCCGAGCTGGCCTCTGATAAGAGACGGAAGCATTTCTGCCGATACACCGCTGTTCCAGCGGTCATAGATCTTGAGATTCGTTATCCTGTATTTCGCAGCGGTTCTTACGGCTTTGATGATATCGTCTGCAGTATAGCAATCGGCTATCGCGCCGATCGCAGAAAATGTAAGCTTCACCGCAGACGGCTCGTATCCTTCGTAGGGAAGTCTGCCCTCTGCCATTCCGTAATAAACATAATGTGCATAGAGGAGCATCGGATCGGTTCCAAACACCGCCACAACATCGGGATATTTCTTCACATAAAACTCGGGATCGAAAAGAGTTCCGTCAGGCATCTTGAGTATTGTCTTCGATTCACTGGCCGGAACAGTCTGCGTGGGAACCGCAGCGTAAACATATCCGGCGTAGGGAAGTCTTTTTTCCTTAATGCCGCACAGAAGATAATGCTGATACAAAAGCGTTTCATTCATTCCGAATGCCTTATAAACATCATCATATGTCGCCGCATAAAAAGAAGGATCAAACAGTCCTCCGTCAGGCATGGTCTTAACGGCTGCTTCAGCCTTGCCCGAGTAGATAAGACAGACAAGGGAAACCGCAGCAAAAGTCATTATGATCCTGAAAATATTTTTCTTCATATCATCTCCATATCCCGGATGATGAAGCATCCGAAGATCCTCTGCAGATTTATTATAACATTGTTAAAAATGCGGTCAAATCTTGAATTTTATTATGATTTACATTAGAGTACTCTTTGGTTCAAATAATAAATCCAAGGATATATTATGAAAATAAATCTCCACGCACACACGACCAGGTGCGGCCATGCGACCGGCACCGAAAGAGAATACATAGAAGAAGCCATCCGTATCGGAATGACCGATTTCGGATTCTCAGATCATACACCGATGCCCTTCCCGGACGGCTACTCATCCAAGGGAATGCGTATGGATCTCGATCAGATGGACGACTACACCGATACCATCCTTTCCCTCAAAAAGGAGTACAAGGATAAGATAAATATCTATTTCGGTCTCGAGGTCGAATTCTATCCGCAGCTTTTTTCAAAGCTCATGGATTTCCTTGAAGGTTACCCTCTCGAGTATCTCATCCTCGGGCAGCACTGCCTGAACAACCAGTATGACGGAGCATGGGCCGGTGAAGAGACCGGTGACCCTTCAAGAGTCACACAGTACGTAGATCAGGCTCTCGAGGGTCTTTCATCCGGAAGATTCATGTATCTTGCACATCCCGACCTTATCAACTTCAAGGGCGACGATCTTTTCTATCAAAAGGAAATGAGCCGCATCTGTGAATATGCATACGATCACAAGGTACCTCTCGAGATAAACCTCCTCGGAGTCGGGGAAAACAGAAATTATCCCAATCCCCTCTTCTGGGAGATCGCAGGCAAGACCGGAAATGATGTGGTGATGGCTCTCGATGCGCATCATGTAAGAATGATAGATGTTCCCGAAACGGAAAAGAAAGCAATGGAGCTGGTGGACAGATTCGGACTGAATCTGATTGAAACGCCGCTCCCGAAAAAATAATTTTTCAGTATATCTCTTTGAGTTTTTTCCTTGCCCTCGAAAGTGCGGTCTCGACCGCTTTTTCGGAGAGGCTCATGATGCCGGATATTTCCTTTACCGAGGCACCGCTTATCTTCAGGGTTAAGCAGTGTCTTTCTTTTTCGGTAAGCTCATTATTGATGCAGAATGCAAGACGGTCCTTGATCTCATCGAAGATCGCTGTTTCCTCGGGCGTCATATCGTTGGAAGGAAGAATGAAATACGACCCGAGCTCCGGAGATGTGATGCCGCCGGTCATATCGACCGACAGATAATTGCTCAGAGGAATGTTCTTCTGATTGTTCCTCGAACGTATGGCATTGAAGACATTGCCCCTGATCTCGATGGAAGCATAAGTCTTAAATGACGCTCCTCTTGAAGGATCATATTTAACGATAGCATCGTAAAGACCTATCATCCCCTCCTGGATCAGATCGTCACGGTCCGAGGAAATGATGGTGAATGTATTTACTATGTAATTAACAAGACCCGTATGTCTTGCGATGAGGTGGTTTGCTATCGCGGGATATTCGTGAGTTACCTCACGCATCCTGGATATAAGTTCCTCATCGCTCATACGGGAATAGTCCGGAAAAAGCGTTTTGTTTTTAACGGAAGTCTGTTTCAAGTTCAGCCCTTCATTCGTCTTCTAACGATCTCGTAACTGAGTATTCCGCATGCAACGGAAGCATTGAGAGAATCTATCTGTCCCTTCATGGGTATCGAAGCCGTCATATCACATTTCTCACGGACAAGTCTCGTAACTCCGCTTCCCTCATTTCCGATGACAAGACCGATGGGACCGGTGAGATTCAGGTCATACATCAGATCTCCGTCCATTGCCGCACATACGAACCAGAGTCCCTTCTCCTTGAGTTCCTCGATGGTACGTGCGATATTAGTGACCTTTGCTACCGGAATGTAGTTGAGTGCTCCCGCACTTGCCCTTGCAACCGATGCTGTAAGGTGAGCCGCTCTGTCGGCACGTATGATGACACCGTGAGCGCCCGCCTGGTCGGCTGTTCTAATGATGGCACCGAGATTGTAAGGATCCTCAATTCCGTCAAGTACGATGATAAAGGGATCCTCGCCCTTACTTTCGGCATTCTTTAAGATATCCGATACTTCACTGTATTCGTAAGCTGCGGTGATCGCAATGACACCCTGATGGTGTCCCGTAGATGACATGTGATCGAGCCTGTCCTTGTCGGCATACTTGATCGCTATATCCTTCTTCGCAGCTTCACGCTTGATGGTGAGTATCGCACCATCCTTGCATCCGTCAAGAACATAAAGCCTGTCTATCTCCTTGCCGGCGCGGATGGCTTCAATGACCGGGTTACGACCTTCTATTGCATTTTCATTAACTTTACTGTTTTTCTGTTCCTGAGACATAGTCTGCTCCGATCAGTATGAGTTCATCGGCACGGTCGGTCTTTCCCGATATATACAGATAACCTATAAGTGATTCAAGACCCGTTGCCTTGCTGTAGCTTGCAAAGTTCGTGCCTCTTCCCGAAGGATGGGCATGATTCCTGCCGCGGCGCATGACATCCTTCTCTTCATCGGAAAGAATGTCCTTCTCCATCAGAAGATCGTAGATCATGGCCTGTGAATCGGCACTGACATACTTTACACTCGCTTTGTGGAATTTCCCGACAGCCATGTCACCTTTTTCCAAAAGCATACGTCTTATGATAAGACTCATATACGCATCACCCAGGAAAGAAAGCGACAGGGGCGAATACTTTAAGCCTTCTTCCACTTCGTACCCTCTCTGGTATCTTCAATGAGGATGCCCTTTGCGGCAAGCTCCTCACGGATCGCATCAGCCTGTGCAAAATCCTTGGCCTTCTTGGCAGCCTTTCTTGCATCGATGCGCTCAAGGATCCAGCTTTCAAGTTCGGCATCAACACTGTTGTCCGCACCCAGCTTCTCAGCACCTTCAAGAAGATCAAGTGACAGTGCTTTATCAAAATCGGCAACAAGCGCACGCTTTGTCGCATCATTCATCTCTGCCTTGAGAACATCGTAGAGAACAGTGATTGCCATGGATGTATTGATATCATCGGTCAGTGCGTTCAGGAATTTCTCACGATACTCTGCGAATGCCTTATCGTCAACTTCACCGTCTTCCTTCAGCTCGCCGACACGCTTTAAGAGTTTCTGATATGCCGCACTCATCTGGTCGAGTACTTCGTATGAAAATTCGAGAGGCTTGCGGTAATGTGACTGCAGGCAGAAGAATCTGTATGCAAGCGGATCGTATCCCTTCTCTTCAAGCAGGGATACAGTCAAAAATTCTCCGCTGGACTTGCTCATTTTTCCTTTGTCCTTCTCGACAAGGTGATGAACATGGAACCAGTAATTGCACCACTGATGTCCGAGATAAGCCTCGCTCTGCGCAATCTCATTGGTGTGATGAGGGAATATATTGTCCACGCCGCCGCAGTGGATATCCATATACTCACCGAGATGCTTTATACCGATGCATGAGCACTCGATATGCCATCCGGGATAACCGCGTCCCCAGGGGCTCTCCCACTTAAGCTCCTGATCGTCGAATTTAGATTTGGTAAACCACAGAACAAAGTCTGTTTTATTACGCTTGTTGCTGTCCTCATCGACATCATCGCGGACACCTACGCGAAGATCATCCTCGTTATGGTTGGACAATGTGTAATACTTCTCAAGCTTGGAGGTATCGAAATAAATGTTTTCGCCTGCCTGATATGCATATCCCTTCTCCAGAAGCACCTCGATCATATGGATGAATTCGGGTATGCAATGGGTTGCGGGTTCGACCACATCCGGCATCTTGATATTCAGTTTGGCAAAATCATCAAAGAAAGCTTTGGTGTAATAATCCGCGATCTCAAGCACGGTCTTATGCTCACGCTTTGCACCCTTGAGCATCTTATCCTCACCGGTATCCGCATCGCTGGAAAGATGTCCGACATCGGTAATGTTCATTACGCGCTTTACGTCATAGCCGGCATAGGCAAGTGTCTTGACCAGCATATCCTCACAGATATAGGTTCTTAAGTTTCCGATATGCGCGAAATGATAAACGGTAGGTCCGCAGGTATACATCGATACCTTGCCTTCCTCGCGGGGTTTGAATTCTTCTACTTTTCTGCTTTTTGTGTTATATAACTGCATATTGTTCTATCCTCTCAAAGTGAACAGGGGGACGGTTCCTCCGTTCACCCTGAATCATATGTTGTCTCCTTTGTGAACGGAGGAACCGTCCCCCTGTTCACGACCTGATCATT
>JAILOC010000044.1 GCA_024691045.1 Lachnospiraceae bacterium | reverse complement strand
AGTTCCGGAATATCCAGTCCGTAAGGGCAGCGGGGAAGACATGCTCCGCATTCCACACAGGACTTTACCTTTTCCATCTCTGCCTGCCAGTACTCGCTGAGCCACCCCGTACTGGGGGCTCTTCTCAGCATCAGACTCATCCTGTTGCACTGATTGATCTGTATACCAACGGTGCAGGGCATGCAGTATCCGCATCCCCTGCAGAATTCGCCCGAAAGGGCTTCTCTGTCCTTTTCGATAAATTCCCTGATCTCCCCGCTGTACTCCGGGGTGTCATTCATATAGGAGAGCCACTCATCCAGCTCACTCTCACGCTGTATTCCCCAGATAGGTACGGCTCCGTCGAACTGTGAGACGAATGCCATGGCGGCTCTCGAATCCGTTATCAGTCCGCCGGCCAGACCCTTCATACAGATCAGGCCTACATCATTCGAATTGCAGAGCTTTATCAGTTCGATCTCCTTATCATCCGCCAGATAGCTGATGGGATACTGAAGAGTGTCGTAAAGACCCGATTCAACTATCTCCCTTGCCACACCGATCTTGTGCGCCGTTCCGCTTATGTGACGGATCTTGCCCTGCTTTTTGGCTTCAAGCATGCACTCATACATACCGCTTCCGTCACCGGGCTTCCAACACACGCCCATCATGTGGAACTGGTATATGTCTATATAGTCTGTTTTGAGATTTGTAAGTGAGGTCTCAAGATCCTTCCAAAAGTCTTCCGGTTTCTTGGCGGCAGTCTTGGTGGCGATAATGATCTTATCCCGGTCCGCATATCCGTCCCCGAAAGCGGCGCCGAGCTTTATCTCACTGTCGCTGTAGGCTCTTGCGGTATCAAAGAATCTCATTCCCCCGTCATAAGCCTTCCGGAGTATTCTGACCGCTTCATCCTGAGTTACTCTCTGGATGGGCAGAGCGCCGAAGCCGTTCTGCGGTACGGTTATATCGGTTCTTCCAAGTCTTACATTTTTCATCTGTTCCTCCGCCCGGTCCGGGCATTAATCACACCATCAATTATACCATTCTCAGCCGGTCCGTACCATTTTATGAGCGTGGGGATTGCCTTCTGAGGATGTAAAGTACAAGCGGAATGATTTTTGATATAATTAATCTTGCAGTATTACCATTAAATTATTACGGCAAAGGGTGCCATAGTGGAATTAAAGAGATTATCGCATAACTTAACGGTGTGTAAGGTCAGGAGCATAAAAGACATTCGCCTTGATGCTGAGATCTTCTTTATAGGCAAAACGGATGAAGAAATCTCGCTTGTCTGCAAAACGGAAGATACACCTGCGGACACGATCGAGCGCGAGGATGGATGGAACGGATTTCGGATTCAGGGAGTGCTTGATTTTTCACTGATAGGAATCCTGTCAAAACTGTCAACTATCCTTGCTGAAAATGAAATCGGAATTTTTGCCGTTTCAACATACAACACGGATTACGTTCTCGTGAAGTCAGAGAACTTTGAGAAAGCAATGAATGTTTTGAAAGAACAAGGATACCTGGTCCAATGATAGAGGACAGAAGATGAGGAAAGCAAACATTCCCGGTTCCGCAATATTCGGACTTGCATTATTGATAGTGTGTATTTGCGGATTGATAAAGAATCTGGGCAATATGGAAAATATCATTCCTATTGTTTTGATCTGTTTAGCGGTTCTGGCGCTTCTGTTTTTCTTTTCCTGGAAGAAGGTTCATATAACCGAAACCGAGCCGGAAGATTACACCAGAAAACAGCCTAAATCCAAGTTCAAAGCTGCTTCCGAAAAAGATAACGTGCATATGAAAAGAATGCTTGAAACCTACAGGAGGGAGCTTAAGGATATCAGGCGCAAATCCCGGAACGGGATGATCTACGCGGGTATCGCGCTTGTGTTTGCGTTCATAATGTGGGGGAGCGGAAAATTCGCCATCACGTTCTTTGCGATGTTTTCACTGGTGTGCATATGTTACGGAGGGTGGTGTCTTTGGACATATTTCCTCAATTCCGACGATCCCGAGGCGGTAAATATCGCGGGGAAGTTTAATATCACAACTCTCCCGATGAAGATAGAAGACACTGAGAATATCATCTGGATGAATGAAAAAGACAGTCCGGATACGGCTGAGGGCATAGAAAACAAGACAGCAGAGTTGCCTGAAAAAATCAAATGAGGAAAATTATGGATCACAGGTGTTTACGGATAATAAAAGCAAATATCTGTCTTTTGCCCGGAATAATTCTTTTGGCTGCAGGTGTATTATATGTAAATGCATCCGGCATTGAGGATCTTAAGAATGCCTGGTATGAGACACGGTACTATCCCATATACCAGGATGGCCCCGAGTGGCAGAAGCACAGTATGGAGGATACATTTGAGATAAACAATCCTCCTTACGATCTTCTTTTTTCGATGCCGTCGGATGAACTGGCGTATCTTCTGTTCGAAAGCCCGTATTTAACACAGCTGCTAACTTATTACGGTGAAGACGGCTGCAACGAATATACGACTTTCTTTGCGTTTATGGAGCATCATTCCGATATCTTCTATGAGCTTCTGCGGAGAGAAGACGGGATCACAGCGATCCTTAACCGGTACCGCAGCAGCGGTGTGGATGCCTCATGGCTGAATAATACGGCCAATACGGATACGACCAAAGGAATGTACAGATGGTGGGCGGAGATCTTCGGTTCTCAGTTCCTGCACGAATATTCCGATGTTTTTACTGAAGAAGAGACCGATCTGGCCAGGCTGATCATGAGTGAGAAAAACAGTATCTACGATGCTTCGTCGGGCTCACCCAATTCAGACCCGATCTATTTCGATGTTTCCGATATTGAATACCGGTCCGGAAATTCAGCCGGTGTGGTCCGCGTAAAATTCCTTTCGGAGTATGAGATTTCGGAAAGAGAGAAAGCGTTTAATGATGCAGCGGCCATAACAGGGACGGAAGAAGAATCTGAAGAGCCGGCTTCCGGCCCCGATGACATAGAGGGTAACAAGCCCGGGACCGGTCGCGGTGTGATCTATGTGTTAGCGGGTGCATCGGCTCTCGCCGTTTTTGCCTGTGTTGTCATTTACATCTGCAGGAGAAAACGGATCAAATAAACCGGTCTTTTTTGCCTGCTATTCCCCAAAATGTAAATATCTCAATAAGATCATCCGATATAATGCAACCATAGAAAACACTCAGGCATCCGAATCCAGGATCCGCGATACCGATATGGCCGGGGAAATGGTCTCCCTTAGCCTCAACAACATCCTTCAGCAGACAGGCATGACCATGATGGCTCAGGCAAACCAGAGCACGGAGGGTATCCTGGCTCTTCTCAGATGATAGTGTGTCATAACACGGAAGCGTGTTCCGATGCGGTAAAGCATCGGTTTTTTCTTTTTGCAGAAGCGGGGCAGCCGATTTGATATGACCTGTAAATAGCGATATAATAATATTTTGTCGGAGTATGTATTTCGGGGGAGAAAAAACGGCGAAAGGCTGAGCGAGCGCGTGACCATTGCGGCTCCAACTGCATCATAATCACCGGCGAGGACGAGTTTCTGGTTTTATCCGCCGATCTTGATGAAAAGGAATTCTATTCGCGGTTTGAAATGCTGAAAGAAGCTTCTAAGAGAGACGGAGTGCCTTCTTTTGCACTCGGTGCGGATTTTGCGGACTCTGATATAAATATTGAAAAGATCATGCATACCGCTGATCAGAACATGTACCAAAACAAAGCGGAATACTATGAAACCACGCCCGGTGCGGACAGAAGACGCAGGTAAGGTCCGCTTTTCATCATTCCGGAAAAAGGAAGAACCCAATGAAAAGTAAGAATCTGAAAAAGATAGACAGTTTTAGAAAAGGTCACAGCTGGCTTTCCATTATAGTGTACCTGATATTTTTCGGGTTTGCCGGAATAATGCTCACTTATATCCTTGCTATCCTTGGCTATTACGTCATTCAGGCAAAGCTTGCCTCGGAGTACGAATCCGTTTCCTACATGGCAAGGATCTATGACAGAAGCCTTTCCGAAGATACCGAGGAATCCGTATGGGCTCTTTTGGAAGAATCGGATAAGGAATTCATAATCAGGAGCAGAAACGGAGAGCTGATCTACGGAGACAGGAAAAACACCTGTGATAAAGAGAGCGGAAGAGTTAATCTCTCGGGAGTATCCGAATCGGTCATAATGTTTGCCGATGAGAAATATCCCTTCATCAGCGCCGGAAGAAACGGAAATATCAATCTTGAGCTTATTAAGATAATCAGGGCCATCGACGGGATGGATGACAAGAATTATGATGCGGAGATCCTTACCCTGACCGACAGCGATTCCGAGGAACATTTTGAAACCATCGGTTTCTATGTGGACGTAACCTCCAAATTCCAGCTCAGGCTTCCGGTATGGATGGGCTGCAGGGTTAATAATGCCAAAGAGATATTCATAGGAAAGGGATATCTTACTTTCAAGATGAGTGATCTGTCGATGCTCGCCCTTGTCATTGTCATGCTTGTCGTGATGTTCTTTACCATATTAAATATGTTCATAGTAAATATGGTAAGGGAGATACGATCCAGAAAGAAATCACTCAAGATGCTCTTTATGGACATTGTTACCGGAGGAAAGAACAGGACATGGTTTTTCTATAAGGGCGACAGCATCTTAAAAAGCCGGTTTAACGCTTCATATCAGTATGCGATCGTCAACCTTATCTTTGTGAAATACACCACCTATTGCGCATGTCATTCCGTTGCAGAGGGAGAGGCAGTCCTGCGCGGAATAAGCGAATGTATCGGCAAGCATATCTCCAGAAGAGAGCTTAATGCACACGGTGCACCCAAGGAATTCATGCTTCTTCTCAAGGCGCCGGATACCGACCAGCTCACCGCAAGACTGAATTCTCTTATCGCGGATCTGGAGAGGCTCAATGAAGTCAACGCCTTCACTTATCAGGCGGGTGTCGTCATCATTCCTCCACTGAGAGATGCGGCTGGACATGTTGTGCGCCGTAAGGATATCGACATAGAGCAGGAATACAACAACGCCTGCACGGCAAGGGGGACTCTCGGAGATAAGGAAGATTCCGGAGTAGCATATTTCGATTTTACCCTTATTGAGGAAAGAAAATGGCAGGACTGGGTAGAGGAAAACTGCCGCCTTGCCCTTCAGAACGACGAGTACATGGTCTATTACCAGCCCAAATATGATCCCGTATCAAGTACGCTCATGGGCGCGGAGGCGCTTATCAGATGGAAGCACAAGGATGAAGAGGGCAGGGAAAATCTCATTGCGCCCGGAAAGTTCATCCCTATCTTCGAAAAGAACGGATTCATCACCAACATCGATCATTATATGCTCTCAAACGTTGCAAAGGATCAGAAGAGGTGGCTTGACCAGGGCTTTGAATGCGTGCCGGTATCGGTCAATATATCAAGAGCCCATTTCATAGAGACTGACCTTGCCGAGCAGATCAGGGATACCGTCGATGCTGTCGGTGCTCCCAGAAACCTTATTGAGATAGAGCTTACGGAGAGTGCATTCTTCGATGATAAGAACTCTCTGATAAGGACCATAAACAGGCTCAAGGAATACGGCTTTAAAGTATCCATGGATGACTTCGGATCCGGTTATTCTTCGCTCAATTCGCTTAAGGATATGCCTCTGGATGTGCTTAAGCTCGATGCGGAATTCTTCAGGGGCGAAAATGCCGGTGAAAGAGGAAGGATCGTCGTCGCCAAGACCATAGAACTTGCCAAGAAACTGAATATGCTCACCGTTGCCGAAGGTATAGAGGATATGGAAATGGTCAATTTCCTTGCCGAGCCCGAACACCGCTGCGATATGATCCAAGGATTTATATTTGCCCGTCCCATGCCTTCGGAGGATTATGAGATCAGGATGAAGGAAAAAACCGTTGTTTAAATTATTCCCTGCATATGGTAGAATATCTGCGGTTTTATGTAACTAACCAACTCTGAATTCAGGAGATCGTATATGGAAAAAATAGCCAGCTTTACCATTGATCACATAAAGCTTCAGCCCGGAGTTTATGTATCGAGAAAGGATCATATCGGAAGCGAGACCGTTACCACTTTCGATATCCGAATGACCAGCCCCAACGAAGAACCCGTTATGAACACCGCAGAGATGCATACGATCGAGCATCTCGGCGCCACATATCTCAGAAACCACGCCGAGTGGAAGGACAGGGTCGTCTATTTCGGCCCCATGGGATGCAGAACGGGATTCTATCTTCTTCTTGCCGGAGATTTAGACAGCAAAGATATTGTTTCACTTGTCACCGGAATGTATGAGTTCATAAGGGATTATGAAGGAGATATCCCCGGTGCCACCGCTAAGGACTGCGGAAATTACCTCGATCAGAACCTTCCTATGGCTAATTTCCTTGCAAATAAGTACCTTAACAATGTCCTATACGGAATATCCGAAGACAGACTTGTTTATCCACAGTAACCGAACGGGGGGAGAGACTATGGCTAAAGTAGGCGTTATCGGCGCAATGGAAATGGAGGTCAGTGCCCTTAAAAGACAGATAGAGGGCATAAACGTTAAAAAGAAAGCGGGAATGGAATTCTGCGAGGGAACTATCGGAGGCACCGATGTCGTCGTCGTCAGATGCGGTATCGGCAAAGTAAATGCCGCTCTGTGCGTGCAGATCCTCTGCGATGATTTCCATGTTACACATATTATTAATACAGGCGTAGCAGGATCTCTCAACAATGATCTCAACATCGGAGACATCATCATTTCAAGGGATGCTGTTCACCACGATGTTGATGTTACGATCTTTTCATATAAGATAGGAGAAGTTCCCCAGCTCGGCATCAGGGAATTCCCCGCGGATGCCCATCTTATGGAGGTTGCCGAAAGCTCTATTAAGGAAACCCAGCCGGATCTTAATTACCGCATCGGAAGGGTTGCCAGCGGAGACCAGTTTATATCCAGTTCCGAAGTAAAGGAAAGGATAATCACAAATTTTGAAGCCGACTGCGCCGAGATGGAGGGTGCGTCGATCGCACACGGAGCTTACCTTAACAAAGTTCCCTTTGTAATTATCAGAGCCATCTCCGATAAGGCGGACGGTTCTGCCGAGGAAGATTATCCCACATTTGAAAAAGCGGCTGCCACACACTGCGCAAAGCTTGTTGCGGATATGCTTCCGAGAATATGATATAAAGAAAGGAATCAGTAATGGAACAGAGCATTGAATTCAGATATGATACCCAGCTTCTCATCGAGAGCGAGAACGAGGATCTCGATGAGGATGAGATCAGGGATTATATCACCGCAAATTTTGTAGGAGACAGTCTTGTTGCCGCAGGAGACGAGGAACTGGTCAAGATTCATTTCCATACCAATGAACCCTGGAAAATACTTGAGTATTGCAGGAGCCTCGGCGAGATCTACGATATCGTGGTCGAGGATATGGACCGCCAGTCAAGAGGCCTTCACGGCTGATCAATAGGATTTACTTCGATGCCTTTGGGATCGTGGTCCCGAAGGCATCTGTTTGAGAACGGAAAGCACTAAAATGAGTAAGGTAGAATCATCAATAACTGAAAAAGAAACCGGAAAAAAAGCATCATATCCGTTAACGGCGCTTGCGCTTACACTGTTTTTCGGATTGTCGTTCTTTTATATGGAACTGGTATTTAAATTCTCGGTTTCGGCAATAAGGGCAGACATCACGCTCGTAAGGATGTTCGCCATATCATTTATCACGGGAAGCGTCATAGCATTTCTTGTATATATGCTTCCGTCCGTACTTGCCAGGATAACCGCCGCTCTGGCCCTTTTAGTCTCTACGGTATCCTTTTTGATAGAGTTTTTCATACAGAGAGAATTCAGCGTATTTTACGATATAAATACCATACTGAATGCGGCAACGGATGCACTTAAGGGATTTGCCGGAGATATCAGGGAGCTTATATTCTGCTTCGACGGAATATCGCACATTCTTCTTTTCCTGGTTCCGGCTGCAGCCTGGATCATATTCGGAAGAAGACTTGTCAAGGGAATCCGCCGCACTAGGATGATCGAAAAGTCATACCCGGTTCCTCAGAAGATCAGAGGAATCGAGATGATAGACCTTTCTGAGGAAGAGGATGACGAAGAAGTACCCGAGACAATGGAAGAGCCTTGCGGAGGCCCTCTTTCCAACAGGGGAAGACGCTTTATCGCGGGACTTATTCCTGCGGGAGTGCTGTTGCTCGCGGTTTCGTCACTTTTTATATTTTCTTATGCCGGTGTGATCGACAGGGAAAAATTCGGCCCCAAATACAGTTTCCAGAATTCCGTCAGTGATCTGGGACTTGCGGGCTCCGTCGCGCTTGATATTAAAAATATCGGTAATTCCACTGTTACCGAGAGCGAGTTCGTGATCGTGGATTATTCCGATCCCGTGACGGATGTTCCGGTACCCGTTACGGCCGCTCCCACGGTTTCCGGAAATGAAGGCGGTGACACCGCCGTAAGCGAACCCGTCTTTTACGGCGTCAATGCGTATGATATAGACTTTGCGGCGCTTGCGGAAGCGGGCGGTTCTTTTTCGAACATGAATGCGTATGTCGCATCGCTAACGCCCTCCTCGAAAAACGAGTACACGGGAATGTTCGAGGGTAAAAACCTCATTATCTTCTGCGCGGAAGCATTTTCTTCGAGCATCATAGACCCCGAACTTACGCCTGCCCTTTACAGGCTTACCACAAAGGGAATCAATTTTACCGATTATTATGAGCAGGCCACCGCAGGAACCACCGGCGGAGAATTTGAGCTCATCTACGGACTCATGCCTCTTGCGGGTGGTGACTCCATGCTCACCATGACGGCACAGGGCTCATATACGAATATGGGATCCATGCTGAGTGCGGATATGGGCTATTACGGAATGGCATTTCATGATAATGACGATCTGTACTACAGCAGGAATATTACCCACAATCTCCTCGGATACAGTGAGGGATTCATGGGATTCGGAAATGGAATGGAGAAGCTCATCTCCAGGGCATGGCCCGAGAGTGACCTTGAAATGATGGAGGGAACCCTTCCTCTTTATACCGATCATCAGCCGTTCAACATCTATTACATGACGGTCAGCGGACACAGCGGATATAACTTTTCTTCAAATGCGATGTCCGTACGTAACCGCGAGAGAGTAGAGGAATGGTGCGCCCAGAAGGGACTTGATTATTCAGAGCCGGTAAAGGCTTATATCGCATGTAATCTCGAGCTTGAGAAGGCTCTGGAATACACTCTTGAGTATCTTGAGGAAAACGATCTTGCGGACGACACGGTAATAGCGCTTGCTCCGGATCACTTCCCCTATGGTCTTACAAACGGCGGATACCTGGGAAATCTTCCCTATCTGGATGAGCTTTACGGATATAAGGTTGAGACGCAGCTTGACCGTGACAGGAATACCGCGATCATATGGTGCGGCATTCTTGAGGATATGGATCCCATCATAATAGACAAGCCCACATCTCCCCTTGATATACTTCCCACCCTGCTTAATCTGTTCGGATGTGAGTGGGATTCCAGACTCTACATCGGAAGGGATGTGCTTTCCGATGCGGAGGGACTGTATTTTGACAGCGGATATAACTGGAAGACCGAGGTAGGATCATACAGGGCTTCGACAGGAGTTTTCACTCCCAATCCCGGATACGAAGAGGTCGGAGAGGCATATATCAAGCGTCATAACGCGATCGTAGCCAATAAGATAGCATTTAACCGGAATGTTATCTACAATGCTTATTTCCCTTATGTTTATTCGCTGCTGGAACAACAGAGCGGTGAGAATACCGATGAAGGGACTGAAGGAACAGTCCCTTAACGGGTTCTTTTTTATAAAAATTTTTTAAATTATTAACAGCGTGTTCTTAAGGCGCGAATTATCTGTGCTATACTCATTTCCATGAAGATACACACGAGAATGGTAATAACGTTTCTGGCGGTAGCGTTGGTACCGCTGGTTATGATGGTTATTATCTTTTGTCTTCTGAGGATGTCCCTCGATGTTTCCCGTAATGATGGTTTCATGCTCGGAAGTAATATGGAGGAGATAGTCGTGAAGGTTGACGATATCTACTCGGATATCTGCAGCCACATTTCCGAGGATCCGGCGTGCATGGAGGATAAGTCGTATCTCCAGGATATGTCAGGTGAATTATCGGCTCTGTCAAGCACACTGGTCATAAGGAAAAACGATGAACTCTATTTTACCGGCAATTCGCGGATGTCTGATGAGATCTGGGACAGGCTTCCCGAATACGGAAGCGATCCGTCGGGTGCGGATTCCGGAATCTATTTCGGAGACCTGGAAGAATTTGTCAGACAGTGTGATTTTACATTTCCCGACGGAAGCAAGGGAAGTCTGTTCATTCTGGTAAATGCGAATACCGTGATGAACAGAAAGCTTACCGTGGATATGTTCGTGTCAATGATCCTGATTCTTCTGATCACCGCACTTTTGGTGACCTTCTGGAACAAGAAGGGAATGCTCGATCCCATGAGCGAGCTTTCAAGGGGACTTACGCAGGTAAGGGAAGGAAACTTTGATTACGTCATCGAGCATACCGGCGAAAGAGGTGAGGTAGGCGAGCTGTTCAGAAACTACGAAGACATGCGAATGAGGCTTCGTGAGAACGAAGAGAGAAGCGCCGAACAGGAGAAGAAGAACCGTGAGCTGATCTCCAACATAAGCCATGACCTCAAGACACCCATCACCTCCATAAAGGGTTACGTGGAAGGAATTCTTGACGGAGTCGCTTCCACTCCGGAAAAGCAGGAGAAATACCTCAGGACCATATATAATAAAGCAGTGGATATGGATAAGCTTCTCAATGAGCTTACTCTGTATTCCAGCGTTGAGAACGACAGGATCAAGTACAATTTCCTCAAGCTCAATGTTACGGACTATTTCAAGGACTGTATCGAGGAAGTCGGACTTGATATGGAAACAAGGGGAATCGCATTCAATTACGTGAACACCCTGCCCTCCAAGACCAGGATCATTGCGGATCCCGAGCAGCTCAGGAAGGTAATAAACAATATCATCGGCAACAGCATCAAGTATATGGATAAGCCTTCCAAGACCATATCCATGAGAGTTTTAGACGGAGGCGATGATATAATAGTTGAGATAGAGGATAACGGAAAGGGTATTGCGGTAGGCGATATCACCAGGATCTTCGAAAGATTTTACAGAACGGATTCTGCCAGAAATACCGCGCTGGGCGGAAGCGGGATAGGTCTTTCGATCGTCAAGAAGATAATAGAGGACCACGGCGGACATATATGGGCCACCTCAAAATTAAATGAAGGAACTTGCATGCACTTTGTCATAAGGAAATACAAGGAGGATGTTTATGGCTAAGATTCTCATAATTGAGGACGAAAAGGAAATAGCCGATCTTGAAAAAGACTACCTTGAGATGAGTGATTTCGAGGTTGAATGTTTTGACCGCGGTGATACGGGTCTCGAAGCTTCGGAAAAGAATGATTACGATCTGATAGTGCTCGATCTTATGCTTCCGGGTCTGGACGGGTTCGATGTATGCCGCAAGGTAAGGGCGGTGAAGGATATTCCAATCATCATGGTCTCTGCCAAAAAGGACGATATCGACAAGATCAGGGGACTCGGTCTGGGCGCAGACGATTACCTGACCAAGCCATTTTCACCCGGAGAGCTTGTCGCAAGGGTCAAGGCGCATCTCGCACAGTACGAAAGACTTGTAGGCGCCGGCAGCAAAAAGAATGACAACGATATCATTGAGATCCACGGTATCAAGATCGACAAATCGGCCCGCAGAGTCTTCATAGACGGTGAGGAGAAGATCTTTACCACCAAGGAATTCGATCTTCTTGCTTATCTTGCCGAGAATCCCAACAAGGTCTATACCAAGGATGACCTGTTCAGGACTATCTGGGGAATGGAATCCGTCGGTGACATAGCTACCGTAACCGTTCATATCAAGAAGATCCGTGAGAAACTCGGTGATGTGAGCGGCGATTCCAAGTTCATCGAGACTATCTGGGGCGTCGGCTACAGATTCAAGATATGATCCTATAGATTTAAGCCTTCCGTGCCTATAAGCCGGAAGGCTTTTTAATATGTTAAAATCGGGCGATTTTTGGTAGAATGGGTTCTATGGTAATCACGGATGTAAAATTCTTGATATTCACCGCAGTGCTTCTTCTGGTGTATTGGTATCTGCCTGCAAGATTTCAATGGATGTGGCTTCTGGCGGGAAGCCTTGTTTTCTTTTTCATCAATTCAAGACCTTATACATTCATCTATATGATCGCCGCTGTTATGGCGGTATATCTCGCCACGTCGGTCTTCGAAAAATATCCTGAGGATAAAAAGAGAAAAAAGGGAGCGTTTCTCGGAGCGCTGTTTTTAAACCTGCTATTCCTGGCTGTCCTGAAATATGTGAACCTGGGAGTTCATACGGTCAATTCAGTGAGCGGTCTTTTCGGAAGAGGAGGCATCTTTCCCGATATCCACATTGCCGCTCCGCTTGCGATAAGCTTTTACACCATGAGCCTTTTATCCTATCTGATCGACTGCTATATGGGATACAAGGATGTTGAGCACAACCCGTTCAAGGTACTTCTTTTCGTCTGCTACTATCCATTGATGGTATCGGGCCCCATGAGCCGTTACAAAGATCTGGGAAAGAAGCTTTTTGAGGAGCATCGCTTTGATTATGAATGTGTGACCCGCGGAATAAGAAGATGCGGCTGGGGCTTTGCCAAGAAGCTCGTGGTCGCCGACAGACTCTCGATACCCGTGGACAGCATGTTCTCAAACAGTGCGGAATTCCCGGGACTGTGGGCGCTGCTCATGCCGATGATTTATTCGGTCCAGCTGTATTTCGATTTCTCCGGATGCATGGATATCGTCCTCGGAATATCGGAGTGCTTCGGCATTACACTTACCGAAAATTTCAGGGCTCCGTTTTTTTCCAGGACGCTTCAGGAATTCTGGCAGAGATGGCATATTACACTCGGTGCCTGGCTCAACGACTATATTTTGTTTCCTCTTTTGAAAACGGGTCCGTTCAAAAAGCTTAAAACCAAGTGCAAGGACCGTTTCGGAAAAGAAGGAGCCCGCATAGCAACATTTCCCGCTCTGTTTGTTCTGTGGTCCGCAATGGGACTCTGGCACGGAGATTCCTGGAAATATATACTCGGCGAAGGCTGGTGGTATTTCCTTGTGATCGTGACCGGTCAGGCTTTTGCTCCGCAGTTTAAAAAGCTTAAGTCACGTCTTCATATAAAGGATGAAAATCCGGTATGGATTACGTTCCAGACTGTAAGGACATATATATTCTTCAGTATAGGTATGCTGTTTTTCAGGGCGGCGGATTATCCCACGGGACTCAGGCTTCTTGCAAGCTTTTTCCAAAGAGGAGATCTGATAGGTTCCGCAAAGAAGCTCAAGGATCTGGCCTGGGATGATTTCGGCGGAATATCCGTTCTTGCGGTTGTGCTTGTGCTGATCATTATCCAGCTTGTTCTGGATTACAGGGAGTATCACAAGATCTCCAACGCGGCCGTGATAACAAAGAGGCCCGCAGCCGTCAGGTGGGTGCTCTATCTTGTGCTGGTATATGTGATAATAAGATTCGGTGCATTCGGCGTTTCATCGTTCATATATTTCGGTTTCTGAGTAATGAAGAAATTATTATTTAAATGCGCTCTCATAGCTGTATTTGTCTACGGGATCGTCATAAGCGTCAATAAAATAGCGGACCCTGCGAACATAGCGGGAGATGATCTGGTCGTCGAGATGGCGGACAGACTTCTTGCGGGAGAAGCAGTGGTAAGCCCGGGTGATTATAACGAGGGGCTTATGCACAGGCTTATCCTGGATGAGAAGGATCCGGGCACCGTGATCATAGGATCGAGTTCGGTCCTGTATATTCCCTGGGAATACGATAACTATCAGGTTATAGGTCTTTCCGGAGCATATCTGTGGGATGACCTTGCCGCGGTGGGGCTGCTTGATGCCAATGGAAATCTTCCGGAACGTATCGTCATATGCGTAGATCCCTGGATACTCAGGACGGACCAGGGCGTGGGTCATCATGACAGCATAAGCGAGTACGGCAGATTTGAAGCGGCTCTTTCGGCGGGTATGGAAAGAGAAGAAGCTCTTAAGATACTGGACGAGAAAAAGACGGATGATTCATGGAAGGAATTTCTTTCTTTTTCATACTTTCAGTCATCAGTGGAATATATCGGAAAATGGGGATGGTCGTATGTGCTCAGCCCCGCAGAAGAAAGGATCCGAAGCGCCGGTCCGGATGAATATGACAGCCTTCCCTGTATCCTGCCGGACGGAAGGCATACCGGGTTAAGCTTCGACCCCGTGGTTAAAATGGACGGGGATGCAAACTGGCTGATAGAAAGCGGACATATCGATTCGCTCGGCGAAGAATTTGCGGCGCTTTCGCCGGATAATACCGAGCTTTTTGAAAATCTGATAAAACATCTTACGGAAGAAGGAGTGACGGTCGAACTGTATCTTCCCGCAATGTATCCTGTGTTGTATGATCACATCAAAGCATCGGATGCATATGAGGGCGTTGAACTGTCCGAAATGTGGATCAGGGATATGGCTTCCTCGTACGGTGTTACGGTGCGCGGGACATTTGATCCTTCGCTTTCGGGAGTAACGAGAGAAGATTTTGCCGATTGGCATCATATAAAACCCGAAAAGGGTCTGGAAGAATATCATTTTATACTGGAGCAGTCATGACGGATTTTCTTGAAAAAATAAAACAGCATTCGGTAAACGATCCCGACGGGATATTCTACGAATATGTGATCCCGGGAGTGGAATGCAAAATTCTGACCTGGGGGGAACTGTGGGAAAAAGCCGAAAAGCTCGCAGGTCATCTTGCGGGAAAACTCACCACTCCCACACCGGTGGTCGTATACGGACATAAAGACCCGATGATGATAGTGTGCTTCATTGCGTCGCTTTTATCGGGAAGAGGGTATTGTCCGATCGACACGTCCGTTCCGGCAGACAGGGTCAGGGGCATTATCGATAACCTTAACCCCGAGATCATTCTGAGTCCCTGTGATGAAAAGGGACCCGAAGGCAGCGTTAATCTTGAAGAGATCGATAAGATCATCAAAGGAGCTTCCGCGGGGCTTTCCGAAGACAGATCGATATCGGGTTCCGATGTATGCTATATAATCTACACCTCCGGAAGCACAGGTACTCCGAAAGGCGTGCAGATAACCGGTGATTGCCTTGATAATTTTATCCATTGGGCCATGGGACTCGGAGCAGGTGTAAAGCAGGGAGAAAAGCCGGTATTTTTGAACCAGGCACCATTTTCATTCGATCTGTCGGTTATGGATCTGTATATGTGTCTGTACAGCGGCGGAAAGCTTCATGTCCTTCCGAAGAAGGTTCAGGCGGATATGGGACTTCTTATGGATTCGCTTGACGGAAGCGGCGTAGGCATTTGGGTATCGACTCCTTCTTTTGCGGAGGTCTGTCTTTCCGATAAGAGATTTTCGGAAGAACTGCTTCCGGATATGAGAAGGTTTCTTTTCTGCGGAGAGACGCTTCCTCCCGTGGTCGTAAAGAGACTTCGCGAGAGATTTCCGGGGGCGGAAGTCATCAATACATACGGCCCTACGGAAAGTACGGTCGCCATTACCGATGTGACCGTGACCGATGAGGTGTGCGAAGCATACGATCCGCTTCCCGTCGGCAGGATAAAGCCGGGAAGTGAGCTCAGGATCCGTAATGAGAAGGGTGAGGATCTTCCGGACGGGGAAAGTGGTGAGATAATAATCCTGGGAGATACGGTCAGCATCGGATACAGAAATCTTCCCGAGCAGAGCGCCAAGGCGTTTTTTACCGAGAACGGAGTCAGAGGATACCGCACAGGCGACAAGGGATATCTGAAGGACGGAATGCTCTTTTATCAGGGAAGAATAGATCTTCAGATCAAACTTCACGGATACCGCATTGAGCTTGAGGATATCGAAAATAATCTCATGAAGCTTACGGGAGTTGAAAAGGCAACGGTGATCCCGAATGAAAAAGACGGCAAGATCGTAAGTCTCACCGCATGCATCATACCCGAAAAAATGCCGGAGAGTGCATTCAAGGCGGGACAGGAACTCAGAGCCGAGGCGAAGTCTTTCCTTCCCGACTATATGATTCCAAAAAAGTTTCTCTTTTTCGAGGAGCTTCCCATGACGAACAACGGCAAGACGGACAGAAGAGCTCTGCTTGCATCTCTGCAGAAATAGAGTGATAATGTACTCGAAATTCTGATCTTTTATTTGCGGAGGTTTTCGATGAAAGAAAAATTACTGCAGCTGCTTGCAGAAATATGTGACGATGAAGTTGTCCTTGAGGAAACGGATGTTGATCTTTTCGAGTCGGGTCTTCTGGATTCGATCGCTTATCTGGATCTTCTGGTGGAGGTTGAGAGCCGTTTTAATATCTCGATAGCTCCCTCGGAGGTTTCCAAGGAAGAGATCAATACTCCCGAGAAATTTGCGGAATATGTAATTTCCAGAGCATAATCATTGACACGGCCTTTTGGCCGTGTTATTTTATTGTCATAAGTGTATTAAATGTATTAATACACCAATGCAGCATCGGAGGATGAAATGATAGTACTTGATTACAGGGACAAACGTCCGCTGAATGAACAGGTCGCGGAAAAGATAATGAATCTGATAGCGCAGGGGGGCCTGGTCCCGGGTGAAAGACTGCCGAGCGTAAGGAACCTTGCCGTCGATCTGTCGGTTAATCCCAATACCGTGCAGAGAGCATATGCCGCTCTTGAGGAGAAGGGTTATATAACCACCATAACCGGGCGCGGAAATTATGTGAGCGAGGAATCCCAGTGGAAGAGCAATCTCAAAGCGGAGGTTCTGGAAGAGCTGGGAGCTGCGGCGCAGAAGAGCAAGTCCTGTGACATCGGACTTGATGAGGCTATTGAATGCGTCAGAAAAGCATACGAGAGGGATGTAAGATGATCGAGATAAAAAACGTAAGTAAGAAATACGAAGATATAAATGCTCTCTCGGGAGTTTCGTTCGATATGCCCGAGGGACAGGTTTTCGGACTTGTGGGTACAAACGGCGCCGGAAAAAGTACCCTGCTCAGATGTGTCTGCGGAGTGTGCAAGCCGGACGAAGGAGAGATCCTCGTGGACGGAGAGCCCGTTTATGAGAATCCCGATGCAAAGAAGAAGATATTCTTCATATCCGATGACCAGTATTATTATCCGGGATCGAACTCCGAGGAAATGGCAAGGTTCTACAGGACCATGTATCCGGAGACTTTCTCCATGGAAAGATTCTCGGACCTGATGGAGAGCCTTTCCCTGGATAAGAAGCGCAGGATACAGACATTCTCCAAGGGAATGAAAAAGCAGCTTGCCATCATGCTCGGTATCGCATCGGGATGTAAGTACATCCTCTGCGACGAGACTTTTGACGGACTCGACCCCGTCGTAAGGCAGGCCGTTAAGAGACTTTTCATACACGATATGGAAGAAGCGGGCATCACTCCCGTCATTGCTTCCCACAACTTAAGAGAGCTCGAGGACATCTGCGAATATGTCGGACTTCTCCACAAGGGCGGAGTTATCCTTTCCAAGGATCTCGAGGATATGAAGCTCGGTATCTATAAGGTGCAGGTTGTCTTCAAGGACAGCGCTTCGCTTGATACCGTACGTAACAATCTCAAGGTGATCTCCGAAGAGCACCGTGGTTCGCTGGTAACGCTTACCATCCGCGGAGGACGCACGGAGGTCGAGACGGTGATCTCATCGCAGGTCCCCGTATTCTACGAGGTTCTGCCCCTTACTCTTGAGGAGATATTCATAAGTGAAACGGAGGTACTGGGATATGACTTCACCGGAATCACAAAACAGTAATCCCGTAACAGAGGCGGAAAAGATGAATAACGATATCAAAAACACACAGAATACGGAAAAGACGGAAGATGTAAAGACTCCCGAAACTCCGAAAAAAACCGGCATTACATTGTGGGACCTCATGCTCGAGGACTTCAGGCACAGAAGATGGATGCTTGTTCTTTCGGCGATCGCACAGTTCTTCTGCGGACCTTTCATCACACTTTTTGTCCTGTCAAGATATGAGCACAGATACAACATGAATTTGACTCATGCGGAATTGGTGAATCAGGTTCTTGATTCCGCGGAAACCCTGTGCAGCTATCTGTCGGTGTTTGCACTTATCGTGGTTGCGGTCGGCGCACTCATCGTCGGCTTCGGAGGCTTCAGGCATCTTTTCAACAAACGCATGACGGATATGATGAATTCCGTTCCCGTAAAAAGAGGAAAGATGTTTGCGGCCATTTATCTGAACGGACTCCTTATGTGGGTTGTTCCTTTTCTCTTCTTTGGCGGAATATCCTTTATTGAGATTGCCGCAAAACTCGGAGAATACGGTATCATGCCGAAGGTGTTCGGATTGTTCCTGTTAACCCTGCTGGGTGCCGCTTTTGCCTTCTTTTGCATATATAACCTGGTCGTTCTATGTACGGCCATATCCGGAACGATATTCAATGCCATAGTCAATTTTATATGTCTCGGTTTTGGAGCTTCCGCGTTCTATATGATCCTTTATTACATGAGCGAGGCATATTTTCAGAATTTCTGGAGATTGGCGATCGATTATCTGGACATAAGCTGGATCTCGGCTCCGATCTCGGGCTGTGCTTTCGGATTTCTTATCTGCGCACGCGAAAGTTTTGTGGATGTATTTTCCACACCGCTGCACATGATCTGTCTGATACTTACCGCAGCAGTCTGCATCGTAAACCTTATTATCGGATACAGGATCTATGTTACGAGAAAGAGTGAGGAAGCGGAGAACGGAACATCCGGAAAGATATATAAATTTGTACTCCGTTTTGTCAGCAGTATTCTTGCGGGTCTCTATACATCCTATTGGGTCAACCTGATCGTCGGATATTCCGGAAGCTACGGCTGGTGCGTATTTATAGCGGCATTCTTCTCGGCATTTGCTTTCGGAGTGATGGATATCATACAGAAGAAATCCTTCAGGGCTTTCTTTGCACACCGCGGTCAGATGATCCTGAGTGTTGCCGCAACACTTATCATTCTTGCGGTTTTCATTTTTGACGTGATCAACTTCGATAACCACATCGTACCCGGAAACAATATCGCATCCGCAACGGTCAGTATGAGGATCAACAATTATTACTGGGGTGATTACGGAACCGGCTTCAAGCCGGTGGAAGGTATGCCCGGATGCATAACCTGGGATGATGATACTTATAACGACATTTATTCCGGCGAAGTGGAGATCCCTGCTGAGCTTGCGGAAAAGATAATGAGAGCCGAAAAGGTTTATTTCCGTGAATATGATCCCGATTACAGCACGAGTGAGTATGAATATGATCCCGTGACCGGAGTCGAGAGCAGTCTTCCTCTGGATGAATGGTCGATGTATTACGATTATGCCTTTGTATATTTCAATGTCGACAGAGATACGGGACTCGATTTCCTCAGGAGTTACCGCATTGCCGACAAGGATATTCTGGAAGAGATCTCCAAGACGGAAGGGTACAAGGAACTTAATTATCCTCTCAATTGCGGTGCTTTCGGATATCCCGAGACCGTGAAGATAATGGATGATTACGGAAATCCCGTATATACCCTTACGGGTAGTGAAATGGAAAAGCTTATGTCCGTATATTACGACGAGTTCAACAAGAACTTTGACCTGTACGGAGTAAACTACCTGGACCAGAGATATTATGCGGTCCAGATCATGTGCAGCTATGAGATGATATACAATCAGTATTCATCGGGATCCCATTACTTCTACATCGTCGTAGGTGAGAAGGATACCGCAACGGTGCGCATGATCGAAAGACTGACAGGAATGCCTGTTGACACCTTTATGGATGATGAGGATCTGTACTATTACGGTTGATCAGATCTTCTGTCCTTATAAAAGATTTTCTTCCCCTGAAATCTTATGGAAGACTCCGGCATCTGCCGGAGTTCTTTCGCATATAAGGACTTTTTGGCGGATATGATATATAATCTATTGGGATATCCGAATTATGAAAACAAACGAACCGGAAAAAAGAATACTATCCGAAAAAACGCCGGGAATAACGGTACTGTCAGTGTTATGCATTGCAATGACCGTTCTTGCGGCGTTACTTTTGTATTGCTCCAATGTAAAGGTTCCGTTTATGATGGACGATCTGTGGTATTCCACCGATCTTCGCGACGGAGGTTCGTTGAACGGAATCGGCGACATAATCGGTTCACAGGTATGGCATTATATGAACTGGGGCGGAAGAGTGTTCACCCATGGCTTTCTGCAGCTTTCGCTGATGTGCGGTGAAAGAGCGGCCGATGTCATCAATACTCTTGCTACGCTGGTTCTTGTATTCGAGATATGTACTCTTGCAAAGTTTTCTTCGGGAGCTTCTTTCTCAAAAAGCATTCCGGCAGGGATAACAGGCTTTGCTCTTGCGTTCGGACTTCTTATCACCTGCTGCCCCAATTTCAGGATGAGCATGCTCTGGCAGGCAGGATGTGCGAATTATGTTTATTCGTCCGTGTGGATACTCTTTTTCTATATATGTTATCTTAGAGCCCTTGATCCGGAAAAGAAGGATCTTCCTCTGATCTGTTTCTTCATTCCCATTTTGGGATTGATCACCGGATGGAGCACCGAAAATATGGGACCTTCATCCTGCCTTGCGGCGGCGCTCATCACCTTTATCTGCATCAGGAAGGGCATTGCTGCCGGCAGGAAAAAGATCTGGATGATCGAAGGCGTAATATCCTCATTCATCGGTTCGGCCTTCTGCATCGTGGCGCCAGGTAATTTCATCAGAAAAACAGATTCGGCGGATGACCTTGCGCTGACGCTTCCCGACAGACTTCTTCAGATGCTTAAGGGTGCGGGAGATTACATGTTCCCTTCACTCATAGTATTGGCCGGAGCGTTTATAGCATATAAGACTGTCATGAATAAAAAGATCTCTCTCGGGAATGCGGTCTTATTGTTTGCCGCACTGTTATCATACGGAGCCATGATTGCATCACCGCATTATCCGGACCGCGCCGCATACGGCACATGTGTACTGATCGAAACCGTATCCGTATCACTTTTGGGTGAAGCGTTTAACAGGAAACAGAGCGCGGCCGGGTATGTGCTTCCGATAATGCTTCTTGTATCGTCGATCGCCGTGATGTATCTGATCGTAGGGTGAATATGACAGGATTCTTTTCGAAAAAAAAGAATACGGATATGATCGTTTTGGTCGAAGCCCTGGCCGTTCTGGTCATGGCCGTCCTTGCCGTTCATGATACCAATACCGCAACCGGAGCAGGATATCTTCTGTATATTACATCGGGAGCACTGACCAGGAACGTCTGGAATATCATCCTTGATCTGTTCATCATCCTGATGATGCTTGTTTTCGTTGCAATCCCCGTGAAGATCTTGAGGGCGGACTTCGGAGGCGCTGCCTTGTTTTTCCTTGGAGTGAGTGCTTTCGCGATATATCTTCGTCCGGACAGGCTGCTTGCACCTTTTATGGGAGGTGAGATCCTTTCCTTTGCCGATGCCAAAGCCGCGATCGTTTCATGGATCCCCTTATGGATCATCTGCGCATCCGTTGTGGTCATGATATATGCTGATCCCGAAAAAGAAAAACCGAAGTTTCCCGTCATCGCAAGTGCATTGTCGATCCTGAGCCTGATCCTGAGCCTTATTACCCCCGCGTCGGAAATCTTTATGTTTGTTTCGGGATATTTTGTCGCAATGCCTTTTTTGACAATGGGAAGAAAAGAAGAAAAAGAGTCCGATCCGCTTGTTTTCAGACTTATCCCGGCAAGCGTATTTTTCCTTTCCGCTGTATGGAGACTGGTCATGGTGCTTTCGACCTATCATATGTAAACAGCGGGTTTTATGCTATAATTTCTGTATGTTTCCTGATGCTTTCAAAAAACATCATAAGGCCGTGATACCGGCGATCCTGCTCACTTTTTTGGGATATGCCGGATTATGTTTTCTTTTGCATGATTCGGGCAAGGATCTCGGAAGGTTCGGGCATCTGTTATCAGCTTTTTTCATCATACTGATCTTCATAACTCAGTTTGGACTTATCCGGCTTGTGGCAAAAGACGGAAGGCCTTCTCGAAAGATGCTCGGATTTGCATTTGTTTTCGGAGCTCTTTTCGGGATTGCGACGGATCTCGGATGTCAGTTTGAGATCAGTCAGATGACATCGCCAGGAGTAAAGGGAAAGGCAGTCATTTTCCTGTGCGGACTTCTTGTGTCGGTGCTGCTCCTTCCTTTTACGTACAGGATATTCAGAATGGCGGAAGGCAAATATCTGTCTAAGAAAGCACCTGATAAAAAGCCCGTAAGCTTAAAGAAGACGTTCCTGATAAGCTTTGCCCTGCTTGAGCTGTTCTGGCTTCCCGCATTTCTTGCATATTACCCCGCGATAATGAGCTATGACTTCAACAGACAGTTCGAGGAGGCGGTCAGGGGATATAAATGGTTCTTCGAATATCAGCCTCTCGTTCATACATTTCTCATCCGTATATTCTATCTGCTCGGAGTAAAGCTGGGCTCCCCCGCTGCGGGAATGGCGGTCTTTGCTCTTCTTCAGAGCATGATACTTGCGGCATCGGTCAGCGCGGGCATAGCGTTTGTGCTGAAAAGATCGGGAAAGGCGGCGGCTGTCATCTGGTTTTTGATGTTCGCACTTCTTCCGTATAATCCGGTTCTTGCGATCAGTATGACCAAGGATATCCTGTTCTCCGCATTCTTCGCGTTTCTGATCCTCATTCTCTGCAGGATGACCGAGAAGACCGACATGCTCATGTGCGTTCTGCTTGTTGTCACGGGCGTCATTAATATACTGTTCAGAAATAATGCTTCATATGCACTTATGTTCCTGATCCCCGCATTCCTGATCTCACAGGACGGGATCAAAAAGAAATTGCTGACCGCGCTTCTTGCGTTGATCATGGTAGTTACCGGGCTGGGATGTAAGACACTTATCAGAACATCCATGGATGCGATCCCCGGTTCCGAAATGGAAAAATACAGCGTTCCCATCGTCCAGATGGTAAGGGTGATAAAGTATCAGGAGGAGAACCTGACTCCTGAGCAAAGGGCTATTCTGAGCAGATATATCACCGACTACCTGTGGGGGGATTATTATCCCTGGATCGCAGACGGTCCCAAGTCCACTGTTTCCGCATATAATTCATCGGCATGGATCGGTGAGGGAAACACGCTGATCAAAGACTATGTCACCATCGGAAAAGCATATCCGAATGATTATTTCGATGCGCTTATCGGACTTACGATAGGTTATTTCTATGTGGGAGACAGATCCCATGCGGAGATGCTCGGGTACGGAGATGACAGCGATCTCGGATTGTTATATACATTCAACGCATCACCGAATGCGGCGATGGAAGAAGGAATCCCTTCAAGGTCATTTCTGCCTTCCGTAGAGAAAATGTATTCGCATATCGTGAACGGAAATTCATATTATAAGTGGCCTATTGTCTCTGTCCTTATGACGCCGGCATTCTATTTCTGGTTCTTCATACTTGATCTGTTCATAGTGCTTTACAAAAAAAGCAGGAAGGGCATCGTTATCTTTTCATATCCGTTCTTTTATCTGATGACGATGATCCTGGGACCGTGTGTTAATTTCAGATATATATATCCCTTTATAGTCGCACTTCCCATCCTTACCGCATTCGTGTTTTCCGAAAAGAAGACGGAGGGAACAAAGTGATGTCCGAAGTAACCTTACGGGAAAACAGGAAGTGCACAGTTCCGTTTTTGATAGTGCTGTCCGGGATAGTACTTTCATGCGTGACGGCATTTTTCGGATATGATATCCTTCCGGATTATCAGGATAAGCTTGTACATCTGAGAAGGATCGCGGCTCTTGCCGACACACTGAAGGCGGGTTATTTTCCCGCAAGGATCTATTTTGTTATGAATCAGGGCACCGGATATGCGATGCCTGTTTTTTATCCCGATATCAATCTGTATCTCCCCGCAATACTGCATCTTGCCGGGCTTCCTCTCGGTATCACCTACACTGTCTATGCAGTCATTACGAATATTCTTACGGCCGTGATCTCATATTTCGGAATAAAAGGATTTTTGGGATGCATTTCGGAATCCGGCGGCCCGGGTGGAAACTTCTGTCTTACAGAACGTAAGGGCGGATGCATTCCCGCAGCATTGGGTTCTTTCCTTTATACGCTGTCTGTCTACAGACTTACGAATGTATATATAAGGGATGCGGCGGGTGAATATACCGCAATGGCGATCCTTCCGCTTGTAATATATGGTTTTGCCAGGGTTTATTCCGCAAAGCCGTCCGAAAAAAGATCGTCTTTTGACTCTTTTAGAAGTGCACTCCCTCTCGGGATAGGGATGGCGATGCTGGCGTGTTCCCATGTTCTTACAACTATGGTCGTCACGGCGTTTCTTACCGTCACGGCCCTTATCCTGTTTAAAAAGACTTTTACCGGAAAGGTCATCGGAAGACTTGCATTATCCGTACTCATATTTATCGGCCTGTCGGCATTTGCCCTAATTCCTATGCTTGATCTTATGAAGAGCGATACTTATCTTGTGAGCGGATCATCGTATATCATGAGAGGATTTTATCCGGGATGGCGGGAGCTTCTTGAACTGATTCCTTCGGGGAGCGGCTCGGGAATCGCTTATGAACTGAGAATGCCTACCGCTATAGGGGCAGCTCTTACTGCGGTGCTTTCCGCATGGGCGGCAAGGGAAATTGTTTTGATCGTAAAGGCTGTTCGTAAAGGATCTCTTCGAAAACTTTTTGCAGGATCACACATCATAGGAGCATATCTGTTCATATTGGCTGCGTTAACTCTGTTTATTTCAAGCAAGTATTTTCCATGGACGTATATCGAATCGAGGCATGATATTATTACCGCTATGCTGTGCAGCATACAGTTTTCATGGAGATATATCGGTATAGCTACGGTGATCACGGTATTCCTCGGAGCAATACTGATCAGGGATGTCATGAGAAGAGGCAGACTTGCAGGCATTACACTTTCCGCGCTTCTTGCCGCGCTAGCACTGATCCCCGCACTTATACTCGAATGCAGGGCCGTTACGGAAAACAGGCATGCAGAGATAAGCCTGGGATCCGAGATAGGAATAGTGAGCGATGAACTTTACTTCCCGGTATCCTGGAACAGGGAAGCGGTTTATGACAGGATCCCCGAAACATCCGGCGGTGCCGTCATCTCGGAAAGTGAGGTAAGCAGCTACAGATGGAACGTTTCGGTCATATCAGGCGGCAGCGAGGGCACGGTCATATTCCCCGTGGTCTTTTACAAAGGATATGAATCGGTCGCCGAAGACGGAACGGTTCTGGATACTTTCGCCGGCGCGGACGGACGGGTTGTTGCCGTGATCCCTGCGGGATTTTCCGGAAGTTTTGTAATGAAGTATTCCGAGCCTTTGCTTTGGAGAATATCCGAGATCATCACTCTGCTTTCGATAGCTTCGATCTGCATTATGATCTGTATGAACGGAAGATGCGAAGCTCCTTCGAAAAAGAATGCCGGGGAGGTGCCGTCATCAGACTGATCATCACCGATATGAATGAAACGTATCCGGAAGACCTTGAGGAAATTCTGCGCAGAGAAGGGCTTGATGACACCTGTGTCAGATTATCCATGAAGGATGTCGAAGGCAGAAATATGTACTGTGATGATGCTGCATACGGCATCATCAGAGACAGACTCTCCGAAATCCCTGATACGGAAACGGGAATTCATCTTATAGATACGGGTAATTATCATTATATGTCGAGGATATTCACTTCGTTCGTTGATGAATGTTATGACCTGCTTCTGATAGATCATCATACCGATATGCAGGAAGCGTCATTCGGAGGACTTCTCAGCTGCGGAAGCTGGGCACGGGAGGTTCTCGAAAAGGATGTTAATATCAGGACGCTTACCCTGATCGGACCTGAAAAGTTCGAAGAAGGGGGAGAGGAGATCCTTTTAAATGTCGGAGGAAGAAATTTTTCGGGACGGATCTATCACGGAGCGCATCATGCCGATGGAAATGTCCCCCTGTATATCTCCGTGGACAAAGATGTAATGAGCACTTCGGAATGCATCACCAATTGGGATCAGGGAGATCTGTCGCTGTCCGGACTCGGGGAAGTTCTCACAGAGCTGGCCGAGGGGCGCAGGATCATAGGGGCGGATATCTGCGGAGGATTATCCGAAAACGATCCCGGATATGATGCCGGTGCCCGTACGAAAAATACCGCATCCGACATCGGACTTATCAGGTTGTTGAAGAATATAGCGGAAAACTGACGAAATCAAAAACGATCACAGAACATGCTGCCTGAAGGATTTTTAAGCGGAATAAAGGATATGATAGGGGAAGAGGAAGCTCTTCTTCTTGATAAGGCATGCGAAAAAGAACCCGTGCGTGCGCTCAGGCTCAATCCGCTCAAGAAAACGGGAGAAGACAGCACGGATCTCATCCGGGAAATGAAGCTCAAAAAGCTGTCATACGAAAATGACGGATATCTGTTCGATCCGGAATGCGCACCCGGAAGAAGACCGTTTCATGATGCGGGTGCATATTATATTCAGGATCCGGGAGCGATGATCCCGGGAGCACTTCTTCGTCGCAGCGGATTGCTTAGGGACGGAATGAAGGTTCTCGATATGTGTGCTTCGCCGGGAGGAAAGTCAACACAGATCGCATCCGCCATGGCGGGGAAAGGAATTCTTTTTTCCAATGAGATAGTTAAGGCCAGATGCAGCGTTCTTTCAGGAAATATTGAGAGAATGGGGATTGCAAATGCAGTGGTCTTAAACGAAACACCCGAAAGGCTTGCCGAAAGATTTGCAGGATATTTCGATGCTGTAATAGTCGATGCTCCCTGCTCGGGAGAAGGGATGTTCAGGAAAAATTCCGAAGCCGTCATGCAGTGGAGCCGGGAGCTTGTATGCGAGAGCGCGGCAAGACAGGAGGGAATACTCGAAAATGCATACACCTGTCTTAAAAGCGGCGGCGTGCTTATTTATTCGACCTGTACTTTCGAGAAAGCCGAAAACGAGGACAGGGTGCTTGAACTGACCGGAAAGCATCCTGATATGAAAATAATGAACACGGATTTTTTCAAAAACTCTGCGGAGGGCCTCATGGACGGGCTGGACGGATGCAGGGATGCAATCCGTGTATGGCCGATGCATTTTTGCGGAGAGGGACAGTTCGCCGCACTTCTGGTGAAAGAAGGAGACGGTGCGGACATCCTTCCGCCCGGCGGATATGAGCCGGTATCGGAGCTTAAGGGCAGGAAAGCCCTGGATGAATTCCTTAAGTCGTCCCTTGCGCCGGAAGCTTCTTCGGAAATAGCTTCGGCACGTGACAGGTTCAGGCTTTTCGGAGACAATCTTTTCATCATGCCGAAGGAAACACCTTCGCTTTCGGGCCTTAAGGTCGCAAGATGCGGACTTCACATAGGAACCTTTAAGAAGGACAGATTCGAACCCGCACACGCTCTTGCAATGGTGCTCGGAGAAGGAGATGTCCTGCTGTCAAAAAGGGCTGATGAAGCCGAAGCTGAAAATTTTGTAAAAGGAATGACACTAAGCGGCGACGGCAAAGGCTGGTGTCTTGTGAGTGTGTGCGGATACTCCCTCGGATGGGGCAAGGCTTCCGGCGGGATCATCAAGAACCATTACCCTAAGGGACTGAGGATACAGGGATGAAGCCGGAAATAAAGATCATATCCGAAAACGATCATTTTATGGTCATATATAAACCCGCGGGAATCCCTGTACAGACATCATCGGTGAGGACACAGGATGTCTGCAGCATTTTGAAAAACCACCTGAAGGGCGGTTATCTCGGGGTGGTCCACAGGCTTGACCAGCCCGTTGAAGGACTTCTTGTTTTTGCGAAGGATAAGAGGACGGCTGCGCTTCTTTCGGATGAGATTGCAAAAGGAAAACTGAAGAAATCATACGTTGCCGTAACCTATGGTGAAGGTCCGGAAATGGGCACCGATGTCTGTTATATGAAAAAGACCTCTGACAATCTGTGCGTGATCGGTGAGGGTGAGGAATTCAAAAGAGCGGAGCTGCATTATGAACTTCTCGGCAGAAAAAGCGGAACCTCACTTTACCGTATAGAGATTGCCACCGGAAGATTCCACCAGATAAGGGCGCAGATGAATAGGCTCGGACTTCCTCTTCTCGGCGATATGAAATACGGAAATGATGAAAGCAGGGCTTTTTCCGAAAAGCTCGGAATAACCTCTCCGGCACTCTGTGCGGACAGGCTGTGCATCTATGATCCTTCGGACGGATCTGAAGAAAAGTTTTGCGTACTGCCGGATAACCCGGCGTATAAAATATATGATCAAAACCTTTTTGAAAAATAATATGGGGATAGACCCGGACGAAAAGGAGTTTTCCGGTTTCGCCGGAGTTTTGAGACTGATCTCTTTTCTTGCATTCAGGATCTCTGTGCTCTACTATCTGCTTTCGGCGGGACTTGGGCTTCCTTTGTATCTTACGGGCTATAATACTCTCGGCACGGACAAGTCGATTTTCTGGATAGCACATCTTAAGATCACTCTGTGGATGTTTCTCGTCTCCGCGGTATTGTTCCTTGTTTCCGTGACCGCACGGCTGTTTACAAAAGACCGCCTGTATTTTTCGGGATTATTCCGCAATCTGAAAAAATCGGTCCTGCCCCATGAGATATGGACAGTCCTGTTTACGCTATGCATATGCATATCATATGCGCTGTCCGAAAGAAAGGATATTGCATATCTCGGCGAAGCAAACTGGTTCGTGGGAACATGGGAATATATCGCAATGTGTGCCTGTATTCTTGTGATAGGAAGAACCTGCATGAACGGTTCGTTTTTTACGGGAACGGTGATTCTTGCATCTTCCATGGTATATGAAGCGGGGATCATAATAGACATTGCCGGGAAGGATCTTGGCATAGAAGGCTGGGACGAATCAAAGGTATCAACCATCGGAAACGGCAACTGGTTCTGCGGATATCTTGTATGTGTTCTTTTTGTTCCTGCGGTATGTTATATGACGGCCTGCCTGAAGAAAACGAAAAACTCAGGTGCCGTAAAGGCTCTCTGCCTGTTTGTTTTTTTCACGGGATCCTATTGCTTCTTTACACAGGGTTCTGCGAGCGCATACTTCGCAGCTCCGGCAGTCATCTGCCTTTTGCTCCTATTTTGCGGAAAGGAAATGAAAAGGCTTAAAAGCCTCACGGAGCTGATGGTCATATTCTTTTCCGGGGGGCTTGTGCATGCGATCGCCGTAAGAGGCGGAGTATATGAAAGATCCAATGACGGCGTAACAAGGATCCTCAGCAGCCCTGCATTCCTGGCTGTTTTTCTGGCGGTATTCCTCATCATAGCGGATGTCATACGAAGAAGGCTCAAAGAGGGATGCGATAAAACAGGATTCGTCTTCGGAAACATTATGATCGTTGCCGTATGTGTGTCGGCCGCGTTATATTTTCTTGTCGTGACTGTTAATACGATAAGCGGAGGAATCTTCGGAACCGGTCCTGTTCTTTTTTTCGGGGAGGAATGGGCCAGCAGCAGGGGCATAACGATCTCTTCGGGCCTTAAGCTGTTTTGGAGAATGAATATCCGTGAGAAGCTTTTCGGAGGCGGACCTGATACATTTTATTCGGTTATGTACAGCGGCAGATTTCCCGGTATCTCGTCAAGGGTAACGGAATATTTCGGAGGGGCCAGACTGACAAATGCGCATTGCGAGCCTGTTACAATGCTGGTAAATACAGGAATTGCCGGAACCGTGTGCTTCTACGGAATGCTGATCTCACTTCTCAGACAGTCTTTCGGTGCATTGGTGAATAAAGCCACGCGCAGAACATACCCGGAAATATTTCATACGGTCGCGCTTGCGGCATCTGCAGGCATAGTCGCATATATGGTAAACAATCTATTCAGCTTTCAGACGGCCATGAACCTGTCGCAGCTATCGCTTCTGATGGGATTTGGCGCATCGGCCGTAAGGTGGCTTTCGAAAACGGAGGATAAATGAACGGACTTAAAGTTGTAAAGGTAGCGGAGCTCAGGGCAAGACTGGCTGTGATACCGGCAAAACTCATAATGGCACTGCTCCTCACCGGTCTTCTTTTCTGGACCGGGGATGCCGGGGCAACACTTGAGGCGATGTCCGGGGATCCTTTGCACTGCGCTAAGATATTCATCACGATGTACGGCATCGTGTCATATGTTTACTTTTTCATCAGGATATTCAGGAACTTCTTCGTTGGCTGCGGAGTTGCGGCTGTTGCGGCTTATGTACTCTACACTCTCAAAGACAGGGTCACGGAGGAACAGCTCCATCTCATCGTGATCATCATGATCGTCGGCGGACCGGTTCTGGATGTGCTCAGACTGATCAGGTACGTAAACCTTAAGCGTGAGGTGCTCGAGGAGTCCGAAAGTCTTACAGAGAAGATCGATGACATCTACGAAAACGTCCACGGCTACGACGAAGGATATGACAGGGGATATAACGACGGCTATACAAAAGGCCGGCATGAACGTATTCCGGGGCGTAAGAAAGAGCGCATCGAGGAAGATTATTACGACGATGACTATCAGGATGAGGAATACATAGAAGAGGGCGATGAAGACTATATAGAAGACAGCCGGGGCGGGAGCGGCTCCGTGAGCGGATTCTTCGAGGGCTGCAGGACTCCTGAACAGATAAAGAAAAGATACCGCGATCTGTGCAAGGTATATCATCCCGACAGCGGCAACGGATCCGAGGCGATATTCGAAGCGGTATGCGAGGAATATAACCGTTTAATGGACGAATAAAGCCATTTGTGGTAGATTAATCTATTATATTCGAAAAGACAGACGTTCGTTACGCGACGCCGAAAAGGAAGGTGATAGGTATGCAGAATAAGGGACCTTATTACATTACAACGGCAATAGCCTACACATCAGGCAAACCCCATATAGGAAATTCTTATGAAATAGTCATGGCGGATGCCATCGCCAGACATAAGAGACAGCAGGGCTTCGAAGTCTTTTTCCAGACAGGAACCGATGAGCATGGTCAGAAGGTAGAGGAAAAGGCCGGGGCAGAGGGTATATCCCCCAAGGAATTCGTTGACCGGATAGCAGGCATCATTAGGGGCATCTGCGACAGTCTAAATGTTTCTTACGACAAATTCATCCGCACCACCGATGCGGATCATGAAGCCCAGATACAGAAGATCTTCAAGAAGATGTATGACAAGGGCGATATCTACAAGGGAGCTTACGAAGGATTGTACTGCACTCCCTGTGAGTCCTTCTGGACGGAGAGCCAGCTCGTCGACGGCAAGTGCCCCGACTGCGGACGTGAGGTAAAGCCCGCCAAGGAAGAGGCATATTTCTTCAAGATGAGCAAATATGCGGACAAGCTCATGAAATATTATGACGAGCATCCGGAGTTCATCCAGCCCGTATCCCGCAAGAACGAGATGGTGAACAATTTCCTTAAGCCCGGACTTCAGGATCTGTGCGTATCCAGGACCTCATTTAAATGGGGCATCCCCGTTACTTTTGATGAGAAGCATGTGGTGTATGTATGGCTTGATGCACTCAGCAACTATATCACCGGTATCGGATACGACGCAGACGGCAACAGTTCCGATATGTACAAAAAGTTCTGGCCCGCAGATCTTCATCTTATAGGAAAGGACATTGTCCGTTTCCATACGATCTACTGGCCCATTTTCCTTATGTCTCTTGAAGAGCCCCTTCCCAAGAAGGTATTCGGACATCCCTGGCTTCTTCAGGGCGGCGAGAAGATGAGCAAGTCCAGAGGAAATGTCATTTATGCGGACGATCTCATCTCACTCTACGGTGTCGATGCGGTACGTTACTATGTGCTCCACGAGATGCCTTACGAAAATGACGGAACCATCACATGGGAGCTCATGACTGAGAGATACAATTCCGATCTTGCGAATATCCTCGGAAATCTCGTAAAGAGAACGATCTCCATGACCAATAAATACTTTGACGGTGTAGTAACAAAGACAGGTGCCGAAGGCGATGTCGATGCCGACCTTAAGGCAGTCGTTACCGCTGCAAGGGATAAGGTCACAGCGAAGATGGATGACCTCAGGGTTGCCGACGCCATCGACGAAGTGTTTGCGATCTTCAAACGTTCCAATAAATATATCGATGAGACCGAGCCCTGGACTCTTGCCAAGGACGAAGCCGGAAAGGACAGACTTGCGGAGGTTATGTACAACCTTACCGAGTCCATCGCGATCGGAGCAAATCTTCTTTATTCCTATATGCCCGAGACCGCGAAGGCCATCCTTGCACAGATCGGTGAAAATGATCTGAGAGATTATGAAGATCTCGATAAATTCGGACTTTTCGAATCCGGCAAGAAGGTCACCTCAGATCCCGAGACTCTCTTTGCACGCCTTAATCTTGAAGATATAATGAAGAAGGTAGAGGAGATCCGTGCAGCCCAGAGAGCTGAGTATGAAAGAGAGAACGGAATAACCTCCGGAGAAAATACGGAAGAAGCCGCAGATGACGGCATAGACCTTGAGCCCAAGGCAGAGATCAGCTATGACGATTTTGCAAAGCTCCAGCTGCAGGTCGGACAGATCATCTCCTGCGAAGAGGTTCGGGGGTCCAAGAAACTCCTCTGCTCACAGGTTAAGATAGGAAGTAAGACAAGACAGATCCTTTCCGGCATCAAGTCGGGTTATTCGGCTGAAGAGATGGTCGGAAAGAAGGTCGTTGTACTCACCAACCTTGCACCCCGCCAGATCGCAGGCCTTACAAGTGAAGGAATGCTCCTTTGCGCGGAGAATGCTGAGGGAGAGCTTTCTCTTCTCGGCATAGATAAGGATATGCCTGCAGGTGCGGAAATAGGATGATTACGGAAGGAGTACTTCCATGAAAAAAGAAGAATTCTATTATGATTCGAGAGACGGCGAATCCTCCATACACGGTGTGAGATGGATGCCGGACAGGGGTGAGGCAAAGGGCATCATCCAGGTCATTCACGGCATGGAAGAGTATGTTGACAGATACGAGGACTTTGCTTCGTTCATGACATCAAACGGCTTCATCGTGACCGGGGAAGATCATCTCGGACACGGCGGAAGCGTTCCGGAAGGCGGGATCACCGGGTATTTCTGTGAGCAGGATCCGGCGACCGTTGTTGTAAGGGATGTTCACAGATTAAAGAAGATCACCCAGGATAAATTCCCCGGGCTTCCCATCATCATAATGGGTCACAGCATGGGCTCCTTCATCGCAAGGAACTATATCTACAGATATGGAACCGGCATCAATATGGCAGTCATCATGGGTACCGGAACCACGCCCGGAGGATTAGTCTTTGCCGGAAGCACGATCGCCAAGATGACGGCTCTTTTCAAGGGTTCGAAAGCAAAGTCTCCCCTTATGGCCAAGATGAGCTTCGGAAACTACTGCAAGAAGATTGAATCGCCGCGTACATCCTATGACTGGCTCAGCGTAAACAGTGAAAACGTAGATAAATACATTGCAGATCCGATGTGCGGATTCGGTTTTACCGCCAACGGCTATATCACTCTCATGGAGCTGATAAAGCGCATGCAGAAGCAGAGCAATATAGATGCCGTGCCCAAGAATCTGCCTCTCTTTTTTGTTGCGGGTGAGGAGGACCCCGTCGGAAATTACGGCGAGGGCGTTAAGACTGCGGTAGAAAGCTACAAAAATGCCGGGGTTCGCGACATTACCGTGAAGCTCTATCCCGGAGACAGACACGAAATACTCAACGAGGATGACAGGGAAGTTGTCAAAGAGGATATCCTTGAATGGATAACGGCAAGGCTCTCCTGAAATCCCGGATAATGTACGAATGGGCCCGCCCCGAGGACTGGACGGACAGTATCTCTTTGGTCTGGACTACCTTTATGGAATTCGAGGCCGAGGATTACGGATCCGAAGGAGTGGGGCATTTTTTTGAATTTGTGACGGATGACGATCTGCACAAGGCATTCCTTAACGGAAATTATCCGATGGTCGTAGCCAGGCTGGACGGTCAGATCGTCGGTGTGGGATCGCTTCGGAACACCAACAGGCTCTCCCTCCTTTTCGTGAAAAAGGAATACCACCGTATGGGCATAGCGTCGGAGATAGTCGATAAGCTCTGCAGATACCTGAGGGATGTCTGTCATGAGAACACAATGGTGGTAAGGGCTGCGCCTTATGCCATCGATTTTTACAAAAAGATAGGATTTAAGGTGACCGAGCCGGAGAAGAACATCTCCGGTATCAAGGTAACCGGAATGGAACTGGTTTTTTAGGAAGGTACAAAGTGAGATTATTTAACCCCGATTCAAAATTCATGGTAGCACTGACCAAGATGGCAGATCTTATGTGGATCAATATCCTTACGCTTGCGCTCTGCCTCCCGGTCATTACGATGGGGGCCGCACTGACGGCCAAGGATTATATGTGCTACAAGCTTCTTAAGAATGAGGAGACCGGCACCACCAAAGGGTTTTTCCGCTCATTCAGACAGAATTTCAAGCAGGCCACCATTATCTGGCTTATTATGCTCGTTGTTATCGTTCTCGGAATATTTGACGTCTTTTTCGCGCTCGGCCTTGAGGGCGAGGGAACCCAGATAGTCCGAGCCGTGATGTTCGCCTTTTTGTTCTTTATCTATATCGGCTGCATCATGATCTTCCCGGTTCTGGCAAGATTCGACAATACGATCAAGGGAACCATCAAGAGCGGTCTCCATATGACCGTTGCGATCCTTCCCAGAGCGATTCTTATGGGAATCCTTTACATGATCCCCGTGGCCATCTTTCTTTTTATCGGAATCGAGAGTCCCCTGATCCCCATAGTAATAATGTTCGGCATCAGCGGCCCCGGATATCTGAGCGCAATGCTTTACAGGAAGGCGTTTGAGCAGGTAGAAAACAGGTTTTACGAGGAGCACCCCGACCAGGCTCCCGAGACCGATCCGGTAGAGGAAGCAATGCAGGCTGCCTTGAAAAGAGAAGAGAAGTAACGTCATTTTGCCGAAAGTGTTCCATGGGGAATTGGGCAATATGCCAATAGGTTTAGACATTTTTTATCATAAATGGCAATTTGACCAAACGTTTGATAAAAGTTTGTCTAAGTCGATTATTTCCACAAATGACGTATGATAGTATACTTCGTATGTATTGGGCGTAAAACGCCTAGATTGGTATTCTGAAAGGAGTATGAACTAATGGCAAGTCTTTCACTTAAGCACATCACCAAGGTTTATCCCAACGGCTTTGAGGCAGTTAAGGATTTCAACCTGGAGATCAACGATCAGGAATTCATCATTTTCGTCGGACCTTCCGGATGCGGAAAGTCAACCACTCTCCGTATGATCGCAGGTCTGGAGGACATCTCCGGCGGCGAACTTTACATCGGCGACAAGCTCATGAACGATGTAGAGCCCAAGGATCGTGATATCGCAATGGTATTCCAGAACTACGCTCTGTATCCTCATATGTCCGTTTATGATAATATGGCATTCGGACTTAAGCTCCGTAAGGTTCCCAAGGATCAGATCGACAAGATGGTTAAGGAAGCAGCTCGTATCCTCGACCTCACCTCTCTCCTCGACCGTAAGCCCAAGGCTCTTTCCGGTGGACAGAGACAGCGTGTTGCTATGGGACGTGCTATCGTACGTAACCCCAAGGTATTCCTCATGGACGAGCCTCTCTCCAACCTCGATGCTAAGCTCCGTGTACAGATGAGAATCGAGATCGCTAAGCTTCACCAGAGACTCGGAACCACCATCATCTACGTTACCCACGACCAGACAGAGGCTATGACCCTCGGCGACAGGATCGTCGTTATGAAGGATGGTATCGTACAGCAGGTTGATTCACCTCAGAATCTCTATGACAAGCCTTGCAACCTCTTCGTTGCAGGATTCATGGGATCACCTCAGATGAACTTCCTTGATGCAACCGTAGTTGTTGACGGCGATGTAGCTAACCTTGAGATCGCTGGTCATGCAATTCCCCTTCCTCCCGCAAAGAGCAAGAAGCTCATCGAAGGCGGATACGACGGAAAGATCGTTACCTTCGGTATCAGACCTGAGGACGTTTACGATTCAGAGATGTACATTGAGACCTCTCCCGCAAGCGTATTCGAGTCAGTTGTTAAGGTTTACGAGCTTATGGGCGCTGAAGTATTCCTTTACTTCGATCTCGAAGAGTTCCCTATCACCGCAAGAGTCGATCCTCGTACAAACGCAAGACCCGGCGATAACATCAGATTCGCTATCGATATCGAGAAGATACACGTATTCGATACGGACACCGAGAAGGTTATCACAAACTAATCTTTTTACGAACCCTCATCCCGGGCTTATGCTAGGCCCGGGATGTTTTTTTAATATCAGCTTCGGAGAAGATAATGATCACAAATCAGATATTGCTCAAAAGCTTATCGGGACTGCAATCCATAACCAAGGTCGGACTCTCCCTTTATGATGTAGAAGGGAAAATGGTAGTTTCCGCCGACGGTCCGGAAGTGTCCGATGCATCCGTCAGGGATTTTGCCCGGTCACCCGCTGATTCACAGGAATCGGGAGGCGTTTATTTTCTCAAGATAAATGAAGACGGAGATGCGAGATTCGTCCTGGCGTGCGATGCATCCAGGGATGATGCGCATCAGACGGCGAAGATATGTGTTTCCCATATCGGGGAACTGCTTGATGCGTATAAGGAAAGGGATGATAAGGGAAGCTTCTTCCAGAATCTCATTCTTGATAATCTTCTGCTTGTTGATATCTATAACCGTGCAAGAAAGCTCAAGATAGATATAAATGAACCCAGATGCGTATATCTGATCTCCTTCAAAAAGGACGGAGGAAGCGTGGTCAAAGAGTTCCTCAAGGGACTTTTTGCACCGCAGGGCGGCGATGTGATAACCGGGGTAGACGAGAATTCTCTTGTTCTGATAAAGTGTCTGAAAAATGGTTCGTCACCCGAAGATCTTGAAGAAGTTGCAAGGACCATAGTGTCCTGTCTGAATACTGAAGCTATGCTTTCCGCAAGGGTTTCCTACGGCAGCGTTGTCGGAGAACTGAAGGATGTGTCGAAATCCTACAAGGAAGCCAGAATGGCCATGGATGTCGGTTCTATTTTCTATGCGGAAAACGAAGTCACGGCATATACGAACCTCGGAATAGGAAGGCTGATCTACCAGCTTCCCATCCCTCTTTGCGAGATCTTCCTCGGAGAGATATTTGACGGCGGCATTCTTGATGAACTCGATGAGGAAACCAGGAGCACGATCAAGATGTTCTTTGAGAATAACCTGAATGTTTCCGAGACTTCAAGACAGCTTTTCATTCACCGTAATACCCTTGTGTACAGGCTTGAAAAGCTTGAGAAGATCACGGGTCTCGATCTGAGGAACTTCGATGACGCGGTTACCTTCAGGATCGCTCTGATGGTTGAGAATTATCTGAAGTATATGAAAGAAAAAGATTAAATTCCTTCGAAATCCCACTTTGGAACAAAGGATTCTTTAGCGGCTTCACCCGACTGGGTGAAGCCTTTTTCTATGCCGATCTTATCGGCAAAATCAAGCACGCGCTCATACTCTTCTTCGCTGACCTTTCTCGAAAGAAGGCTGTGCCCGGCGACGGAGGGCATTGGGGTGTACTGGTTCATAATGCTGATGTATATGTCGTTTCCGTAAGTATCATGCAGATAGCGAAGGATCTTCTTTGATTCGGGAACGCCGCCCGGGAGGACCATATGTCTTACGATGACACCTTTTTTCATAAGACCGTCTTCTCCGATAACCGCAGGTCCCGTCTGTGCGAACATTTCCGCGACGGCTTTTTTTGCGACATCCGGATAATCATCCGCAAAGCTGTATTCTGCAGCGGTTTCGGAGGACATATATTTCATATCGGGCATATAGATATCGATGATGCCTGCAAGCATCTTCAGGGATTCCACCGATTCGTACCCGCTTGAATTATAAAGAATGGGGATCGTAAGTCCCAGTTTCTCGGCAGTGATCACGGCATTTACGATATGGGGGATGAAGCATACACCCGTGACCAGATTTATGTTGGAGGCCTTCTTTTCTTGAAGGATTAAAAAGCTCTGTGCAAGCTCATCCGTGCTTATGATCTTGCCGTAGCCGTTTAGCGACAGTTCGGAATTCTGACAGAAGATGCATTTCATGTTGCAGCCGGAAAAAAACACGGTACCGGAACCGTGCTCTCCGGTTATGCAGGGTTCTTCCCACATATGCAGGTAAGCCTTGGCGGCTTTCAGGTCAGAGCTCATCCTGCAAAAGCCGTTGCCGCCCCCGGTGCGGTCTGCACGGCATCTCCTGGGACAAAGAGTGCACTCTTTATAGTATTCGTTTATGTCATTTATGATTTCCATATAAAAAAAGAAGTTGCCTGCAGGAAGCAACTCACCACCCGGCTGGTCTGCGGCACATGGACGGTCTGCTTAGTGCTGCTTGGTTCCCCACCTGACACGGTTCACAGTGTCGCACTGCGCAGGACCGGATGATGAGCTGCTTTCTGCACGCAACGAAACTATATTATAGATTATTCGGGGCATAGTCAAGAGTTTAAGATAGATTGAGCCTGGACGGTATATCTGTTTTGACTCATGGACGTTTCGCTAAGCGGTTCTGTGAAATGTGGGAAGAATGATATCTGCTGCGCGTCGCTCTCAGGAGGCTTCCGTGCCTCCTGTTCGCTCATTTTGCCATCCGGGCAAAATGCCGCTGGTTATAGGACACATTTCAAGAACCACTAAGCTCACTTTAAATCGTCAAAACAGATATGCCGTCCCGACTCACAATACGTGTAATTGCTTGCTATCAGGGCGAATAAATTATAATATTGTATGGATGTTGCAAAAGAAAACAGTATGAGGTGAAGAAAGATGCTTGTACAGAAATATATAGATATGCTCGGAGCAAAGTCGGTCATCAGGGATCTTGCGGGTAAGGCTGCGGAGAGAGGTAAGGAGATCGGATATGAGAATGTATTTGATTACAGCCTGGGAAATCCTTCGGTTCCCGCGCCTGCTGCTTATAACGAGTCTCTTGTGAGACTCATAGGAGAGCTTGATTCGAGGTCCCTTCACGGATATTCTCCGAATCCCGGACTTCCCGAGGCAAGAGATGCCGTAGCCGCATCCCTCGAGCGCAGATTCGGAATCCCCTATAAGAGAGAGCACATCTTCATGACCAGTGCCGCGGCTTCCGCTCTTGCACATGCATTCAGACTTGTTACCGAGCCCGGTGATGAGATCATTACCTTTGCACCATTCTTCCCCGAGTACCGGCCCTATGTTGAGATGACGGGTGCGGTTCTCAGGATCGTAAGCCCCGATACCGCCTCATTCCAGATCAATTTCGAAGAGTTTGAGAGCATGATCAATGAGAAGACCATGGCGGTCCTCATCAACACGCCCAACAACCCTTCGGGTGTAGTTTATTCCGAGGATACCGTCCTAAAGCTTTCCGACATCCTCAGAAAAGCACAGGAAAAGCTGGGACATCCCATCTATATCATTTCCGATGAGCCTTACAGAGAGATCGTATTTGACGGGAAAGCGGCTCCCTGTATTTCCCGGTTCTACGACAATACGATCATGTGCTATTCCTTCTCTAAGTCGCTTTCGCTTCCCGGAGACAGAATAGGTTACATGGCCGTAAATCCCGCAGCGGAAGGCGCCGATCTTATGGTGAATATGGCGGTCCAGATCTCCAGGGGCATCGGACATAACTGCCCCACATCCCTGATGCAGAGGGCTGTTGCTGAAAATATCGACCTTACCGCTGATCTGTCCGTATACGAGACCAATATGAATCTCATATATGACAGGCTCATTGAACTCGGTTTTACCGTAGTGCGTCCCGGCGGAACCTTCTATATCTTCCCCAAGGCACTTGAAGCGGACTCGATCGCCTTTTCACAGAAGGCTCTCAAGTATGACCTTGTTCTGGTTCCCGGTGACAGCTTCGGCGCACCCGGATATTTCAGAATGGCATACTGCATCGATACCGAAAAGGTAAAGAGATCTCTTCCCGTACTTGAGAAATTTGTTAAGGAAGAATACGGTATCTGAAAAGGAGAACGCGATGTACAAAGCCGGACTTGTTCTTGAAGGCGGTGGAATGAAGGGCATCTTCACTGCCGGAGTCCTCGATCTTCTCATGGACAAAAACATAATGTTTTCCGATATCTACGGAGTATCCGCGGGAGCGTGCCATATGACCAGCTATATCTCGGGTCAGAGAGGCAGGGCTTTCGATATCAGTGTTGATTATCTCGATACCAGATGGTATTGCGGCGTTCCTTCGCTTCTTTTTACGGGAAATCTCTTCAATACCGATATAGCCTACGGTCTTATTCCGAATGACCTCAATCCCTTCGACCATGATGCATATGAAAGATATGAAGGAAACGCGTATTCCGTGGTTACCGATGTCGAGACCGGCAAGCCCGCATATCTTCGCATGAAGTCCTGCAGGGGCAGGAACATGGATAAGCTACGGGCATCCGCATCGCTTCCCCTTGTTGCACGTATGGTTGAAGTGAACGGAAGGAAATATCTGGATGGCGGACTCAGCGATGCCATTCCTCTCGAAAGATCCATAATGAGCGGCAATGCCAAAAACCTCGTCATCCTTACCAAGGAAGTGGGATATGTAAGGACACCGATACCCGAGAGTGAACTGGCACTTCTCAAGATCAGATATGCCTCCTATCCCCGGATCTGGAAGCTTATGAGAAACCGCGACATACGATACAATAAGCAGCTTGCTTTTGTGGAACAAATGAAACAGGAAGGGAAGGCATTTGTACTGCGTCCCGATCACAAGAGCGATACAAAGCGCATCGACAAGGATCCCGAGCATCTGAAGATCCTATATAAAGAAGGGTATGATATGGCCCTCAAAAACTATGACCGTCTGATGGAATATCTCGAGTCGTGATCATGACATGTATGTCATAAAAGCCCTGCGGCAAATTGCGGATCATCTCACCCCGCACTCCCCAAAAAGTGCGATTTTTTCTTTAAATATCGGCATTTTGCGTTGACAAAAACCATTTGTTATATTAAACTCGGTTTTACGGGGAAAGAATCCTCTGAGGAGTTATGAATTTTTTTATGTAGGTTAGAAGGGAGAAACAATATGGCAGTCGAAAAGAAGTCTATCGCTAAGCCTGAAGCAGCTAAGGCTGAAGCTCCTGCAAAGGCAGCAGCAAAGAAGCCCGCAGCAAAGAAGACCACAGCTAAAAAGCCCGCAGCGGCTAAGAAGCCTGCAGCAGCTAAGAAGCCCGCTGCAGCTAAGAAGGATGTCAAGGCAAAGGTTGTTCTTCAGCTGGGAGAGAGAGAATACACCGAAGCAGCTCTTGTAAAGATCGCTCAGGATGTTTGGAAGTTCGATCTTGGCAAGGATCCTGCAGAGCTTAAGAAGATTGAGCTCTACATCAAGCCCGAAGAGAACAAGGTTTACTATGTTATGAACGGCGAGAGCGGAGACTTCAATATCTGATAGATTAATGTACATACACGGACCGTTCCGGATTTCCGGAGCGGTCTTTTTTTGCTTTTAATGCATCCCGCATACCGAACGGGGATTTTGGGGTGGGGGTGAGCGGGGATCGCACAGCGATCCCGGAAAAGCATGTTCTTAATATATATTTCATAAATGATGTGTTGACACAGGGAACTCATAGTGATAATTTAATTCTTGTAGATGTTAGCACTCTAATTAATTGAGTGCTAACAATTAGAGAAAGGGGTACGGGTATGGAAATGGATGAAAGAAAAGCCACTATATTGCAGGCCATCATCCGCAATTATCTTGAGACCGGAGAACCGGTCGGCAGCAGGACCATATCCAAATACACAGATCTCAACTTAAGCTCCGCTACCATCAGAAATGAGATGGCGGACCTTGAAGAGATGGGATATATCATCCAGCCCCATACATCCGCGGGACGTATTCCTTCCGACAAGGGATACAGATTCTACGTGGACACCATGATGGAAGCCAAGGACAGGGAGATATCCGAGATGAAGAAGGTCCTGATGGAGCGTCAGGACAAGCTCGAGGATATGCTCAAGGGCGTGGTAAAGCTCCTTGCCAGGGATACGCAGTATGCATCC
>JAILOC010000041.1 GCA_024691045.1 Lachnospiraceae bacterium | reverse complement strand
TACCTGCCATGGCTGGGTGTGATGATCAGGAATTTCGGCGTCAGGTCCGGCGGCTGGTGGGCCGAGGGGTATTCGCATTTCGATGAGACGATGCGTGAGATCTTCGGGCTTAAGAGATACTATATCCCCGCTTTTTTCCTGATACTTGTGATGATAGTCATTAATGTCCTCGATCTGAGAAAGTCACGCGAATTTGAGGATAAAAAGAAGACCCTCTTCAGCGAGCTTTACTTCATCATTTCCGGTATCGCAATTATAGGAATCACCTTCCTTACAGGCGCTGCGGTCTCTGAATTTGTACGGCCGATGTTTCTGTCAAGGTTCATTTATCCGCTTTCGGGAATAGGCTGGCTTCTCTTTGGGCTTGCGATCGAAAGGATCGTTTCCCAGATAACCGGTTCCGAGAATAAGAGGATCGCGGTGTCTTCCTTTTGCGCTGCATTCTTCTCGGCAAGCCTTATTATGACCTGCTTCGGAACTTACAAAGAAAGCGTAGCCCTTCAGGCCGATTTTTCATACAAGACAGAGACTTTTCTTGCACTTGTAAAGATACCTTACGGCGAAGTGATCTATTCGGACATAGAGCAGGAGGAGTTTACCATAGCGGGATGTTATTTCCCGGATACGACAGTCAAGATCGAAAATGCCCAGTTTTTCTACAGCATTCCGGAAGAGGACAGGTTTTATCTGGTCTGGCAGGATTCTGCTGTGGAAACGGTTACGGAAAACCTGAATTCCTACGGTTTTTCGGTCTCCCTGCTGGAGAGCGGCGGAACCCTCGGAACACAGTCTGATGTAAGCGTCCTGCTGTGCAAAAAATATTGATAATACGGGCTTTTAAGACTATAATTAGCTTAGCCCGAGGTTGATTCCCTTGTATTTTTTGAACCTACATTTACCTTTAACGGGATTCCTACATCTCATGTCGGCTGTCATGCCCCCACCGAAAGGCGCCAGGGGAAGGCAAATGTCATGATGCGGTTACCCACCTGGCTTAGGCTAGGCGTCAAAAGGCGAGGGGTCTTCTAAGGGTTTTGCTATGTCTGCAGGCTCTTATCACTTATGATCGAACTGTTTTTCAAAGCAAGAAGGTTTGTCGTCAGGATGCGACAGCTGGACATAAATGCTTATTCAGCCAGTGCAGCATTTTTCCTTTTCATATCGCTGGTTCCTATTATGGTGCTCATATGCAGTATGTTTCCCTATACGGGGCTCAGCGAAGAGGAACTCATAAAACTGATAGAGGCTTCAACGCCCATCATTTTCAACGGATTTCTTGAGGATCTGATCTATCAGATATATGATTCGACCGCGGGAGTCATAACCGTATCGATCATTGCGACGATATGGACTGCGGGAAAGGGTATCATGGCCATAATACAGGGTCTCAATACCGTCAATGAAGTGAAAGAGGAGAGAAACTATTTCACACTCAGAGTCATCAGCGGATTCTATATCCTGGTAATGCTTCTTTCACTGCTTCTGAGCATTTCGATCATCGTCGTTGGCACAGATCTGTTCAGACGCATTCTTATCTACATGAAGATAGATGTTTCGGTTTTGAAAGGCTTTATCATTAAACCGAGACTTTTATATACATTTCTTATTCTGTCACTTGTGTTTGCTGTCTTTTACACATGGATGCCCTACCGCGGCCCGCAGAATAAGAACAGACAGATCAAGATGTTTTCGGACAAAAAGCTTGTTAAGATCTGGAACCAGACGGATCCCTGGATCGATGAGGAAGGCAACAGTCTTCAGACCTCGGGATTAAAGCTTAAGTACAGAAAGCAGATCCCCGGAGCGATGATCGCATCGGCGGGGTGGATGTTTTTTTCGGTGGTATTCACCGCAATAGTAAATATGGGATACGGCATCACGATCTACGGAACGATGACCTTCCTTGTCGTCTCGATGCTGTGGATGTACTGCTGCATGTATATGCTCTTTATCGGAGCGTATTTCAATCATATATGGCCCCGTGTGACATCGGAATTCAAAAGGCTTTTTTTGGACAAAGAGGATAAATAATCTTAGGCTTTCAGGAGCCGGGAAGGAATCATATGAAAGAAAAACTTGAAGAGATTAAGCAGAAAGCTCTTGCGAGGATCGCAGAAAGCGATACCCCCGATAAGCTGAACGAGGTGCGCGTTGCCATCCTCGGCAAAAAGGGTGAGCTTACAGAAGTCTTAAAATCCATGAAGGATGTTTCTCCGGAGGATCGTCCCAAGGTCGGACAGCTTGTTAACGATACCAGAGCGGAGATCGAGAAGGTTCTTGAGGATACCAGGGCAAAGCTTGAAAACGCTGCGCTTGACCTCAGGCTTAAGACCGAGACCATTGATGTAACTCTTCCCGGAGATGTAAATGCTCCCGGACACCGTCATCCCATTCAGATCGCACTCGACGAGATCGAGAGGGTATTCATCGGCATGGGCTATGAGGTTGTCGAAGGCCCCGAGATCGAGAAGGATTATTACAATTTCGAAGCACTCAACATTCCTGCAGATCATCCCGCCAAGGATGAACAGGATACTTTTTATATTAACGGCGAAATGCTTCTGAGAACGCAGACTTCGGGCTGCCAGATCCACGAGATGGAGAAGGGAAGGCTTCCCATCAGGATGATCGCACCCGGTAGGGTTTTCCGTTCGGACGAAGTGGACGCGACACATTCACCCTGCTTCCATCAGGTTGAGGGTCTTGTGATCGACAAGAACATCACCTTCGCAGATCTCAAGGGAACTCTTCAGGAATTCGCAAGACAGATGTTCGGTGAGAATACCAAGGTTAAGTTCAGACCTCACCACTTCCCGTTCACCGAGCCCTCCGCAGAGATGGATGTTTCCTGCTTTAAGTGCGGCGGCAAGGGATGCAGGTTCTGTAAGAACGAAGGATGGATCGAGATCCTCGGATGCGGAATGGTTCATCCCCATGTCCTTGAGATGTGTAATATCGATCCTAACGAATATAACGGTTTTGCTTTCGGAGTAGGACTTGAGAGAATAGCACTTCTTAAATATGAGATCGACGATCTCAGGCTCCTCTATGAAAATGACTTCAGATTCCTTAAGCAGTTCTGATCGCACGTTGACTGATCGAAAACGGGCATATTGCCCGAGACCTTAATACGAAAGGATTTTACAGATATGAATACTCCATTGTCCTGGCTTAAAGATTATGTGCCTGATCTTGACGTAACGGATCAGGAATACAGAGACGGAATGACCCTGTCGGGCACCAAGGTAGAAAACTATTCAAGAAGAGACAAGAATCTCGAGAAGATCATCGTTGGCGAAGTACTTAGCGTTGAACAGCACCCCGATGCAGATAAGCTTGTTGTCTGTCAGGTAAATACCGGCTCTGAGACCATCCAGATCGTTACCGGTGCTCCCAATGTTCACAAGGGAGATAAGGTTCCCGTAGTTCTTGCGGGCGGAAGGGTTGCAGGAAGCGCTCACGCTGACGGTCCCGCTCCCGAAGAAGGATATCCCATCAAGGAAGGCAAGCTCCGCGGAGTCGAATCCTTCGGTATGATGTGTTCCATCGACGAGCTCGGAAGCGACGTCAATTTCTATCCCGAAGCGGATCCCGAGGGAATCTACATCTTCCCCGCAGACACTTTAGTCGGTGCGGATGCCGTCGAGCTTCTCGGACTTCATGACACCGTTGTCGAATATGAAGTAACATCCAACAGGGTTGACTGCTACAGCATCATCGGCATCGCAAGGGAAGCAGCCGCTACCTTCGGAAAAGAATTCAAGCCCCCCGTGGTCAAGGCTACCGGCAATTCCGAGGACGTTAACGACTTCGTTAAGGTAGAAGTGCAGGCTCCCGATCTTTGCCCCAGATATACGGCCAGACTTGTAAGAAATATCAAGGTCGAGCCTTCGCCTAAGTGGATGCAGCACAGACTCGGTGCCGCAGGCATCAGACCCATCAACAATATCGTTGACATCACCAATTTCGTAATGCTCGAGTATGGCCAGCCCATGCACGCATTCGATTTTGATAAGGTTGCAGGCGGCAAGATCATCGTAAGAAGAGCCAAGGACGGAGATAAGTTCGTTACTCTCGACGGTCAGGAACGTAATCTTGATAACGATGTTCTTATGATCTGCGACGGCGAAAAGGAGATAGGTATCGCAGGCATCATGGGCGGAGAAAACTCCATGATCACAGATGATGCGAAGAACCTTCTTTTCGAAGCAGCTACCTTCAACGGAACCAATATCAGAAAATCCGCAAAGAGGATCGGCCTCAGGACCGATGCTTCCGGTATCTTCGAGAAGGGACTTGATCCCAGGAATGCTGAAGAAGCGATGAACAGAGCCTGTCAGCTCATCGAAGAGCTCGGTGCCGGCGAAGTGGTGGGAGGTATCGTTGATGTTAAGGAGCCACTTGCAGAATTGAAGAGGATCAAATTCGAGCCTGACCGCATAAATGCTCTTCTCGGAACATCATATACCGCAGATGAGATGATCGCGGTATTCGAAAAAGAAGAACTAGTTTATGACAGGACTGCGGGGGAGATCGTTATCCCTTCATTCAGACAGGACCTCATCGGTAACTGCGATCTTGCAGAGGAAGTTGCAAGATTCAAAGGCTACGACAAGATCCCCACTACTCTTCCCGGCGGAAACGCAATGGGAGGTCTCGGACTTAAGAACCGTGTGGAAGAGAAGGCTCGTGAGACCGCGGAGATGTGCGGATTTTCACAGACCTACTTCTATTCATTCGAAAGCCCCAAGGTATTCGATAAGCTTAACCTTCCTGCAGATGCTGTTGAGAGAAAGGCTATCAGGATCAGCAATCCCCTAGGCGAAGATTTCTCTGTTATGAGAACCATCTCCGTTAACGGAATGCTTAACTGCCTTGCAAATAATTACAATCACAGAAATTCCGAGGTTAAGCTCTACGAGCTCGGTAATATCTATGTTGCTGATTCTCTTCCCCTTACCGATTATCCCGATGAGAGAATGCAGTTCACACTCGGCTTCTACGGCAAGGGCGACTTCTTCACCATGAAGGGTGCGGTTGAGGAATTCTTTAATTCCGTAGGAATGAAAGCTAAGAGAGAGTATGACCCTAAGGCCGGAAAGATCTTCCTTCATCCCGGAAGACAGGCTCTTATCAGGTACGAAGGAAAGACTATAGGATATCTCGGTGAGGTTCATCCCGCAGTCTGCGCAAATTATGATATCAAGACAAGGGTTTACATCGCAGTCATTGATATGCCCGAGGTAATGGATTTCGTATCGTTCGATCACAAGTATCAGGGTATTGCCAAGTTCCCTGCCGTAACAAGAGATCTTTCAATGCTCGTTCCCAGCGAGGTCCTTGCGGGACAGATCGAAGCAATCTTCGCACAGCGCGGCGGAAATATCCTTGAGGATATCAAGCTCTTTGATATCTACGAGGGAGAGCAGGTTGCAAAGGGCTTCAAGTCAGTTGCATATTCGCTCACATTCCGTGCCAAGGACAGAACCCTTGAGGATAACGATGTAAACGGCGCAATGAAGAAGATCCTTAACGGACTTCAGAGCCTGGGTATTGAACTCAGAAGCTGACAGTCATTGCAGCGAGCGGTAGCGGGTGACACTAAGATAAGCAAATTTGATTTATTCAACGGTGGGCTCAAAATTTTTTATGGAGGTCCATAATAATGGAATACGAGAAGATCTGGAAAAAGTATTCTCAGGCAGAACTTAAGAAACTTGAAAAACTGAACGCTGAGTACATCGATTTCCTTTCAAACGGAAAGACCGAGAGAGAATGCGTTGACATGATCGTCAACATGGCCGAAGCAAACGGCTATGCAGAGCTTGATAAGCTGATCGGATCGAACAAAAAGCTTAAGGCGGGAGACAAGGTTTATACCGTATGGATGAACAAGTCCGTATGCCTGTTCAGGATCGGAAAGAAGCCTTTCAGCGACGGAATGAACATTCTCGGAGCGCATATTGATTCCCCGAGGATGGATGTTAAGAGCAATCCCCTTTATGAGAAGGATGACTTCGCTCTTCTCGATACGCATTACTACGGTGGCATCAAGAAGTACCAGTACACGGCGCTTCCGCTTGCAATACACGGCGTTGTCGTGAAGAAGGACGGAAGCACCATCGAGATAAATGTAGGTGAGGATCCCGACGATCCCGTATTCTTCGTTTCGGACCTCCTTATTCATCTTGCACAGGACCAGATGGAAAAGAAGGGCAGCAAGGTTGTCGAGGGTGAAGACCTCGATGTCATCGTAGGAAACAAGCCCATCGCTCTGGGTGCCGATGTAAGGAAGAATGCGAAGGTAAAGGAAGAAAAGAAGGACGGAGTAAAGACCGCCATTCTTAACATTCTTAAAGAGCAGTATGATTTTGAAGAGAAGGATTTCTATTCCGCAGAGCTTGAGGTTGTTCCCGCAGGACGTGCCAGGGAAGCCGGCTTTGACAGGTCGATGATCCTTTCATACGGACAGGACGACAGAGTATGTGCATTTACTTCGCTTAAAGCAATGCTCGATCTTCCCCTGTGCGACAGAACTATCTGTACAATTCTCGTCGATAAAGAAGAGATCGGTTCGGTAGGAGCTACCGGTATGAGATCGAAGTTCTTCGAAAATGCGGTAGCCGAGGTTATGAACCTCTGCGGCGAATATAAATCCGAGATTGATCTTAAGCGTGCGCTTTCAAGAAGCTGCATGCTCTCAAGTGATGTATCAGCGGGTGTCGATCCCAATTA
>JAILOC010000021.1 GCA_024691045.1 Lachnospiraceae bacterium | reverse complement strand
CTCATGTCTTTCCTGACATAAAAATGTTATGTATTCCGAAAATGCCGGCATTTCACACTCATCCGTCATTTTATCCAGATAATCTCCGACAGAGGCGGATTTAAAAAGACGTGCCCACAACTCCTGTGTTGATATCTTTTCCGATTTTCCCTCCATTGGATTCACCTCGCTTAATCAAATCACGATCGGATACTTCAACCGTAACATATGCAATCCGTACAGCTAATTTTTTATTATATCAAGCAGATAAAGATAAAAAGTGGTCTGGATGACCACCTTTTTAATTTCCGGGTGAACAAGGGGACGGTTCATCCGTTCATCCCTGTTCACTTCTGAAGCACGTGATATATCTGCTCCATGAGTTTCATGTTACCTTCAACGACGAGCGCGATCTTTTTCTTGGCGCGGGAAAGTCCGTGGAAGAGGTTCATGATTCTTGCGGTTTCGGCCGAGGTGTCAGACTCCTTATTCCTGAGGAACCTCTCATCATCATAGTAAAAAGAATGATCGAGCAGCATCACTACCTTGTCGAATTCCTTTCCGGTGACGGATTCCGATTCTATGCGTGTGAGTGCTTCGCCGGGAAACCTCTCTGTCTCACCTATATCGATGCCGAGCCCACGGTCCCAGATGAACATATAACCTTCTCTTTCGTAGAAGCGGATAAGGTTCATCGCTTCATCCATGTCTGCACCGTACACGACCGATACGTTCGGATATTCCCTTTTGTACATCTTCGATGCGGAAAGGAAGGTACGGAGGAATGTCGAAAGCTCGTTGTTCATCCTGATCTTGTTGGTCAGCTTAAAGCCCGTGAAATCCTCACGCTTTTCAAAGACCACCGCACCGATGCCAAGTCTTTCCTTTTCGGATACGCAGAGGGCATCGTCATAAGAAATGATAACGGGAGCGTTCCATCTCTTAGCATATTCGCAGATAACGCCGAACGCCTTCTCTCCCATACCGTGACCTTCATCTATAAATATGGCGGAATAATCCTTTTCCACGGACGGGACGGTATTCTTTTCGCAATAATAGAAATCTATCCTCTTAAGACGCTCATCCAGCTCCCGGAGCTCACTTCTGTGCGATCCGAAATGAAACAGGCACACCGGATTCTTCCGCGACATGCTCATTGCGATATCGTACAGAAGGATCGTCTTGCCCGTGCCGGGAAGTCCGGTAAAGCCCTGAAGGTTACGTCCGTCGGAAATATTCTTAAGTATCTGCTTTTTGATGTCACGCTGCTGGAAGGTAAGGAAATATTCCTGGCGCAGGAATCTTCCGGGATCTGTTATCGGTGAGATCAGATACCTGTCTTCCTTGAAAAGTTCCTCGATGTCTCCTGTGTATATGCCATCCTGATTGTCCAGGAGCACACTGAGCTCTTCGAAGGTGCTTTCTATAAGCCTTCCGCTGTTTGAAAGCCTTACGAGCCTGTCCTGACCGCTTATATAGGTGTAATAGTATACAGGTTTCCCCAGGGTCGAGAGATAGTATCTGTTCTGAATGAGCTGGCTTCGTATCGCTTCGTTCGATACGTTGCCGCTCTTGAGTTCGATGTTGACGATCTGGTCATCCGCGATGCGAATAAGATCGAATTCTTTTCCGAGCTTTTGCATCGTATATGAGTAATAGAATGTGAGCAGGCAGGCATCGGAGCACACAGACTGCAGCCTTTCCGAAAAAAGTCTGAGCCCCTCCGTTTCCCATTCGCGGATCCTGATGAATCTTCCGCGCCCGGACATCTGCCTTTCAACCTTTGACATCAGCTCGGGATCATTTAACCTTGTAAGCGCATAGATGTTGATAGGTTTCATGATTACAGTATGAAACTAAAGGAAAGATAATTCAAACCCTTTTCATTTTCAGGAAAGAGGAACTGTGACACTCCAGTATCCATCCAACGCCTTATCTGCCGTCCAAAACTGTCCGGATACCGCATATTCCGAAAGCTCTCCTTCCGGATATGCGAAGACATATTCTTCGATGCTGTCCGGACCGTCAAACCACGAATAACTGCCTTCGTAAGGAATCCTTTCGCATCCTTCCTTTTCCAGGAAAAGAAAACCGTGATTATCGGTATTGCATATGTCGTCATACTTTATCTGCACATGGAGCTTTCCGTTCAGAATGCCGTATCCCATAAGTGTCACACCGGGAGTTATGACGACCGGTTCAATATTCGGAGCCATATATATAAGGTCCTCATCATTTATGCTTCCGCCCCTTCCTCTGAGACTGACACCTTCAAGCACCTCTGAAATCTCCGGGAAAACGGTTGTGTCTATCTGAGAGATCATCATATCGAAAGATCTTTTATTCAGCAGCAGACTCGATACGGAGAATGTGACCTTATCCCCCGGCATCATTTCACCGGCCATATGATGAACGGTGATAAGAAACGAAGCCTCTCCGGTTTCTTCATCATAGCCTATCGAAGTGCAGCCGCCGGACTGGTCGTAAGGCGTATGGATCGAATAGCTGTCGAACAGATCGGCGGTTCCGTCGATACGGTCTTTCTCAAGATCCCTGAGCGAAACCACTATCCGGGCTTCATCGCCGTCGAGATCAGCTCCCACCACCGTCATCAGTATTCCCTGATCCTCGCAGGATGCATTGACGGGTTTAAGCCTCTGGGCAAGAGAGGGAGAGATCAGGTACAGCATTTCATATACCTGCCTGCTTCCCGCCACGGCCATTATCGGAACAGCAAAGATCACGCACACTGCGATCACAGCCGCTGCCACCGTCGGAAAATACTTCCATACAGCCGAATGTTTCTTTTTCCTGATGTCCTCCGCCTCTTCAATAAGCTCTTCATCAATATCCGAAATGCACATCAGCATGTCATATCCGCTCATAACTCATATCCCTCCTCTTCCAGATACGCCTTAAGCTCATTCCTCATCCTGAAAAGCTGCGTCTTGACCTTACTCTCGGAGCACCCGAGCGCATCCGATATCTGCCTGACCGAATCAAGGTAATAATATCTGCGTACAAAGATGATCCTTTTATCCCTTGACTGCTCAAAAAGGAAATCGCTTATGCGCATTCCCAGTTCCATACCGTCTATCTCACTTTCGACATCGGACGGCGAAGGTATGCACTGCTCCATCTCTTCCGAAAGCTCGGTGATGAATGCTTTTCTCTTAAGCCTTTCTTTTTCCATGCATCTGTTGATGGAAATGTTCCGGACGATACGTGAAAGGAATGCGTAAAAGTAACCTCTGGGTTCTGCGGGAGGTATCCTGTTCCAGCTTTCCATATATGTGTCATTTTCACATTCTTCAGCTGTCTGAATGTCTGCAGTTATCCGCAGGGAAACCGCATAAAGCCGCTTCCCGTACTTATCGCGGGTATGGGATATGGCAGTTTCGTCCCTATTCAAAAACAGATCGATTATCTTCTCATCTTCCATAGTCTTCTCCGAAAAAATGCCCTTCACCATATATAGCAATTTTTACTGTGCCGTGGTTACAGTTTAAGAAAAATTAATAAAAAAAGATCCCGCGGATATCCGCAGGACCCATACCCCATATTCAAACCGTATCATACGAGAAAGCGTCTTATATCTCCGCGTTTTTCGAGATTCAGTTTTTCTTTGACGGAAGAAACAAGCTTCTTGGTGTAGGGCATCGAGATATGGAGAATATCGCAGATCTCGCGGTCGGAACGGAACTCAGCCATAAGCCTTGCCGTTTCGAGTTCCCTTTCGGTAAGCGGCTCGGAGACAGAATTGAGCAGGTTTTCGTCAAGCTTGCCCTTGCTTTCCACATCGGAATACAGCTCTATGTAATGCTGCACCCTCGCAAAAAGAACCTTACCGGCAACAGGCTTTTTCAGATAGTCGACGACATCCATTTCGAGTCCCCTGCATTCGGAAACCTCATCGGTCATTCCGGTAAGAAATACCACGGGGATCATCTTCAGCTTATCGTTTGCCTTGAGCCTTCCGAGCACTTCATATCCGTCCATTTCCCTCATACCTATGTCGAGTAGTATGAGATTCGGAAGATGATCCGTTGTTTCCAGCTCCTTAAGAGCATCCGCCCCGGATGAAAACGTAACAACATCATATAAAGCCTCCAGCTGTGTTTTCATCAGCAGAAGCATTACGCTGTCATCATCAATTACCATTACCTGTTTGCGAGTCATTTCTTTGCAATCTCCTCCCTGTACGCGGCAATACCTTTCCGTACTCTCTCATACTCGGCTATTATCAGGGAATTAACTTCCTTGGAAAAATCATCATCTTTTCTGTGTTCCACGGCTTCGGTCAGCTCCGCAAGAAGAAACGCGCCGACACCCTTTGCCACGGATTTGAGCGAATGTATCTGCAGATAATAATCGTCATCAAATACCCGTTCATTCAAACGCGCGATCGTGGAATCCGCATATTCTTCAAACAGCTCCGCTCTTGTCAGCAGTTCGCCAACATTTCCCGCACAGTATTCAAGTGCGAGCTTAAGGTCCACTCCGTAAGTAATCAGGTGGTTCTGCCCGAATTCAAGCATCTCGGGCGAAAGCTCCTCATCCTCCACCGTTTCGAGTTCCACAAGCTTATCGGGAAGGAAATGCTTGATAGTATCAAGAAGCTTTGAAAGGCTCACAGGTTTTGCAAGGAATCCGCTGAAGCCCTGGGACATCAGTTTATCCTCTACTCCGTTCATGATATCTCCGGTAAGAGCGACCACGGGAGTTTTGAAATCCGGATAGTCCTCTTTAATCCTGGCAAGGGTCTGCATTCCGTCCATGTGCGGCATACGGATATCCATAAATATCAGATCGTATTCCTTGATATCCACCATCTCCACGGCCTCGTATCCGCTCTCGACATCATCCACCTGGATAAGGGCGGGTTCGGTAAATTCACGTATTACTTTTCTGTTATATGCATTGTCATCGACGACGAGAATATGCGCATCCGGTGCAACAAACTGACCTGACTTTTTGACCTCGGGCGGCATACTCTTGTCATCGGCCTTCATGTTTATGACCAGCACTTCCTTCTGGGGTATTCTGACAGTGAAGGTACTTCCCTTTTCGAGAGCACTGTCACATTTAATGGTTCCTCCCATTGCCTCGACAAGTTCCTTGACGATCGCAAGGCCCAGTCCGCTTCCGCTTGTTTCCTTATAAACTTCTTCCACACCGCGTTCATAAGGGCTGAATATCTCATCAACGTACTTAGGAGCGATTCCTATACCTGTATCCGCAACGGATATTTCAAGCATATCATCATGCTTCACCGCAAGTGTTATGCTTCCTTTTCTGGTGTACTTGACAGCGTTGCTCAGAAGGTTATCGGTGATCTTGCGGATCACACTCTCATCACCGTCCAGATATTCCGGAATATCATCCGCCATCTCATATTTGAATTCCAATCCTGACTTTCCGGCATTCCGCTTCCAGATCTTCGCTATATCATCAAATACATTTTTCGTATTCCAGGGCTGGGACAATATCACATTCCTCCCCGCTTCGATCCTGGAAAGATCCAGCATGTCATCTATCATGGATAAAAGAAGCTGTCCCGAAATGTTGCTGTCATTGACCCACTCTTTTATCCGTTCGGATGAGGTATTGTCTACTATCAGTTCGTTCATGGCAAGTATGGTATTAAGAGGAGTCCTTACATCATGGCTCATCTTGGCTATGAAATCGCTTTTGGCTTTGTTGGCAATTTCCGCTTCCCTGATAGCCTCATTCAGCTGGATCTGTTTTTTCCTGTAAACGCGTATCTGGAAATACATCGTTGCAGCAAGTGATATGGCAACAAGCGTCATATCCATGACCACACAGGTCATATAAAATTTCTCATCATTATTAAGCATCACGGGATGATAATACGAATAAACGATCAGCAATGAATACCACGCCAATTCAATTATTATCAGCACCACCATTGAGATCCCGTTGAGCAGAAAAGCTGTGAAAACCACGCCGAAGATAAAAAACGAAGGAATGCCGCCGTGGTATCCTCCCTGAATGAAATACAGGAATGAGAACAGGCCTATAAATATCAAAAAGACGGTAAGGATCATAGCCCTTTTGTAATTGCCGGTCTTATGGCAGTAATACATAAGCGCAATCGAACCGATGGCACCTGCCGCATCAGGGATCACGGCACCTGATCCGCGAAGACCGTTTACGATCGCAGTGATGACACTCACAGTGACACCGCAGAATGCGAGTATGTTGAACGCAATGACCTGAATCTCGCTGTCGGTGGCAAAGATAAAAGACATCACTTTTGAAAATTTCGAAGTTTTATTATTCATCTGATTCCTTCTCTGCAATTGATGGAAATGCTTAGTATATTATATCCGCCCTGCAGATAAGAGTATACATACGAAAAGTATACTAAATGTCCCTATGCATGCATAGATGAGAATGATGTTTTTTGCATACATTCCGAATACATTTCTGTGTTATTGTCTATATGTGCACAAAAGGAGGCAGGCTATGATCGAGATCCTACTTATCGAAGACGATCCGGATATCGCGGATAATCTTCAGGAATACCTGCAGAATGCGGGTGGCGGCGAGTGGCGCATCCATATTTCCGACAACGGACGCGACGGTCTGGAAATGGCAGCGCAAACTCTGTATTCCCTCATACTGCTCGATATAGGTCTGCCGAAACGGGACGGATTTGAAGTATGCAAAAGCTTAAGAAGGCGCGGCATACAGACTCCCGTGATCTTCGTCACCGCAAGATATTCCGAGGAAGACGTTCTTAAAGGATATGAATGCGGCGGAGACGATTACATCGTAAAGCCCTTCTCCATGGCGCAGCTTGCCGCTAAGATCAAAGTGTTTCTCAAAAGATACGGCGAAAGCAGGCCTTCTACGGTCACATATCTCGACCTTACCGCCGACAGAAACGAAAGAAAGCTGTATCTGGGTGATAAAGAGATAAATCTGCAGCCCAGGGAATTCGACGTTCTCCTTTACCTTATGGAGCATCCGGAGAGACTTGTTTCGAAGGATGAGCTCCTTGCCCGCATCTGGGGTGCGGAAAGCGACGCGGTTCCCCGCAATCTCGATAACCCGATCAAGAACATACGAAAAGAAACGGAAAACTCCGAAGCCATGATAGTCACCCTGCGTGGCTACGGTTACAGACTGGAGACGAAAAAATGACAAAGAAAAAACTGATAAAGAGAAATCTAAAAGAAGAACCGAAGATCATTCTTTTCACAGCGGTCATCTGCGCAGTGCTATGTCTCGTATACATTCCCATTGCCAAAGCCACGGTCCTTGCATATCTCTATTCGTATGAGCCGCATGATTATACCAGGCAGTATATGAGACAGTATCTGGAGCGTTATGAAAGTATACTGGACGGAACTGCCAAAGAACCCACATCACCGTCTTTTGACTCTGCCGAAGATATAGTCAACCTGTTATACGGAGCGATCAATGACAAGAGTGCACCCTCGGGAGGCATGATAGGACTCCCCGGATCATCGGCACTTTCATTCCAGCTGTTCAGGTACGGAGGCGCGGTATGGATCGCGGACAGGGAAAGCGGTGAACTCATCACAAGAGGCGATCTGCTGGTCTTACATGAAGGAAACAAAAGACTCCTGTGTGACATCAGGGCAACCTTTTCGGATGAAGAGTGTTCAAGGTTCAGTTCATACTATTACCAAATAATAAATCCGATTTTTTACGTCGATGACATAGTAGGTTTTGATTACAACTATCCGTATGTGGAAAAGTATGTTTGCAGGGACGGCATCATTTATCCCCTTGTCATCACATTTATCGAAAAAGACGGGGAAAAGATCAGTTTTATTTCGGATAAG
>JAILOC010000005.1 GCA_024691045.1 Lachnospiraceae bacterium | reverse complement strand
ACGATCGAGATGAACGGAAAATAATCTATCGAAAAGACAAATAAAGGCTTATGGGCAGCTATTCCCTCAAGAAGGATCCTTGCCCTCTCCTCACCGGACATACTCTTTCTGTACATTTCCTCGGTGATCTCGGCAACCTCAAGACCTGCCTTTTTAAATGCCTCGATGTAATCCGGCTCGCATATGCTGTTGTATCTGTAAAATAATACCTTCATCCGGCACTCCAAAACAGGGGTGAACGAGGGGACGGTTCCTCCGTTCACCCTTCACGGAAATATTTCTTCTATGGCAGAAAAGAGGTCATCCATCGAGAGCATCTGTGATACCCTGCCCCTGAGCTTCGATGCTCCGGGCATACCATGCGTATACCAGGCAAGATGTGCCCTCATTTCCCTGACAGCCGTGTATTCACCCTTGTATATAAGGAGAAGCTCGCCGTGTCTTCTTGCGACTCTTCTCTTTTCTTCGTTATCGGGGATGTAAACTTCCCTTCCCGCTTCAAGGTCGCATATCTGTCTGAATATCCAGGGATTTCCTCTTGTGGCCCTGGCGATCATAACGCCGTCGCATCCGGTCTCCTTTTTCATACGGAGTGCATCTTCAGGTGCGACAACGTCACCGTTTCCGATGACAGGTATCTTCACGGCTTCCTTGACCTGCCTGATGATGTCCCAATCGGCCTCGCCGGAATAATACTGGGTCCTGGTCCTTGCATGAACGGCTATTGCGGCAACTCCCGCATCCTCAGCGATCTTTGCAACCTCCACGGCATTAATATGCTCGGCATCCCAGCCTTTTCTTATCTTGACCGTTACGGGCTTCTTCGGCGAATTATCTACCATAGCCTTAAGGATCCTTCCGGCAAGCCCGGGATCCTTCATAAGTGCGCTTCCCTCTCCGTTGCCGGCAACCTTGGGAACGGGACAGCCCATATTGAAATCGATGATCTCGAAATCATGATCCTGCAGACCGGCCGTCACCTCACCGAGGATATCGGGCTCCGATCCGAACAGCTGCATGCTCACGGGATGTTCACTCTCAGCGGTTTCAAGCATCGATACGGTATTCTTGTTGTGATAGGAAATCGCCTTTGCACTGACCATCTCCGCACATACAAGCCCCGCACCAAGTTCAGAGCATATTATGCGGAACGCCGTATCAGTGACTCCGGCCATGGGACCGAGGATATAATCATTCTTTAATTCAACATTTCCGATCTTCAAATCATCAATACCAACGACCCGTGACTCACACAGATACGCAAATCCTTCTCAAAAACTCAGCTTCACTTCACCAATCCGCCTTCAGAAAATCACTCTTCTGAAAGAACCGCATCCACATCTTCACCCAGTATCAGCACCCTGTAATATGCCTTGAGTGATTCGAAGAGTTCGGCCCTGTTCTTGCGGATCTGTCCTATCATGAGTCCCGCGGAAACCTCATCATAAACGATGTCGCTCTCATCATGCCTGTTGCTCAGGATGATCTCACCATCTTCATCGAATTCTATCGTGAAGATCCCGCCAACCTCTTCGGTAAAAAGGACACAGATGATATGAAGGTCCTTCTGAATGGACTCGGGAATCTTCTCAAATCTCTTGTTGTAATAATATTTCTTATCGTATGAATTGGCACCGCAAAGGACGTAAAGGTCTCCGTCCATGCCGTCATCGATCATCGTGTTTTCAAGTTCTTCAGACATATCCGTATACTCCTCTGACGGAAACCTCTCCGGAATTGACCTTCACTACTTTTCCGTCTTCAACCTCGACAAGCAGTTCGCCTCTTTCACTGATTCCCCTGCATGTTCCTTCGTATTCGCCATTAGGATCGAGCACCCTGACCTTCCTGTCGGAATTTATCAGGCGGTCAAAATATGCTTTCCTCGCAAAATTAAGATCCCTCTCTTCAAGAAAACTTTCGTAAAGCGGGCCGAATTCATTCATTATCTCAGCCACGAGAAGGCTTCTTTTGATCTTCTTTCCGCAGGCACCTTCAAGTGATACCGCGGTCTCCTTTATCTCATCGGGAAAATCCTGCTCCCTGACATTGATGCCGACACCGATCACAACATACTTGATGCGGTCTTCTTCGCAGCTCATCTCCGTCAGCATTCCGCAGCATTTCTTTCCGCCGAAGACTATGTCGTTCGGCCACTTGATCATCGGAAGGTCCGCGGGCCTTGATGCGCCCTTTCTGCCGGAAGTACTCCTGGCTTCACCCGATAGCACCTTCTCCATTCCCCTGCACACGGCAAGAGCCATGATGAGGGTTAGCATCGGTGCAACATCCGTAGACAGGTCCGGCTTTATCATAAGAGAAAAGTAAACATTCGAACCCGCGGGTGAATTCCAGCTTCTTCCGCGTCTTCCCCTTCCCGCGGTCTGTTCCTCGCTCACAACGAGAACCCCGCCGTCTGAGCTTTCCGCTCTCCTTGCCGCTTCCGAATTGGTGGAATCTGTGCAGGGCAAAAAGACGACTTCCTTTACGCCTGCTGACTCATCAAGCCTGCTCGATATCTCACTCTTTGAAAAGATATCGGAAGCATCTGCACCGCCTGCCGGCGATTCATCCTCCACCAGCCTGTAGCCGCGGTTTCTTACCGCCTCGATGTGATAGCCCTCCTTTTCCAGGGCCTTGATCGCTTTCCAGACAGCGGTACGGGAAACATTATTCAATTCACAAAGCTCCTGGCCGGATACGTAATCACCCTTCCGGCGCAGGAGCTCCAATATCTTAGCTTTCATTATTACAGAGTTGCATCCATTATCGCCTTGATCGTATGCATGCGGTTCTCGGCTTCTTCAAACACGAGTGACTGCTCCGATTCGAATACCTCATCGGTAACTTCCATCTCGGTGAGATTAAAGCGTGCTCCCATCTGTGCGCCGATCTTGGTCTTGAGGTCGTGGAACGCCGGCAGGCAGTGAAGGAAGATCGCCTTGGGACCTGCATTGTCCATGATCTTCTTATTTACCTGGTAGGGTGAAAGCTCGGGGATACGTTCAGCCCATACGGCTTCGGGCTCTCCCATCGAAACCCACACATCGGTGTAGACAACATCGGCTCCCTTGGTGCCTTCCATGGCATCGGATGTAAGGGTTACGCTTCCGCCCGTCTGTGCGGCGATAGCCTCACACTCCTCAACAAGCTCCTTATCGGGGAAGTACTTGGGAGAGGTGCACGCTACGAAATGCATGCCCATCTTCGCGCAGGTCACCATAAGGGAATTGCCCATGTTGTAGCGGGCATCTCCCATATATGCAAGCTTAATACCCTTCAGATATCCGAAATGCTCACGGATGGTAAGAAGATCCGCGAACATCTGGGTGGGGTGTGACTCGTTGGTAAGTCCGTTCCATACGGGTACCTTGGAGTAGAGAGCAAGCTCTTCGACTATGGACTGCTCAAATCCCCTGTACTCGATGCCGTCGAACATTCCCGCAAGAACCCTAGCGGTATCGGCGATGGACTCCTTCTTACCGATCTGCGATCCTGCGGGATCAAGGTAAGTCACATGCATTCCGAGGTCATGCGCCGCAACCTCGAAGGAGCATCTTGTCCTTGTGCTGGTCTTTTCGAAAATAAGTGCTATGTTCTTGCCGGGATGACGGTCTGTGACCGATATCCCTTTTTTCTTTTTATCCTTGAGATCTGCAGCAAGATCAACGAGATATTCAATCTCTTCTGCGGTAAGATCCTTCATCTTGAGCAGATCGCGACCTTTTAAATTAACCATTTCATAATTCCTTATTCAGCGGGGCAATCCTCATATCCGGTATGGGGATCAGCGCACTCATCCTTAAATCCGTCTCCGCCCTTGGCGTTATTTGCAACCTTCATTCCCTCGGTAAATGCGGTACCCATGCTTGCGATACCGGAAAGATCCGAAGGAAGGAGAATGGTGGTGGCGCGTCCGTCTGCAACCTTCTCAAATGCTTCGAGGCTCTTGAGCTTAAGAACCGCACCGTCCGCACCTGCATCCTTGAGGAGCTTGAGACCGTCTGCCTTAGCCTTCTGGACCTTGAGAATAGCTTCTGCCTGACCTTCTGCTTCGAGGATCATCTTCTGCTTATGAGCGTCCGCATGAAGGATCATTGCCTGCTTTTCAGCTTCCGCATTAAGGATTGCGGATTCCTTGTTTCCTTCTGCCTCAAGGATCCTTGCTTTCTTATCACCCTCTGCTCTTGTTACGGCTTCACGTCTTTCACGCTCTGCCTTCATCTGCTTCTCCATCGCATTCTGAATCTCTGCGGGAGGAATGATGTTCTTGAGTTCGACACGGTTAACCTTGATTCCCCAGGGGTCGGTCGCAACATCGAGGGTTGCTCTCATCTTGGTATTGATGGTCTCACGGGAGGTGAGGGTCTCGTCGAGTTCGAGGTCACCGATGATGTTACGAAGGGTTGTTGCGGTGAGGTTCTCTATAGCCTGCATGGGATTCTCTACGCCGTATGCATAGAGCTTGGGATCGGTTATCTGGTAGAAGACAACGGTATCGATTCTCATCGTAACGTTATCCTTGGTGATAACGGGCTGGGGAGGGAAATCCGCAACCTGCTCTTTAAGGTTGACTCTTCTTGCAACCTTATCGAAGAAGGGCAGCTTGAGGTGAAGACCTACAGACCATGTGGACTGGTAAGCTCCGAGTCTTTCAACGATGTAAGCATTGGCCTGGGGTACGACCTTGATGCAGCTGACAAGTACTCCCAGAAATAAAACAACAAGAATTCCAACTAAAACCGGCATATTACTTCTCCTTTGCAAAAAATATTATTAGTTTCAGTCATCCTGATCTTCGATCATCTCAGGATTAAGCATAGCATCCGACTCTTCAAGCTTGATGACATTTTTGAGGGATTCATCAAGATCTACTATGAGTTTTACTCCTTCGATCTTCTTGATCACAACAACAGCATTCTTCGGTATTACCACGCCGTCATTTTCGGTTCTTGCACTCCAGTCGAGTCCCGAAACCGTGACCTCTCCGATCTCCTTGAGGTTATCGATCTCGGAAATGACGATCGCGCGTTTTCCGACAAGGCTCTCGGCATTGGATTTGAATTTGCCGACATTTAAGAATTTGACCGCTATTGGTTTGGTGAATACGAGAAGCAAAACACTCACGACCACAAAAACCACAAGCTGAACCCAGAAATAGGGAACAAAGAGTGAACAGATTGCAGAGACGAGCGCACCCGCCGCAAACCATATGCTGGTAAGCCCCATGGTCAGCAGTTCGACAACAGCGCAGGCCGCTACGATCACAAGCCAGAATATAAACTGTGTGTTCATAGTCATTCCTCCTAAACAAAAATCAGATATATTTTACCATATTTCTACAAATATATGTTGAATGAAATAAAAAAACACCCTCCTTCCCGGCCTGCCGGAAAAGAGGGTTCAGGATAATTTGTGATGATTTTGCGATCAATAGAAAATGTGATGTCCGATCGCTATTCCGGTATGTGCACCGTTGTTGGTACGGAAGTGTGTAAAAGCACCGACATTCGATGTTCCGTTAAGAGCTTCCTGCGCTGCCTGGATACAGCTCTGACGGATGTTGCCGGAATTGTAGACCTGATTCAGTTTTCCCGTCATAGCGGGAGTGAACTGTCCCGACGCATAGATGACACCGTGAATGGTATTCGGGTAAGCAGCAGAACGTACCCTGTTCATGACGACAGCACCTACAGCTACCTGACCTTCATAAGGTTCTCCGCCCGATTCGCACTGGATGAGTGCCGCAAGCAGGAGCAGATCGTCCGCATCGGTCATATATGCTCCGTAATTCTGATGTCTTCTTGCTTCGGCCTCCGCAGCTTCCCTCGCCCTTATCTGGGACATGGTCTCACCGGCATCGACCTCAAAGCTTATATCGACATAATCGGCGGAGACGTATCCGTCCCATTCACCGTAATCAACATATATCCATTCGGGATCGGTCTGATCGACGACCTCCATGATCTCATTTTCGGGAACGATCGCAAGCACATCACTGTCGAGTGATGCTTCGCTGTGGAGTCTGAGCGATCTGGTATTGACGACCGCAAGTGTCATGCCGACATCGGATGCCATCTCCTTCGCATCGTCTCCGAAAAGAAGATAGGTATTTTCAACCCAGCCAATCAGCTCACCGGACTGTATCTTCGACCACTCCTCTCCTTCCTCGAGAAGAGTACCGCCGCAGTCCTTATAGAGCACACCCATCTTTTCGGAATCCACCGTCGCTTCGCTTCTGACATTAACGTAATTCCTGATATCCACCATGACAAGTGCGTCCATATCAAACTCATCGGGAAAAACAATTCCCAGCTCGGCGATGGTATTGTCGATCACCTCGGATGCGTTATAAGAATTGAGCACGCCCGAAGCGCCGCCCCTTGCTTCTCCCATGGGACCCGCACTTACGTAAAGGGCAGAATCCGCGGAAAAGAGGACGGTCATAAATAACAGTGATGAAATTATGGGCTTGGAAAGATTTCTTTTGCTCATACCTTTATGCCGAATTATTACGGAATTGTTACGGCGAAGGTATGATATCAGAATAGAATTTTTATGTCAAACTGAAGGTCCTTAATGGGGGCAGTCCCTCCGGAACCCGCGTAGATATTACGATTCCCTTGTGTCCGGCAGTCTCTTTTATGTAGGAAAATGCCTTTTTTTGCGTATTTTCGTCCATTCCCGCGAACGGTTCGTCCAGTATCAGGATGTCGGAGGGCACGGAGCAGGCCCTAACAATGGCGGTAATGCGGCGCTTTACGGGATCAAGTTCACTGACCGGAATATTTATTGACTCTTTGTCAAAGAACTTTTCAAGCTCTTCCGTTGCTACGGCCGGTGAAGATTCGGGTCTGATGACCGCAACATTTTCCGCAGCGGTCAGATTTTCGATGAGTCTGTCTTCCTGGAAGACAACTCCGGCGTTGACCCTGTCATACTTATAATCGCCAAGGAGTCTTACCCTTCCCGAGGTGGGTCTGAGCATTCCTGTTATTATGGAAATAAGAGCACTCTTTCCCGAACCCGCAGGTCCGGTGAGCAGCCATGTATCATCCGAGGAGATCTCCCAGGATATATTTTTAAGTATGTCCCTGCCTTCAATCTGCAGACATACATTTTCGACTTCTATTGTCATGACTTTCCTCCCTTCTTCCTTAAAAGAGCGGGAAGGATTATGTATCTGAAAATCCTGATCTTCGGCATATGGAAAACCTTAGCCATCTCAAGAAGCTGTCTGTCCTCTTTAGTCATTGTTCCTCTGCCTCCTTGCTTCATAGATAAGGATTGATGCCGAAACCGCGGCGTTAAGGCTCTCCGTCATACCGCTCATGGGAATAAAAATGCCTTTTGACGCTTTGTCAATAATTTCTTCCGATAATCCGTTGCCCTCGTTTCCTATAAGAAGGGCGCATGGAGAAGCCAGATCGCACTTATCATAGCTTTCTGCGGCATCAAGTCTTGCCGCAAAGCACGTGATGCCTTTTTCCTCAAGACGGGATATGCATCCCGGAAGATCATTTTCGATCATGAAGGGGATCCTGAAGATCGCGCCCATCGAAGAGCGGACAACCTTCGGACTGAGCGGATCGGCGCATCCCGGCGTCAGGATGATCCCGTTTACACCGGCTGCCTCAGCTGTCCTGAATATGGTTCCCACGTTTCCGGGATCCTGGATATCCTCAAGGACGAGAATCAGAGGCAGGTCATTTCCGCATACATCCTCCTCCGGATATGCCGGAGCCTCCAATACGACAAGCATCCCCTGCGGAGTCTTCATCGTCGAAAGCTTCTCAAAGACATGGTCCGGCACCTTTATGACATCATCCGGTCCAAGTGATGAGGACAGGTTTTCAAATGCCGCAAGGAGCTTTCCTTTTTCCCTTTGCAGATCCGAAAGACAGCTTTCAGAAACAAAGAGCCTTCTTACTGATGAAGAAGGCGCTTCGCATACAAGCTTGGTCCCTTCCGCAACAAATACTCCGTCCTCTTTTCTGGCGGAAGCTTTTGATGCGTACTGAACTGTCTTTTTGATTATTTCATTGGAAGGAGAAGTGATCTCTCTCATATCAGAGCTTGGCGGACTTTTCCGCAACTGCCTTGGCAGCGTCGATAACGGCAGCCCTGAAGCCCTTTTCTTCAAGCACTCTCACACCCTCTATGGTGGTTCCGCCGGGTGAGCAGACCATATCCTTGAGGTCTCCGGGATGACGTCCGGTCTCGAGCATGAGCTTGGCGCTTCCGAGCACAGTCTGGGCTGCGAACATATATGCCTGGCTCCTGGGCATTCCCGCTTCTACCACGGAATCTGCCAGAGCCTCGATGAACATGAATACGAATGCGGGTGAAGAACCGCTTGCCGCAACTACGGCATCCATGAGTCTCTCGGGAACAACGGATGCCTTGCCGAATGATCTTGCGATCTTCAGTGCAAGTTCGGTCTCTTCTTCGGTCACATTGCGGTTGGGGCTGAGTGCGGTGCAGCCTTCTCCCACCAGCGCGGGAGTGTTGGGCATTGCACGGACGATCTTAGCCTTATTGGATCCGAATGCCTTCTCGATGAAGTCAAGGGTCTTGCCCGCCATGATGCTGAATATAAGAGTCTTTTCGCTCGTTTCCTCAGCAATCTCGGTGATGACTTCCTTGGCGAAGATGGGCTTTACCGCAAGAACAAGCACATCAACACTCTTTGCAACATCGGGATTGTTCCTGCCTATATTGATACCATACTTATCCCTGACGCTTGCAGCCATTTCCGAAGACTTATCAAATCCATATATATCCGCGGGGGCAAAAAGACCGCTCTTAATGATGCCGCCTATAATGGCTCCGCCCATATTTCCGAGTCCGATGAATCCTATTTTCATTTTATTTCTCCTTTGGAAAAAGAATTATGCTTTGAAGTATTCGGGTCTTCCGCTGCGGATCTGCTCCTCGTCGATCCTGTAACGGTTCAGGTGCTTTTCGACAAGTGCGGCTGCGGTATCCTTATCCCCCGCCTTGATGGCTTCGAGCATCGCACGGTGGTCGTTTACGACCTTAAGATCCTTAACGGTCTCGACGGAAAGATTCCTTACCCTGTCGAAGTGGATCATCATAGTCGAATGCATCTCGTAGATGATGTCCTTCTGAGCCACCCTGTATATGTCGCGATGGAACTTATTATCGAGGTCGAATATCTTGTCGGTCATCTCCCTGCTCAGGTAGAATTCCTGAAGCGAGACATTTTCCTCAAGCTTTGCTATCCCCTCTTCATCTGCCACATCGCACGCTTCCTGTATGACCGCCACATCCATGACTCTTCTTAAGAATCTGGCTTCCTCTACCATCTTGGGATCTATGAGAGACACGAAGCTTCCCCTCTGGGGATAGATCTCGATGAGATATACTTTGGCAAGTTCGATTATCGCTTCCCTTACCGGCGTTCTCGATATGCCGAGCTCCGCTGCAAGTTCATTTTCGGAAATGGGAGTTCCCGGAGCAAGATCGAGGGAAGTGATGTTTCCCTTAAGAACCTTCAGGGCATAATCCCTTGCGCTTTCTTTTCTGAGTCTGGGATATATTTCCATTTTATCTTACGATCCTCCGATCAAGATTTCACACTATTCCATAATATCATTAAAAATTAAATTTTTACATAAAAAAAGCGGGGCCCCGTGTGATATGTTCCCTCTTTCCGATACATCGGGAGGGTGCGTATCATGGGACCCCGGCATTAAGTTTATTCTTTTGCGGGTATAAGTTCGATATTGATGCTCGGCATTGCGGCCTTGAGAGCATCTACCTTTGCCCTGTCATCCGCAACCCATGTAAGGAGCACATCACCCTTTTCGTTACGGAACTCAACATCACAGGATCCTTTCTTGTAAAGGATCGCATGGAGAAGTGTCACATCGCTTATCCTGATGAATCTGTATGTCAGATCCCCGAGGTAGGTGAACCTTGTTCCGAAATAATCCCTGGTCGCAAAGATGTACTCATCTTTGGAGTTCTCGATCTTGAAGACGGGATCCGCAGCGATCTGGGCATCAAATTCCTTCGCGTCCTCGGGCGTCTTCAAAAGCGCATCCAGATCCTTTCTTGTAACGGCAGCGGCATCGATCTTCTTTCCTTTGGCTGTAAGAAGCAGTACCAGAAGAACGATAAATACGGCTATGCAGATAAGTGCGATAAGTCCGCCCCTGGCCTGCTCGTCCTGCAGGGCTCCGTTTTTGATCATCATGGCGATCATCGCACCGATGAGAAGTACCGGGATGATGACCAGGATCTTCTTGTTTCCGTTACTTGCATTTCTTTTTCCGTTTACTTCTTTTTCGTACTGAGAAAACCATGCCGACAGCGTTGCCGGCGATACAGCATTACCCATGACCGCCCTCCTTTTTGTGATCAACCTTGGTTTTAAAAAAAGGGAATGGTTTACAGAACCATTCCCTTCATATACAAAATGAAAGATCAAAGTGAAAGAAGTCTTGCCACTTCAAATTCGTACTCATCGATATTCTTGGTCATTGCAAGGCCTTCCTCGATGTCTACGTCCATAAACTTGCCGTCCCTGTAGCCGACAACCCTGTTGGTCTTGCCTTCGATAAGGATGTCAACGGCTCTTGCACCCATGATGGAAGCATAATATCTGTCTTTGGCAGTGGGAGATCCGCCACGCTGCATGTATCCGAGGATGGTGGCTCTGGTCTCAATACCGGTTGCCGCCTCGATACGTCTGGCCATGGAAGCGGAGTGTCCGATTCCCTCGGCGTTGATGATAAGGTGATGGGTCTTGCCCTTCTTACGTGAAAGGATGATGTTGTTGATTATCTTCTGCTCATCGAAATCATACTTCTCGGGAATGAGGATATCCTCGGCTCCGTTTGCGATTCCGCACCAGAGAGCGATGTATCCGGCATTTCTTCCCATGACCTCGATGATGGAGCATCTCTCGTGGGATGAGGAAGTATCCTTGACCCTGTCGATAGCCTGCATAGCGGTATTAACGGAAGTGTCGAATCCGATGGTGTAATCGGTGCAGGAAATATCAAGGTCGATGGTTCCGGGAAGACCGATGGTGTTGATGCCGAGTCTGGAAAGAGCCTGTGCTCCTCTGTAAGAACCGTCTCCGCCGATAACGACCATTCCGTCGATTCCGTGCTTGCGACAGATATCGGCACCCTTCTGCTGTCCCTCGGGTGTCTTGAACTCAAGACATCTTGCGGTTCCGAGTACGGTACCGCCGCGCTGAATGATATCGGAAACATCGTGAGCCTGCATGTCGAAGATCTCTTCGTTGAGAAGGCCCTGATATCCCTTCTTTACTCCCTTTACCTTAAGTCCCCTTGCAAGTGCAACACGGACAACGCTTCTGATGGCAGCGTTCATTCCGGGCGCGTCACCGCCACTTGTAAGTACTCCGATAGTCTTAACTTCCTTAGCCATATATTCCTCCGGGTATTAACAATATCCCCTAGCTTTCCCATTTGTACCCAAAATATTTTATTATCATTTTTCGCGTAAATCAATGGAAAATTAAGGAAAATACTTAATTTGCACCGCAAAAAAACGATTTTTGCATCCGAAACGTTTACTTAACGGCTACGTTGTCCTTCCCGAAACATACATAGAGGCTCTGAAGAAGGTCATCCGAAACCGACACTCTTTCTTCAAGGGTCTTAAGGAGCTTTTCTTCTCTGATGAAGATCACGCAGGGTTCTTCTCCGGGATACGCCTTCAGAGTCTCCCGCAGCATGGACAGGCCTGAAGTGCAGGCATTCCTGTTCTCAAATCTGACAAAAAGACCCCTGGACGGAACAACGCTCGTATCCGCGGTCCGGGCGGGAGTCCTGTTAAAAGCCCTGTCGGCCATGGCCTGCAGATCGACCAGCTTTTCTGTCTGATTTTCGGTCTGCTTTTCTGCCATTGCGGGTACGTTGTCCGGACGGGCAGGTTTTGCGTATCCGGTACGGAAGTTTTTACCGCTGTATTTTCCGAAGCCCTTAAATCCGGGCTGTGAAGCCTCTTCAAAGGAAACGATATCGGACGCGATGATCTTGGATCCCCTGTCATCGGTATCATCGAATCTTCCCCTGATGAACAGCTTTTCGTCGTTCTTGATAAGGGCAGCACACTTTTCATATGTCTTGGGAAATGCCACGGCACTTATATCACCGCTCAGATCCTCCAGGACAAAGGTAGCCATCATGTCACCGTTTCTGGTGGTCCTAAGGGTAACGTCCCTCGTCATTCCGCCAACAGTTATGTAATCCCCGTTCTTTACGCTTCTTTCACTTCCGGCTTCGTCTTCTTCGCCATCATCAGAAGAAGCGGAAAATGCCGTCGAATCTGCGGTTATGTATTTTTTGATAAGCGGTACCCATTCATCGAGCGGATGTCCGCTCACATAGATTCCGAGTACTTCTTTTTCGAGAAGGAGCCTCGTCTCATTATCGTAATCGGGAATATCGGGAAGCGAGCCCATATCGGATACGTCCTTGTCTTTTCCGTCAGTCGCATCATCTAAGTCAAAAAGAGACATCTGCCCTTCAATCTGTCCCCTCTTTATGTTCACAAAGGAATCCATTATGCTCTCAAAGGTTTCAAGACACTGCTTTTTGTTCGGCGCGATTTCCGAAAGAGCTCCTGCTTTGATCATGGCCTCGACGGCGTTTTTGGAAACGGAAGATCCCGATACCCTTCGAAGGAAATCACTGTAATCGGTAAAATCTCCTCCGGTCAGACGCATCCTTTCGATGGCTGTGACGACGGGATAGCCGATTCCCTTGATCGCCGTCAGGGGAAATCTCAGGCACCCGTCTTCTGTCTCGAAGTATCCGGAGCTTTTGTTTACGTCCGGTGACAGGATCCTGATCCCAAGCTGCCTTGCGGCAAAAAGATACCCGCTGAGCTTTCCTATATTGCCTATTTCGGATGAAAGAAGGGACGCCATAAATTCCAGCGGATAGTGATATTTGAGCCATGCCGTCTCATACGCAAGATATGCATAGCATACAGCGTGGGATTTATTGAAGCCGTAGCTCGCAAATTCCATCAGACGGTCATAGATCTCCTCCGCAGTCCGCTTTGCGATACCGTTTCTGATGCATCCGGGAACGGGTGCGGGGAGCTTATCCTCCGGAGTCCCCTTTTTCCTTGCCTCTTCTATCTCACGGTCATTGCCGTTAATGAAGATATCCCTTTCGTATTCCATAAGGGATGCCTTCTTTTTGCTCATGGCAGCGCGCACGATATCACTCCTGCCGACACTGTAACCGGCAAGCTTTACCACGATCTGCATGACCTGTTCCTGATATACGATGCAGCCGTTTGTGGGCTTCAGTATGGATTCGAGTTCGGGGCACAGATAGCTTACGGAGGACTTATTTTCTTTTCCGCGGATATAGTCGTCTATGGACTTCATCGGACCGGGTCTGAAAAGCGCGATGCCCGCTATGACATCGTCGAGTGATTCAGGCTTTAATGCTCTCATGAACATTCTCATCCCTCGCGATTCAAGCTGGAATACGCCGTCTGTCGCACCGTCCCAGAGGGACTCGAAAACCCTGCGGTCATCGAAATCCATCCTTGAAAAATCAATATCCTCGCCAGTATCTTCCTTTATGTTATTTATCGTATCGCTTATAACGGTAAGGTTTCTCAGGCCCAGGAAATCCATCTTGAGAAGGCCGAGCTTTTCAAGCGGTTCCTTGGTGTACTGGGACTGTATATTGTCCTCCGTTCCGAGGCACAAAGGCACGTATTTTTCCGCTTCGTCACGGCATATGACAACTGCGGCGGCATGTGTGGACGAATGCCTGGGAAGGCCTTCGAGCTTGCGTGACATGTCGATGACCTTTTTCACATCCTCGTCTTCATCGTATCGCTTCTTAAGCTCCGGTACGGCTTCGAGCGCTTCGTCCAGGGTTATGCCGAGTTCCCTCGGGATCAGATTGCTGATCTCCGAACCGAAGGCATAGGGAAGATCCATCACCCTTGCGACATCCCTGACAACGCCTCTTGCCGCGAGAGTTCCGAACGTGACGATCTGGACCACGTTTTCTTTGCCGTACTTGCGGGAAACATAATCGAACATCTCCTGACGCGATTCGGGAGCAAAATCTACATCGATATCGGGCATTGATACTCTCTCGGGATTTAAGAATCTTTCGAAGACAAGGTCGTATCTGACCGGGTCTATCTCCGTTATTCCGAGGCAGTATGAAACAATACTTCCCGCGGCGCTTCCCCTTCCGGGACCCACGCTGATATCATTTTGTCTCGCATAATTTATGAAATCCCATACGATCAGGAAATACTCGACATATCCCATATCGGAAATGACGCCGAGTTCATAATCCATCTTTTCTTCAAGGGTTCTTCCGGACGAATCCCTGATATCCGCACGGTCCGTACCATAGCGCCAGTTAAGGCCCTCATAGCACAGATGCTTTAGATATGAAAAGCAGTCGTAACCGTCCGGAACCTTATAATCGGGAAGCCTGGTCACTCCGAACTGCATCTCGACATTGCATCTGTCAGCAATCTTCTGGGTGTTTTCAAGTGCCTCCGGAGCGTATCTGAAAAGCTCCCTCATCTCATCTTCCGAACGGACGAAGAACTCACCCGGCTTATAGCGCATCCTGTCCTCATCGGAAATGCGGGCTCCCGTCTGGAGACAGAGAAGCACATCATGCGCATCGGAGTCGGATGCGTATGTATAGTGACAGTCATTGGTGCATATAAGCGGAATGCCGGTCTTCCTGCTGATGGAAAGAAGCTCCGTGTTTACAAGCGTCTCCTCCGCGATACCATGGTCCTGAAGCTCAAGAAAGAAATTACCTTCGCCGAAAAGTCCGTTATATTCAAGTGCGGTCTCCAGGGCTTTTTCCTTGAAGCCGTGCACGATAAGAGAAGCGATCTCACCGTTTAAGCAGGCACTCGATGCGATCAGGCCTTCATGACACTCTTTCAGAAGCTCTTTATCTATCCTAGGCTTATAATAAAAGCCTTCGGTGAATCCCCTGCTGACAAGCTTAAGGAGATTCGAATAACCCGTATTGTTTTCCGCGAGAAGGACGAGGTGATGATATCTTTCATCGCGTGATGATTTATCGAATCTCGATCCCGGAGCAACATAGACCTCGCATCCTATGATCGGTCTTATCCCCTGCTTTTTGCACTCATCATAAAAATCGACCACGCCGTACATTACGCCGTGATCGGTTATAGCCGCAGCATTCATTCCGAGTTCCCTGACCCGTGCCACGTAATCCTTTATTCTGTTGGACCCGTCCAGAAGTGAGTACTGGGTATGAGTATGCAGGTGGACAAAACTCATATATCAACCTCTGTTATTTGGAAGGCATCGCATTAATATCTCGCATAAACACAGAACCGGTCATCTCTTCCGATAAGTCTGTACCCCGCTTCTTCGCAGAGCTTTTCGATATTGCCGCCGGAAGGAGCCGATATATATCTGCACTTTATCGTATCGAAATTTTCTTCGGTATATTCATAGCAGCAGCTGATGCCCGTTCCCGAAGGAAGTGCATAAAGCATCTGCCAGTCCGTTGTGATCTTCTCATCTCCGACAATGTCATTGAATTCCCAGATGATTGCGTTTTCATAAGAGGGAGCATTCGACCGGTCAAGCTCTATTCCGTCTGCAAACACACGCTCCCAGTATAGGAATCTCACCTCGGAAACGGAAGTTTTTTCCGGAATACCGAAATCATATGCATTGCCGACGCAGTGGAATATACCGAAGTATATGACGCAAACGCTCATGATAGCGCCGAGCACAAGTCCTCTCTTTGATTCCATGATCATGAGAAGAACTCCCACCATGATAAATGTAAGAAGATGCTTGCTGCCTTCGGTGAGCTTATACATAAGGAGCATCGCCATAAGGAATGCAAAATCGGCAAAGAGCATATATATGCGTGACCAGAGGATTCCCTTTTCACTGTATCCGCCATTTTCCTTCTTAACGGTCCTTGCTTCAAGAATGCTTCCGATAAGCTGAAGAAGCATCATGATCAAAAACCACCAGAAGAATATGCCTGCGGCCCTGTCGATATAGAATGCATCCTTCATAAACTGAAGGAAATCCTTGCCCTTGTAATACAGGGTACCGAAGAAGTTGTGCACTCCGGCGCCGAACCCTTGTGTAAAAAACGTCGTGATGAAATCCGTGTAGAAGAACGGCATCAGGTATTCAGCCGACAGGTAATGGTTCAGCAGATAATATATGAATGCCGTGATGCCAAGGATCACTGCAGAGATCAAAACCACGATGAATTTTTTCTTTTTGTCCTTTACGGATGCAAAAAGGACGAGAAGAGGAAAAACAAGAAAGAGTATCAGATAGGGCCTCATGAATGTCATCAGCATCGAAAGTGCGATCGCAGCGATGATGTATCCCCTACCCTTTGACGCATCCTCCTTTCGGACTCTGAAAAATCCGAACATAAGTCCCCAGAAAACGATCAGATGAGCAAAGCAGATGACCTCCGGCATGCAGGAATACATATATCTGACATTAAGGAAAAATGCGAGAAACCATACGCAGATACCTGCAGTCTGCTTTACACCCGGTCTTACGAAAAGTCCGAAGAGAAAAAGCGCGAGCATATATATGAAAACATTAAAGATCATGACCGTTGCACGAGTCCAGGTAAAAAGTGCGCCCAAAATAACCCAGGGCCATACAAGAACCGGGCTCCAGGCCGCAAAGCTTAAGGATAATGCATGACTTTCGTTGAAACCGTAATATCCGAGAGGATATCCGTAATCGATGATGGCTTCGACCTGTTTGAAATAGAAAAGCTCATCGTTCCATTCGCTTGTAAGAAGCGACCCGTCGTTCCAATTAAAGAGCTTCCAGATAACCGCGGTTATCATGGGAAGGAGCGTCAGTACGGTGATGCATATGATCCCGGGAAGTTTTTCTTTTTTGATACTCATTTATCTATATTCCAACTGTCACGAATGACATACTGAGGAGAATTGTTCATGCTGATGTAGATCCTTCCGATGTACTCTCCGATAAGGCCGAGGGTAAGAAGGATCATTCCGCCGAAAAATACGATGGCACTCATAGTTGCGGCATATCCCATGACCGCTTCTTCTGGATACATGAGTCTCCTGATGATAACGAACAGACCGTACAAAAGACCGGCCACCGCGGAAACGCCTCCTATGAAGGTTGCGATCCTCAGGGGCTTGACCGAAAAAGCGGTGAAGCCGTTCAGCCAGAGATTGAGAAGCTTTTTCAGAGTGTATCCGCTGGCGCCCTCCATACGGTCTCTGTGATCTATCGGAACATTTGCGATCTTTCCCGCAGAGCGGAGTACAAGTCCGATGACATAAGGATAGGAATTCTCGTATCTGATCATATCCTCGACAACAAAACGCCTTACCGCAAAATAACTCGATACAAACAATGCCTTGGGCTTGCTGAGCATAACACGGAGCATTATATCATTTACACGGCTTCCGAAATTCCTGAAGCCCGAATGTTTCTTGTGGTCGTATTTTGCATAGACAGCATCATAGCCTTCGTTGAGCTTATCGAGCAGTCTTCCGACCTGGTCTGCGGGAGTCTGACCGTCGTCATCGAGACATACGCAGATATCTCCGTCGGAATATCTGAAGCCTGCCATAAGTGCGGCGTGCTGGCCGAAATTCCTGGCAAATGAAATACCGCGGATGTTCTCATTCTCTTCACAGAGCTTTTTGATCGTCTGTGCGGTATTATCCGGCGAAAAATCATTCACAAGAAATATGTCATACGTATATCTGTCACTCATTCCGGACATGGTGGTCTTAATCTCCTCCACGACTGAAGGAAGAGTATGTTCGGATCTGTAACAGGGAATTATAAAGCTTATAGTTTCCATTTTAAAAGCCTGCCGATCTGCAGATTATCCTGCTTCGTTAAGTCTGTCATGAATACGGGTGAGTCTGTATTCGAAATCCTTGCGGTCCTTGGAATCAACCATCTTGAGTATCATTCCCGCAAACAGGGACAAAAGTCCCGCCATGAACACAAAGCCGCAGGTGATAAGTGTCGGGAATCTCGGAACAAGTCCGGTGACCGCATAATCACCGATGATGGGAACCATGAAGATAAGGCTCACCAGCATAAGGACCGCGGAGATGATCCCGAAGAACTGCATGGGTCTGTAATTTCTGTAAAGAGAAAGCATCTTGCGGATGACCCTGAAGCCGTCGGGAAGGGTGTTGAGCTTGCTTTCGCTTCCCTGGGGTCGGTCCCTGTATTCTACAACGACATTATCAACCTGAAGATCATAGTTGACCGCATGTATGGTCATCTCAGTCTCTATCTCAAAGCCCTTGGAGAAAACGGGGAAGGTCTTGACGAAATCATATGACATAGCCCTGTAGCCGGTCATGATGTCACGGATATCGGCTCTGAACAGGTGGTTGATGCCCCATCTCATAAGGGAATTTCCGAAATTATGGAAGGGTCTCTTATTTTCGGTAAAATATGTTGAAGAGAGCCTGTCTCCGACGACCATGTCGGAATGCTTCTCAAGCACGAGGTCTACCATCTCGGGAGCACTCTCTAAGGGATAAGTATCATCACCGTCTATCATAAGGTAGCACTTTGCGTTGATCTCGCGGAACATACGCCTGATGACATTTCCCTTGCCCTGCTTGTATTCATTTCTGACTATCGCACCGCACTCCTCAGCGATCTTAGCCGTATCGTCGGTGGAATTATTGTTATATACATAAACTGCCGCCTCGGGGAGGACATTTTTCACATCCCCTATGACCTTGGCAATAGTCTGAGCCTCGTTATAGCACGGGATCAAAACCGCTATCTTGTCCATAAATACTCCGAAAAATAAAAACGTAGTTATCAGTGTCTTTTTGGTGTTATTATAGTTAAGCGTGACATGGTCACATACAAAGTTATTATACCATAACAGAGCATGAAAAAAACCTCAGAAAACAAAAGAAAAAAGGGATTTCCGGCCGCCATTGCCATAGCATGTCTTCTTTTGGCGGCGACAGTGGGATTTCTGACATACAGGCACCTGAATCCCCGCAAGATCCCCGTGCCGTCACCCGCAAAAAATATCTCTCTATCGGTCCATACCGGCAAAGGGGCTCCCTTTGATCCGGGCTTTGATATTGATGCGGAGGCGTTCGTCGTATATATGTATGACGCCAGGATCACCGGAAAGTCATTCACGAACAACCTCGGACTAAAGTTTTTCCAAAGTCCCGACGTATTTGATTCGTTCGTCATGATGAGAAAGTACATAACGGACGCATCGGAAGGTTTTCCTGAGGATTCATTCCCACGCTACTTCATTCTCGGCATAGACCCTTATGCGGTTTTCAGGCAGTCATGCTCGAATAAGGAAACCTTCGAAAAGAATCTTGAATTTCTATACAGGCTTTCAGAGGAGCATACGGGAACCGCGTTCCATATATATCTGCCTTCGGATTCGGCACTGTTTTGGAACTCTCTTCCGGATGACGAGAAGGAAGATGCCAAAAATTCATATATCACCCTTGTCAGATATTTCAAGGACCGTCCCAATGTAATGCTGTATTACGTATCGACGCAGGAATGGGTTCTTTATTCCGGCAGCATAAGGACTGCGGGGCCCTTCAGTCCCATACTCGGCGATGTCTACGATCATCTTCTTGCACTCGACCTTACGCAGAATGACTTAAGATGCATGGTCACCTGGGCCAATATAAGTGACGAGATGGACAGGATAATCCACATGTCCTCAGACTACGAGCAGGCCATGAACTCGTATGCGGACCTTACAGGGAAAAATGTATTTTTCCTGGGTGATTCTATATTCGGAAATTACAGGGGATCCACGGGAGTTTCGGGATTCTTCGGCGATATGACGGGAGCAAATGTCTACAATCTTTCTGAGGGCGGATGGTCTGCGAAAGACGTTGCGGATCCTTCGCGTGCTCTCGGATGTGCGTTTGAATATCTTATGGGAAAAGAAACCGAAGAAGCCTTCGAAGCATCCTGCATCGGCCTGGATTCATATGCCGCATATAAAATGGCGGCTCCGGTGCTTCACGAAACGACGGGAAAGGATTCCGTTTTCATAGTCGAATACGGACTCAATGATTATTTCAGCGGAGTTCCTTCGGAAAAATACAGGGAAGCTCTCGATCACATAATAACGGGAATAAAAGAAGCTTATCCCGAAGCACAGATCTTGGTGCTCTCGCCGGGTTATGTCCGCATATACGAAGACGGAAGCAGGGTACTCGGAAACGGCACGGGGGCTCCGCTTCAGGAATACAGGGATATCACTTCGGAGGTTGCTTCGGAAGCCGGCTGCATGCTCATGCACCTGACCGACGACTTCGGCTTTACCCTTCCGGAGTCGCCTCTGTATCTGCTGCCCGATAACGTACATTACAATGAAAGAGGAAGATACCGCATTGCCCAGTGCATTGCGAGAATGCTGCAATAATGGATCCGATCGTTTTCGAATCACGTTCCCCCAAAAGAAGACTTAACACCAAAGGAAAGATCGTCGTCTGTCTTTCTTTTGTATTTTTAGCGGCAGGACTGATCCTGCTGCTCCACCTCCTCTTCCACGCAGAGCAAAAGCAGGGATCATTTACCTTCGAACTCGGTGAAAAGATCCCGGAAAGTGCGGAAGAGTATATAGACGGCGGATTTTTCGCAAGGCATCTTGCACTTGCGGATCTGTCACTTGTTGATGAAACACGCCCCGGACGATATCCGATGTGCGTTGTTTATTTCGGCAGGGTCTTCTCATACGACATCATCATAAGGGATACTGTTGTTCCCGAGATCACTCTGAAGCCCGGTCCGTTTTACTTTCTTCCGGGGACACGTATCGAGCCCGCAGATTTCATAGAAAGCGTCAGGGATGCGGACAACATACTTAATATATCCTTCGATACGGATCTTATGGAAGCGGATTCCCTCTACTGCAGGGATCTGAGAGAATACACCGCACGCATCATGGTGGAGGACTCATCCGGCAACACCTCGATCGCTGTCACGGATTTTACCGTTGACGACAAGCCTGCGATAACTGGAATAAGGGATTTCTATATCGCCGCAGGTTCGGAGCCCGACTTTCATGATTATGTCGGAGCCCGTGACAGGATGGACGGTGACCTGACAGACAGTCTTGAGATAGAATTTGATTCGGATGAATTCCCGGAAAAGGGTGAAATAGGCATCAGCTATACGGTCACCGATTCATGCGGTTTTACCGTAACAGAAACCGGAAGGGCAATATTCGATTCCCCGGAAGCCATACAGGAGCTGATCTGTTCAAGGCAGATAAGCAGGGACGAATACAATATCATAGGTGCTTACAACGCTTATGACACGGGGCTCTTTGCAGACGGGGATATGGCGGAAACCCTGGACGGTGTGATGACCTCACTGGTTCACCTCCGAATAGCCAAGGATGACGGAAGCTCGACGATAGGTTCCGGATTCATTGCTGAGATAACAGATTCCGACATCTATGTCATAACCAACAAGCACGTTGTCGGATTGTATAAAGAAGCAGCGGTTTATTTCTTCGGAGGAATGTACGTTTCGGACGCGAAGGTGGCAGGATGTGCGGACGAGTATGATGTAGCGGTCGTAAAGATCCCGCTGAGACTCCTTCCGGAAGGAGCTGACAGCATGCTCAGCAGTGTTCATATCGATATGACTTATTGGGAAGAGCTTGATGACGAGCCGATAGAACTCAGCATAGAGACAGTGGATGAGCTCGGAAATATAGAACACATAAGATACGGGACACTTGTTAAGAAGCTTCAGAATTTCACATTCTTCGAACCGTATGTGGAAACAGAAATGATATTGACGCTCAGACCCGGTGATTCGGGATCGGCTGTATTTGATTCCAGCGGAAGGCTCATAGCAATGGCGTTCGCTTACTCGGTTGCACCGGAGCGCGACTGGGCCGTGCCGCTCAATGAGATCGTGGATGCGTACAAAGAGATCACGGGAAGAGAACTGTATACCTACTAGTGACGTGGCGGCATAGATTATGTGATATCTTTCCGCCACTGTTTATTCAGATTTATATTGCTTCAACGCGGTGTCGGTTACGACGCTTTCGTCACGGACGATCTCTTCGCTGCAGGGACCGTCGGTCCACGGAAGATTTATGGGATCCGGTACGGTCTTGGAAGGCTTGCCGCATTCGCCTTCTTCGATCCACCAGGCGTTCATGAGCAGGTCGATCAGCTTAAGGAGACGTGCAGCCGCTTCGGCCGCATTCCAGGTGTAGCAGATCGTCTCGTATGCATTCATTCCGTATCTTAGTCTTATCTCGGGATATCTTGCAGCCTGAAGCACATCCGCTGTAAGTTCATCCATATCATCGGATCTGTAGACAAAGCCGTTATTTCCGTTTCTGACCATATAGGGAACTGCGCCCGCTTCGGCGGGAACGACTACGCAGCATGCGCTGTTCATCGCTTCGTTGATGACCGCGCCCCATCCTTCGTTCCGATCACTGGTGGATATGAAAATATCCGCCTTTTCCATATATTCACGAACCTTCCCGGGAGGCATGGCACCGAGGAAGGATACATCTTCCATCAGTCTTCTTTCCGTAGCTATCTGTTTAAGCTCTTCTTCGAGTTCACCCGTTCCTATAATATCCATATGGAAGGGTATATTTTTTTCGTAAAGCTTCCCCGCAACAAGAAGTGCATTCTCCGCATGCTTCCAGTCGATGAATCTTCCCGCCCAGAGAAGTCTTACTTTTTCACCGGGTGCGGATTTCATGTCGGGAAGATAATCGTTGCCGTAATCCTTGGTTTCGGGAAAATATCCCCATTTGAATTTCTTGCCGGGATATGCGTTAAAGATACCGTAGTCGGATGCGGTATATGCTCCGGCACACAGAAGATAGGCCGGACCCTTTCTGAATGCGGTATGCTCTTTGTATTTAGCGTAAAGTCCCCTGGGATTGTAAGCGATGAGCTTACTTTTTTTATAGAGCCTTTCACTTATGCGGAAGGTTAGAAGGCCCGCCCGAAGACGAGGCATCACAAGTGACATATCCGTCGTCCATCCGATAAGCGCCGCATCCGCATTCATGATATGGTCCAGTGCTTTTTCGTGCGATGCATCATCAGCATAAGAGCAGAGAACGAATCCGGGAAGTGAATCCGCATTCCATCCCATCGCCACTCTTTCCTCTTCCATCTTCTCGGTCTGTATAAAGACAAATTCCCCTTCCGGGCCCACAGCGTTTGTCAAAGCCCGGCAAAAGGGAATCTGATGATGGTTTATATAATTTGATACAAATACTATTTTCATGTATCTTCCGCGCACATTCCGGAGTAGATATCAAGCATCTGCGAAGCGACGGTCTTCGGATCATGATCCTTAAGTGCTCTCATCCTCGCAGCCTTTCCTCTTTCGAGTGCCCTGTCATAATCGAGCTTTACGAACTCAATGCACTTTCTGAGTGATGCAGCCACCTCATCGAGAGGCTTCCTTGCGTTGCATTCATACAAAAGTGCCTGATTGCCGTCATCGATGATATCGGGAATACCGCCCACTCTCGATGCAATAATGGGAGCTTCGCAGAGAGAAGCTTCCACAATAGAGTTGGGTGAATTTTCTATCGTTGAAGGGCAGATATACATTCCGCACTTTAAGTATTCTTTTCTCATCTCTTCAGCCGGGATCCTTCCGAGGAAGGTAACCCTGCCCTGAAGATTACAGCTTTCGATCAGCTCACCGAGATATTTTCCGTACTCCGAGATCCTGACCTTCTGTTTGAGAGTATCGCAGGAAACGATATTCTGTCCGGCAACACGGATCCTCAGTTCGGGCCAGTTGATACCTTCAAGGGCCTTGAGCAGAATGTGAAATCCCTTGAGAGGATAATCCGCACCGGAAATAAAAATGGTATTCTTATCCCTTTCGATGTCTCCGGGAAGAGGCTCATAGAAAACAGGTCTCATGACCTCACCGGCATAATGATATACCGCATCGGGACCGAGCCTGGTCGCCCACTTTTTATCAAAACCCGTTCTTCCGCCGACATGTCCCGCTCTTTTTACCGCTTCGAGTTCATTGACGGCTCTTGAGTGGAACTTTTCCTGCTGCTGCCTGATATTGTCTCTTTTTACCGTATCCCTGAACGTGGAGGCAGATACGATATCATCGGGAAGACATGCAAGATAATCCGCTGCAACAGCGGCACAGATTCCCTGGAAGGTTATGAGAAGTCTTTCTTTGCCGGGATGGTAATGAAAATCATCATCCGTTGCAGCCTTGCTCATTGCAAGGGCATGTGGCGATTCCGTTCCGAAGATATGTACGATGTCGGGTCTGAACTCATCAAGGATCCTGTTCATCCTTCCGACGAGTGCCGATTCAAATACATCGAGATGAACGGTATCTTCATAGAACGCAAAATAAGAAACGGTGAAATCACTGTTTTCGGAAACCTTGAAGGTTCCCCTTTTTCCGTCATATTCCTCGGATACGGGAAAAGCCACCGCGAGCTCTATATCCGGAGAAAGGGATTCCATGGCAGACATAAGTCCCTCAACCCAGCCTTCCTTGGGAATGCCGGTTATGCCGAGAGTCTCTCCCGCCTGGGGAAGTATAAGATTACAGAGCCATAGTACCTTCATCAGTCTTCCTGCTTATAAGAGCTGTCCTGCCCGTTCTTAAGTGCGGTTATCTGTTCCTTCTCGACGCCTTCGGTCGAATCGGGCCAGAGAAGGACTTTCAGTGTGAGCAGCATCAGCTTGAGATCGAGCATCAGCGAATATTGTTCGATATAAATAAGGTCAAGCTTAAGTTTGTCGTAAGGTGTTGTGTTGTATTTTCCGTAGACCTGCGCGAAGCCCGCAAGTCCGGCCTTGACCTTCATGCGGTAAGCAAACTCGGGCATGACCTCGACGTACTGCTCGATGATCTCGGGGCGCTCGGGTCTGGGACCTATGAATGACATGTCGCCCTTGAGGATGTTGAAAAGCTGCGGAAGCTCGTCGAGCCTGCACTTTCTGATAAATTTTCCGACGGGTGTGATACGGGAATCGCCCTTGCTCGCAAGTCTTGCCACTCCGTCACTTTCGGCATCGACTCTCATCGACCTGAATTTGTAGATCGTAAATTTCCTGGCATCTCTTGTGCATCTGATCTGCCTGTAAAGTATCGGCCCTCTGTCACAGAGCTTGACCGCGATCGCCGTAAGCAACATAAAAGGCGAAGTGAGCACAATGAGAATAAGCGAAAATACAATATCGATGGTGCGCTTGATGACTCTCTGCTCAACGGTAAGCGAATACTCCCTTGTAAGGAGTATGGGCGAATCGAATACGTGAAGCTCCTCGGCTCCGGAGAGAATGACATCTCCGATCTTGGGAAGCAGATAGAATCTGATGGAATTGCCGTAGCAATACTTGATCAGGGGCTTTCTTTCGGTCACGGTCATATCACCGATGATCACGGCATTGATCCTGCCGGTTGCGTAATCGTCATTGATCCTCTTTACGATCTCGTCATATCCCTTTTCGGCCTCAATGCTGTCGGTTATGACATACTTGTCTTTCCTTGTCTCAAACTTGGACCTTAAGGTATCCGCATTATTGCTTCCGTATATAAGAAGCAGCTTTCTGGGCGGGAATATGTGCCTGTAGATCCTGTTTGCAAGCGGTATGTAGATAACGACCACCGCAAGCTGTTCCAGTCCCATGATGATAAAGTAGTACAGATGGAAAAGCTGGAAAGCCATGATCGACAGTTCTCCGTAGATCAGGATCTCCGCAAAAAGAGTTGCGAACATCTGTGAAAAAACTATCTCGGAATTCTTAAGATACCCGAGTCTCATTCCACCGTACATATTGGAGAACAGGAAAAGAATGACTCCGTAGATCGTCACCTCAAGAACGTGTCCCCAGAAATAGAAATTTCTCAGAGGCTCCACAACACTGTGCTGGAAATGGATATACCAGTGCAGTCCGAAGATGAGGATCTCCAGACCTATGCAGCCCATCATGAGTGCAAGGTTGATGATACGCTTGGTACTCTCCATGAGCTGTGCTTTTTTCTTTTGCTTTTCGTTTAATATCATTTCGTCTTCTTTATGATCCCGAAGAGCCTCTTAACACTCTTTGCGGGAAGATATGCAAATATCAAAAGATTTCTTCTCTGCTTCCCCGTAAGGTACGGATCCCTGCGGATGAACCTCCTGTGGGACTTTACTTTGCCGTAAACTCTGGTGTAGAGCTCATTTTCCCTGTTCATCTCGGATACCGGGATATGAAGCAGAAACCACATCGCCTGTACCATGTAAAAATGTGCGGCTTCCTCTTTAAGCTCCGGATATTTACCGGCGGAAAGCCCGAGCATGCGGTCGGCGTTTTCCATTACATTCTCATAGAAAGACTGTCTGTAATCGCCCCTTGTATTGCTCTGCCCGCGAAGTATTATATGGTATCCCGGCTTCTTGCAGACCTTCAGAAGATTCATCTTCTCACTCATGGATGTGAGAAGCTCGAAATCCTCATTCAGCCTTCCTTCGGAAAAAGAAAAACCCTCGAAGAATTCCCTTCTGAACAGCTTGGTGCAAAAGGAGCTGTCGCCGCGGTGTAAAAGCAGCGCCCTGAAAAAACTTTTCCCGGTCTGCTCATCATCCTCAAGAAAGCCTTCACCGAATGCCTTTATCTGCTTTCCTTCTTCATCCTCTTCGCAGGAAAGGATCTGGGAAACATCAGCTCCCTGATCTTCATCAAGTATCGCTGCGAGGTTTTCGTACATATCGGGTTCGATGTAGTCGTCCGCATCGATAAAGCCGACATATTCACCCGAAGCGGCTTTAAGTCCCGCATTTCTCGCAGAGGACGACCCTCCGTTTTCCTTGCTTATAACCCTGATGCGGCTGTCTTCCAAAGCAAAAGAATTCAAAAGGTTAAGGCTGTCATCCTTCGAGCCGTCATCTACGGTTATTATCTCAAGGTTTTGGTATGTCTGGTTACGGACACTGCCGACAGACCGCTCAAGATATTCGGCGGCATTATAAACAGGTATTATGATGGATATCAGCTTATTGCCCATAATCGATTTATTATACCATATAAAATGAGTCCTCGGACACATATATGTATTTTTGTTCAGTGGTCATTACTCTTTATTCACATAAATACATATTTGCGCCCGAGGACTTAAGCTGCCTGATCAGTATTATGCGTAAACATCATATACGCCGTTTTACCGCATTGAAGCCCCAGCCGATGAAGGAGAAAATGCTTCTCGGCAGAGAAAGCTGCTCGGATTTCCTGTACAGGTTCCAGATACGGCGGGCAGCATCCTTCTTGTCGGAGGAAAGCGAATTGCCCGTGCGGCGGTACAGGGTAAGGTTTTCGTCAAGGCCGCAGGCCTTATAGCCTTTTCTGAGAAGCGAAAACCACAGTGCGGTATCTTCAGAAAGGATGTCCGGGAAAACTATGTCTTCCTTTTTCACAACCTCCGTATCGAAGATGACGGTCGAAGTAAAGATCGTGGTGTTTCGAAGTGCCTGCGAATATGTGATCGTCTCCGGCACCCTTACGATCTTGCCCATCGGTCTTGCTGCTTCATCCGCGAATTCATATCCCGTAAAGGAAAAACCGCATTTCCTTTCCTCCATAAAAGCAAGCTGTTTCTTCAGCTTATCCGCCATCCATAGGTCATCGCCGTCAAGGAATGCTATGTATCTTCCCCGGCTCTCACGGATACCCAAGTTTCTTGCACCGCAGGCTTTGAGCTTTCCATCCGGCTCGATCAGCCTTATGCCCGCATCCGGGTGAGCTGCGATGTAATCGTTTATCACGGAAACGGAAGAATCTATGCTCTTATCGTCGACAAGCAGCACCTCCATATCAGGGATATCCTGGGAAGCGATGCTGTCAAGTGTTGCCGTTATGTATTTTTCGAGGTTATAAACCGGAACTACTACACTTACCATCACTCTTCTCCGTCAGACGTTTTTTCACCGGGGCATACCAGTATGAAGCTCACACCGTCGGATGAGACGATCCGGGTCGTTATATATCCCTCGCCGTTCAGCCGTTCTTCACTCACTTCTCCGGGGAAAACTATAAAGCTTACTCCGGCATCAAATGCACGTGCGGAAAGCTCTTCGGCAAGCACATATTCTCCGTTGTATATCCTGACCATATCGTCGTGGATATCAGACACTGCCTGTTCATAAGTTCCGTATCTGTTCTTGGTAAGTCTTCCGTCCCACATATCACGGCCGTACAAGGTACGCACCGCGGGATATGTTCCGCGGATATAAGCCATCATACTATCAGAAGCGATGATCACGGAGTCTGCGGGCACAAGTCCATTATCAGTGATCATATCCGCGGTCTCTATTTCATAAGGTGATGCGGTCTCATATCTTCCGGATGCATTTCCCCGCGCTCCCCCCAGGGATCCACACACAAGTACCGCACACGCAAAAAAGATCACGGCAAGACAGGATATCTTCTTTTCCCTCGAATACAGTTCATCAAAAAGAGAAGCGCTCATGATCGCACCGAGAGGTATCAAAGGAAGAACGGTCCACATATCCTGCGAATCATAATATGTTCCCACAGCCATCCTAAAGACCGATGCAGTCACCGGGCAAAGAAGGAAAATAAGCGCCAATACGGAAAAGGCAAGCATGGCCCTGATGCGCACATCGGTCTTTTTACCCGAAAGCGCATATACGGAAAAGCCTGCAGATAGCGAAACCAGGAGTGATGAGCTGATGAGCAGGCAGTCCCGTAAGTTTACGATGTGATCATTTATGAGGCCTCTGAGCATTCGTGCCTCCTTTTCAAAATGAGCATCATCAGAATGTATCCCACATAGATGCAGGCACAAAAGCCTATTCCGTACTGAGTCCTGCAGATAAACGCTTCGCAGATAACGGGAAGAAGCGCAAGTACATATCTTCTGTCAAAGAGACAGCAGAGCATAAAGGGGATCAGTAGCCATACCCTTACAGCACCGCCGCTCCACATAGCAGACAGGATCATAAAGCCCTGCGCATAGGGTGAAAGATCCGCAGCAAATATAAAGAGCACTGCGGCGGAAACGAAAACAGAGCATTTCAAAAGACTGTCCTTCGAGCCTTTGAATATTGCTTTAGAAAGGGCGATCATCGCAAACAGTCCGGCCACAAACCAAAAGCCCGGCATTATCGAATGAACGAGCGATGCGGGAGCCGTTCCGAAGGCTTCGCACAGAACGGAATAAAATCCCGGAAGACAGAGGATCTTATATCTCGAAGGAAGTCCCTCCCTGTATGCGGATCCCGTAAGAGGATCGACTGTGTACATGGGGTTTCCATTAAGGAATGTTACCACGGTCTCGAGAGTTTCATCACCTGCGGAATTAACTCTCTCTCCCCGGACCACGGTAAGGAAACATATGACGGAAAGCACTGCCGCGATCAGGATGAAGATGACCGCAGAGGTTTTCGTCCCGGTACCCTGCTCCTTTTTTTCTTTGTCCTTCTTACCCTTTAGAACAGTGAGGATGACGAATGCAAAATAGCCCACGGTCATAGCGATGACCATGAGTATTCCGCTGTATCTTTTTTCCGTGGAAACAAGTCCGTCACCCATGACCGTAATAAAATGCGAAACGAATGAGATGACGATGACGAGCAGTGAGCCTGCAGAAAATGATGAAAACAGATCGGTATCCTTTTTGGATAAGATACCGGATAAAAGCATCAGCGTACGTCCCGAAAAAGCGGACACTATAGCAAGAAACATTATCAAGATGATCGTCTTTACCATGGGACTAATTCCTGTCAGAAGCAGTTTTTCTCATCCTTCAGATACAAAGGACGGTTCTTGACCTCGAGATATGCCTTGGCAATGTACTGTCCGAGAATACCCGTGCAGAAAAACTGTAACCCGCCCACAAACACGACAACCGTCATAAGGCTGGGCCATCCGTCAACGGGATCGCCGAACAGCAGCCATCTTATTATGATGAACAGGATCATTACAAAGGAAACAAAGCAAAGGATCACGCCTATCATAGAACTCAGGACAAGAGGCTTGGTGGAAAAAGCGGTGATACCCTCGAGAGAGTAAACCACAAGTCCCCAGAAGCTCCACTTGGTCTTGCCTGCGGCGCGGTCTACATTTTCAAAATTGATCCACTTTGTTTTATATCCGACCCATCCGAAGATTCCCTTGGTGAATCGGTTATACTCTGTCATGGAAAGAACGGCATCTATGAACTGTCTGGTCATAAGCCTGTAATCCCTGGCTCCGTCCATGATCTCCGCATCGGAAAGCCTCTTCATCAGTTTATAAAATCTTCCGGCAAAAAAGCTTCTTATGGGGGGCTCGCCCTTTCTGTTAACGCGTCTTGTCGCAACAGAATCATATCCCTCGTCTATATATGAGAACATCTCCTCAAGGAGCGAGGGCGGATCCTGAAGATCGGCATCCATTATCACGGCATAATCCGAATCCGCCGCCTGAAGTCCGGCGTACATGGCGGCTTCCTTTCCGAAGTTCCTCGAAAAAGAGATCAGATGCACACGGGGGTCTTTATCATTGAGAGCCTTGACCGCGGAAACGGTTCCGTCGGTGGATCCGTCATCTATGAACAAGACTTTAAGACCGATATTTCTCTTTTCGAGAAATGAAGTATTTCCTATCAGCTCATCATAAAAAAGAGGTATCGCCTCTTCTTCATTCTTGCATGGAACTATTACGGTAAGTTCAGACATCTCTTCCTCCGGCGGGGATTATAGCAAAACAGCGAAGCACTGACGCTTCGCTGCAGCAGATACGATTTATCAGATCATTCGCCAAGTCCGCTCTCGACCACTGCAACAAGAGCCGCAAGAGCCTTGTCTTCATCTTCGCCCTCACAGACGAATTCGATCTCATCACCGCATTTTATGCATGCTCCGAGAACGCTGAGTACGGATTTGGCATTTGCCGTATTATTATCGCCGAACCTGAAGGTTATCAGCGATTTGTATTGCATCGCTTCTTTACAAAGTATTCCGGCAGGTCTTAAGTGGAGACCTGTGGGATTTTTTATCAAAACTTTCTGAGTGACCATTTTGTTTCAGTTTCCTTTGGGTCCGGAAGCCCTACCCCATAAAAGTAATTTTTCTGACAATTATAATAGCAGATTACTTATATTTTTACAATAAGATCAGAACATCCTGTCCTGTATCAGAGTGGCGAGTTTTTCGGCTTCTTCCTGTATCAGCTTCTGATCCTTGCCCTCTATCATGACCCTTACGAGAGGCTCGGTTCCCGAGGGCCTTATGAGTACTCTTCCCTCTCCCGCAAACTTCTCTTCAAGCGCCTTTATCGCATCGGCGATCTCGGGATATTCAAGATATTTATCCTTCTTGTGATTGGCAACCTTCGCACCGACGAGAGCCTGGGGAAGGACCTCCATGATCTTAGACAGCTCCGAAAGCTTCTTGCCGGAATCGACCATAACCTTAAGAAGATGGAGTGCGCTTAAAAGTCCGTCACCGGTCGTGTTCTCGTCAAGGAAGATGATATGACCGGACTGCTCTCCTCCGAGAGATGCCCCGATCTCCTTCATCCTCTCGAGAACATATCTGTCTCCTACTGCCGTTCTTTCAAGTGTGATGCCTTCTCTTTCGCAGGCAAGCGAGAATCCGAGGTTACTCATTACCGTGGCAACTATCGTATCCTTCTTCAGGATGCCGTTATCCTTCATATTCCGTCCGATAATGGCCATGATCTGGTCGCCGTCGACAATATTACCGTTTTCATCAACCGCAAGAAGCCTGTCGGCATCTCCGTCGAACGCAAGTCCCACATCCGCCTTTTCAAAAACAACTCTTGCACAGAGCTCTTCCATGTGGGTGGATCCGCAGTTTGCGTTGATGTTGGTCCCGTCGGGATGATTGTGGATCGCAATGACCTGAGCTCCGGCCTTTTCAAGAGCCTCGACGGAAGTATAATGGGAAGCTCCCTCGGCACAGTCCGTAACGATCTTAAGTCCGGAAAGATCCACCGGAACGCTTCTTACGGAATGGTTGATATATTCCTCCTTGGCATCCGTGCGGAGCTTGATCTTGCCGACTCCGGAACCGATGGGGAATTTGATATCCTCCATGTTTCTCCTGATCTGGTCTTCAATCTCATCCTCGAGCGCATCGGGAAGCTTGAATCCGTCACAGTCGAAAAATTTGATCCCGTTAAATTCCACGGGATTGTGCGAAGCGGATATGACTACGCCCGCATCCATCATATGCTTTCTGGTAAGATATGCCACTGCCGGAGTGGGTACGACGCCTACGTATACACAGTTGGCGCCGACGCTGCACGCACCTGCCATAAGGGCATTCGCAAGCATATCTCCCGAGATCCTCGTATCGCATCCGACCATGATCGTGGGTTTATGATTCTGTTTTCTGGTAAGCACATATGCGCCTGCCATTCCGAGTTTCATTGCAAGATCCGGAGTAAGCTCTTCGTTGGCGATTCCTCTTACACCGTCGGTTCCGAACATTCTGGACATTTATATATCTCCCAAAAGCTTAAGTTTCTTCTTTTACGGTAAGCTGAACACGTATGTAAACAGGATCGGCTTCGACGTGTTCGCTCAGGTAGAATTTAACAGGTATGTTGGTAAATGAGATGCTGCTGTAATCATCGCCGTATACCGAGGCCAGATACGAATCAATTTCCACCAGTCCTCTCAATGATTCCGCACTTACGGCATTCAGCTCGGTCTCAAGTCCCGTAAGCCTTACGATAACCTCTTCGTCTCCCGCTATCTCGGCCTCGTATCCGTCGGGGATATCGGTGAGAACGAAATGATCCGAAGCTACGGTAAGCGTCTTTTCCACCTTCTTTTCTATGCTTGCGGTAACGGCCACTTCATCATCAAAATCAGGATCTTCGAAGCTCACTCCCGCGGGCAGGAAATCGGTAAGGTGGAACGTTGCCGTCGTATCGTTCTTCGCAGAGGATATATCAACAGGATTGGTTATATCGATCCTGGAGATGGTGTTGAGCACGCCGGTATCACCCGCAATGGTAACGACTCCGGGATTAACGGATATGTCACCCGTAAATACAAATCCCGCAGCAGGCTCGCCCGTGGTCGATGCATAGATGGGAACGGTCTTGGTGGAAAGAACGGTTACCGTCGTTGTAACGTAATCGGTCTGCTTTACGATCATGTCGCTTTCAACGCGGTTGCCCTTGGTGTCATAGAGAATGATCTCCATATCAGCGGAAATCGTCTTGACCGCATCGTCAAGATCTATAGTGACCTGTGCATACGAAACCCTGCTGACAGCCGACTCGGGACCGGTGACCTCGATCCTGTTTCTCTCGAGATTGACCTTGCCCTGTACGCAGCCTTCGCCTACTGACCCTACTGTCTGCCAGGTGATGTTCACATATTTGGTAACCCTGTTTTCAACCGCAACGGAGACTGTGTCGTGATCCGCCGTGATGCTCTCCGCTCTTTCGAGAGAATAGACAATGGGAACCGTACCGTCCTCATTTATCTGCGAAAGATCTGCGATCGCAGTTATGTCGGATGCGGTGATAGAATTAATGACCGATTCGGGAGCCCTTACGGTTACCTTGGCGGTATCGGTATTATCGAGCACCTGGTAGACCTTGCCCTCGGACTCAAGGACATTGGTTCCCACAAGCGTAACCTTTACATTGTTGTAGGTGAGCGTCCTGACGGGATTATTGATCTGTGCAACAAGCACCCAGAGAACAAATGCGAGAACAAGCGCAAGTACTTTCAGCCATATATTGTTGGTAAGAGTCTTTCCCAGACGCTTTAAGAATATCATGCTTTTCTGCGCCTCCTCTTCTTACCCTGATTACTGTCCTCGGTTTCCTCGGGCGTTGTGAGAGTAGCAGTAAGATACTGCCTGAGCGATTCTTCGGTAAGATTTCTCTCAAGCTGTCCGTCATGAGCCACAGCGATCTTACCGGTCTCTTCGGATACGATAATGGCAACACAGTCGGCCTCCTCGGATACTCCGATTCCCGCTCTGTGTCTCGTCCCGAGTTCCTTGCTTACATACTGGGATTTGGTAAGGTCAAGGTAGCAGGTCGCAGCCGAGACCCTGTTTCCGCGTATGGTAACCGCTCCGTCGTGAAGCGGAGTGTTCTTTTCGAAAATGTTGATGAGAAGCTGTGATGTGATCTCCGCATCGATTCTGATACCTGTCTCGTCGATACGCGCAAGGGATTCCTTGTTCTCGATGACTATCAGTGCACCGGTACGGACCCAGGACATCTGCGAGCAGGCTTTTACGATCTCCCTGATGCTGTCCTCGGTTATCTCACGGCTGTTGATCTGCTGTCCGAAGATGGAGAACGATCCGAAGAAATTGCTCTTTCCGAGAACCTCGAGAGCTTTTCTGAGTTCGGGCTGGAGTACAACGATGAATGCGATCACCGCAAACTGGAGCACATTTCCCGAGATCCACAGAATGGTATCCATGTTGAACACATTCGCGATGATCAGAAAGATGAGGATAATGGCAAGTCCCTTCAGAAGAGACCATGCCCTTGTGTTGTGTACCCACTTGAAAATGTAATACAAGAGAACGGCGATAATGATTATCTCCGCATAATCCTGCCACTCGATAGTACCCATATAGGTACTGAAGCTGTTCAGATATTTGATTGTTTCGTCAAAAAAATGCATATCCTTCAGCTCTCAAAAAGATCACTCATCGAGTTCTGTGGTATCTCCGAAATACGATGAATCAAGCTCTGCAGTATCCATCTCTGCAGTATCCATCTCTGCCGTATCCATCGGAGCGGGATCCGGCCTGAAGGAACGGACCGGGCGCTTTGCGTACGATCTGTTTATATTCTTGACCTTCCTTTCGGGAGCGGCCACATTCATCTTGGGAACTGCCTTGACGTAGTAGTAATACTCGTCATCTTCAAACTGTACACGTTCCGTCCTCGTGTAATCGACACAGAACCGGAAGAATTCGATCACCTTGCCGACTCCGACGGCCAGTATGCATCCGAATATTATCCCGATTATCGAAAAACCGGCATTAGTAACAAGACCGCCGATGAGCGTAATTACCATGCAAAGTACCGCACCGGAAACCATTGCTATGGTCCAGCAATGCTCGATGGGAAGACGCCTGATGATGTAGACGGCGATCGTTACGATCGCAAACGAAGCAATAAGAACAAGCATCTGCTTATTTCCGAGAAGCGAATCGATGATCAGTCTGATCTGCCCCATAATGTCCGAAAGATCGCCCGAAACATTCGCTGCATTCTGAGTGACAACGTGAAGAGTGAAGTAAATTATGACTCCGCACACAATCGAAAGTGCAGAAGCGGGTCCGCCGATGAGTCCCATAACAACGGGGATCACATACGGAACGTGGAGCACGAAAAGCATGGGGGTAATAACCACGCAGAGCGACTCACCCGGAGTGAAACGCAGGTAAAGAAGATAGACTAGCATGAACACGACGGCAACTATTATCGCAACCTCGGGTGAGAGCGCGAATACATGTCCCATCGAAAAAAGACCGCCGAAAAGAAGTATCGCTCCCGAAGGAAGGAAAGAGCATGCAAGGGAAACGATAATGACTATTCCGGGATTTCCGAGTTTGCTCATATATCCGAGCTTGCCGTTTATCATGATGAGCATGATAAGCGCAAGCAGGAATTTCAGAACGGGAATGGCAAAAACGTCATATTTCGAAAAAAGAAGTTTAATGTTGTCTCTGATCTCTAAAAGCCTTGTCATAATGATTCCTTACTGTCTGTCATACATCTTCTTGAGCACCCTGAGATTCTTGAAATATCTCTTGAGCTTTCTGCGCGACGTATTGTATGTGATCGTGCATACGACATAGGTGATCATTACGTAGATGCCCACAAACCACGCGTATTTTATAAGCAGCCCTCTTACGAACTCCAGAATATCGATGTCGTAGATACTGCTCATAAATACGTCAAAATTATAATATATATAAAGAGCGAAGATTAAAGCGAACGAAAGCGAAGCACAGATGATCGCCTTGAGAATTCCCACGGCGATATAGTCGCCCTTAAAGAACCTGACGACGTTCATATGCTTTTTTCCGTCACCTTCTTCGTATGAGGCCATCCTGGTCATCAGGATGACTCTGTCTTTATCCAACATATGATCCGCGGTAAAACCGCACTCCTTTACAAACACAAGTCACCTGCTTTTTGTGAAACGCCGCAGGTGACTTCACATTTTCCGGCCTCGAGTGAAACAGGGGGACGGTTCTCCTGTTTCGAAGTGAACAAGGGGACGGTTCCTCCGTTCACGGTTTCGGTGAACGGAGGAACCGTCCCCTTGTTCACCTTTCAATGTTTCACTGATCGAGGAATCTCATCTTGGGAGAATCCTTATCGGGCTTTCTGATCTCCGGCTTGGGTTTATTGGCATTAAGTATGCTGCCGAAGGTATTGGCCATATTGGCCTTGCATCTGTCACAGTATCTGCCGGATCTGATGGGCTGTCCGCAGCTCTCACAGTTGAGCATAAGTGCAGAGTCTTCGGTAACCTCGAGACGGTCATCCCGGAGCCATTGACGGATCTGTGCGGGATCTACGCTGCACGCTTCGGAAACCTCCGCAATGCCTACACCCTTATGATCCCTGATATACTGTTTAACCTCTTGGAACTTGGCTTCAACCGCTTCCCTGCAATTCGGGCAAACTACCGGTCCGGTGATATAGTTGAACATCTTACCGCAGTTTCTGCAATTCTTAATATTCATCTACTTGACCTCCCCTCCTATACTCCCGTTCCCGATGCGACCGTCATGCAAAACACATTTTCGGCTCCGGCATCGAAAAGTGCCCTCGAACAGGCATCCATTGTCGACCCGGTTGTATAGATATCGTCCACCAGCAATACACGTTTAGATTTTACTACATTTGCATTACTTATGAAAGCATTTTTCAGATTTTTCTGCCTTTCCGAAGGGCTTAAAAGCTTCATCGGAGCGGTATCTCTGACACGTAAAAGAGCACCTTCGAAGTACGGTATCCCTGACAGATCCGAGATGCCTTTTGCGAGTTCTCCAGCCTGGTTATATCCCCTTTTTAAGAGCTTCTTTTTCGAGACCGGGACAGCGGCAATGATATCGGCACCGCTGAGATATACATAATCCTTTAATTGACTGTATGTCAATTTAGCAAAGATATCAGCATATTCGCGCCTTCCGAGGTATTTATACCTGTACATGGCTTTGCTCAGGGAGCCGTACTCAAACGCTCCGCGGTTTCTTGCAAAGACATGCTTTATACGGCCGCAGTCGGAACACAGCCCGGATCCTTCGCCCATTTTCTTTCCGCATTTTTCGCAGAAAGAGTTATTTACCGGTTTAAGGGTTTTAAGACACGAAAGGCAGATCCTTTCGGATGCCGGCCAGACAGGTCTGTCACAGACCGGACATCTGGACGGATAGAGAAGCGTCACGCACTTATCCGTCGCACGCTTCAAGAAGCCTTTCGGCAAAAGAAGAAAATCTTTCATTGGTACCTCTGTTATCCGTCATACGATGGATGGTTGCACTGCTTCCGAGAAGGACGACGCAGGACTTAGCCCTGGTGATCCCTGTGTAGAGCAGGTTCCTGTAGACAAGCGGAGCAGAAGGATCGAGTATCGGGATAATGACTGCGGGATACTCGCTTCCCTGGGATTTATGTATGGTCATCGCATAGGAAAGGTCTAGTTCGTCAAGCTCGGAAAAAGGATACTTTACCACCCTTCCGTCATCAAAAAGGACCGTAATGCTTCTCGAGGCTTCGTCGATCCTCCTGATCCTTCCCAGATCGCCGTTGAACACCCCGCTGCCCGACTGCGCAAGTGAACTCAGCGCTTCATCCGTGGTCCACTCAAGCTGGTAATCGTTTTTAGTCTGCATGACCTTATCGCCCTCACGGAAAAGAGTATCCCCGTAAAGGTATTCATTCTTTTGCGGCGAAGCCGGGTTAAGGACCTGCTGCAGGAATCTGTTCAGCTCATATACTCCAAGCGCACCCTTTTTCATAGGTGTAAGAACCTGCACATCAAACGGACCGCAGCCGACATATGAGGGCAGCTTATCCGAGATCATCCACCCTATAGTCTGCTTTATAACGTTCGAATCATCCCTTTCAAGGAAGATAAAATCCTTTACCGTGGACGACAGTTCGATATGCTCTCCCCTGTCTATCTTGTGGGCATTGATGACGATGTTGCTCGTCTCGTCCTGGCGGAATATTTTCTCAAGCTTGACGACCTTAAAAGAAGGACATGCGCAGATGTCGCTGAGAACAGTTCCGGGACCCACGCTGGGAAGCTGGGAAGCGTCCCCGACAAGTATGAGTCTCGATGCCGCAGGGACAGCGGAAAGGAGTGACTTGAACAGCATGATGTCTACCATTGACATTTCGTCAATAATTATGACGTCCGCTTCTATCGGCTCTTCTGCGTTCTTCTGGAAGATCACCGTACTGCCCGCATCATCCTGTATGGAGGCGACTCCGAGAAGTCTGTGGATCGTTGCGGCCTCATACCCGGTCGTCTCAGTCATCCTCTTTGCAGCTCTTCCGGTAGGTGCCGCAAGGACTATCTCAAGTCCCTGATCCAGGAAATATCTGATGATCATATTTATGGTGGTTGTCTTACCGGTTCCGGGTCCTCCCGTCAGAATGAAAAGTCCGTTCCTTACACATTCACGGACCGCGCTTATCTGCAGGGGGTCGATCTGCATTCCGTTTGCTGCGGCGATCTTTTTTATGTCACGTTCTATCTTCTCATCGATCCCGGGAAGATCCTTCATCATGGGAATGTTCTTTTCTGCAAGCATCCTTGCACATGAAAGCTCCGCAAAATAAAAAGCGGGAAGATATATCCTGTCTTTATCCTTCTTAAGCTTTCCGGCATGGACCAGTTCTCCGAGTGCAGCGGGAACATCTGCATGTTCTTCGCCCAGAAGCTCGGATGTCATCCTTACAAGCATTTCTTCCGGAAGATAGCAGTGGCCTTCCGCAGAGCTTTCAGAAAGAACATACATGAGTGCGGCTTTGCAGCGGTCCTCACTCGCGGGATCCATGCCCTCTTTAAATGCGATCTCATCGGCCGTCCTGAAGCCGATTCCCCTGATGTCTTCCGCAAGCTTATAGGGATTGGTACGCAGAACCTTAACATACTCGGGACCGTAATTGTCGTATATCCTTACAGCCATGGTCTGGGAAATTCCGAGCCCCTGCATTACGACCATCGCATCGCGGAGATCCTTCTTTTCCTCCATAGCGACTGCGATCTCCATGGCCTTCCGCTTGCTGATGCCCTTGATCTCAGCAAGTCTTTCGGGCTCCTCTTCAATGATCCTGAATGTATCGTCCCCGAATCTGCTTACAATGCGGGATGCAAGTTTTTCACCCACGCCGCTTACGGCACCCGACGCAAGGTACCTTTCCATAGCCTGAGAATCCGCGGGAGGAATGATCTTGTATGAAGATACTTTGAGCTGTATGCCGAAACGGGGATGGTCAGTATACTCTCCCGTTATCTCGACGGTATCCCCCACCGATACATCCGGCATACGTCCGACAACGGTTTCATCGAAACCATCGGAAATAAGAGCCAGCGCTTTAAATCCGGTTTCGCGGCTCTCAAAGATGACATGATCTACGTATCCTTTTATTGTTGCTTTTTCAGAAAAATCCAAGACCTTTAATTCTTACGAGCGTTCATAGATACAACCTGATCTGCGGGAATGGAATTTTCATCGAGACCGTAGTTGCGGCGGAGCTGCTCGTAAAGCTGCTGCGCAATTCCGAGTCCCTGTTTTTCGGTAGACTGCGAGGAGAGCTCCTGCAGAGCCTGACCTTTGAAATAATCCACAAGATTTTCTGTAGAAGAATCTTTACTTTCATCACCGTTTCTTACAACGGTTTTTTCCATGTTCTTGAAAACCTGCTCGAGAAGATAACTTTCGAACTGTTTGCATACGGACATAAGCTCGTCATCGGTCTTGGCATTTTCTGCCTTGTTCGAGAGCGAGTTTGCAAGTTCCGTTGCTTTAGCCTGTCCCGTAACGGAAGTGTAATAATCGGTAAGATTGGAAATGCCCGACATATCCATTTAATTATCTCCTGAGATTATTGGCTTCTTCAAGCATGGTATCCGAGGTGGTGATAACCTTTGAGTTGAGCTCGTAAGCTCTCTGGGTGGTGATCATATTGACCATCTCGTCCGCAACCTGAACGTTGGAGCCCTCAAGGTATCCCTGGTTAACGGTACTCTTCTTGAGATTCCTGTCGGTAGCTTCGTTGATGGGTCTTCCGCTGGCTGCGGTCTCCTTGAAAAGAGTCTCGCCTTCACGGTTAAGACCTACGGGGTTATTGAACTGCCAAAGTCCGATCGTCTTTCCGATGGGCTGGGGGTTATTCTTTTCATCGGGATAGCAGATCTGTCCGTCACTTGTAACGGTGATCCTGCTGGTTACGTACTTCGAATCGAGGATGATGGGATTCCCGCCTGTATCGAGAACGGGATATCCGTCGCTCGTAGCGAGCATGTTGCCTCCGTTTGAAGCAAGGGTCCATCCGAAGTTACCGTTTCTGGTATAGTACGTTGTTCCGTCCGCACCCTTTACTCCGAAGAAGCCCGATCCGCCGATAGCGAATGCAGTAGGTGATTCGGATGCGAAGAATGCGCCCTGCGTAAAGCTTGTATTAAGCGAAGATACTCTGGTTCCGAGACCAACCTGCGCACTGCCGGGCTTGGTATCGCCGTTAGCGGATGTGGTCTTGGTCTGAAGTGTCTGATAAAGCAGGTTCTTGAATTCAACAGACTGGGATTTGAAGCCTGTCGTGTTGACATTGGCAAGGTTATTAGCGATAGTATCGAGACTGGTCTGCTGAGCGAGCATTCCGGTTGCGCCGGTCCATAAACTTCTTACCATATCTTCCTCCTTAAGAAACTAACTGTCAGACTTTACCTACCTGATTGACTGCTTTTTCAAGAGTCGAATCGATCGTCTGGATTATCTTCTGGTTGCTTTCGTACTGTCTTGAGATGGTGATCAGATTTACCATTTCGGTTACGGTCTGCACATTCGATGCCTCGAGGTATCCGCTGTAGAGCTGGCCCGATGCTTTCTTGAACTGTGCGCCTTCGATCGGCTCCCAATAGGTCTCGCCGTATTTTTTCAGATAATCGTAATTCTCGAAATCCTGGAGCTGGATGTCAGCGAGGACTCTGCCGTCCTGCATTACCCTGCCCGCCCTGTCGATCGTTGTTTCCTTTAACGGATCGATGGTGATATGCTTTCCGTTCGTATCGAGGAGATAATCCCCTTCGTGTGTAACTATGGTTCCCGTTTCGTCGAGCTGGAACTCTCCCGCTCTCGAATACTTGGTACTCGTCTGTCCGGCCTTGTTGGTAAATTCTATTGCGAAGAATCCGTCTCCGCCTATCGCAATGTCATAGGTATTGCCGGTGATCCTGAACGAGCCCTGGGACCAGTCGGTGTAATTCTCACCTATCTTGACACCTCTGCTGTTATAGCCTTCCCTGGTTGCGAGATTATAACCTACAGTCGAATCCTTGATCTTAAGATCGAGAACTTCGTCAAAGGTCTGGCTCGTTGAGCCTTCCTTTTTATAGCCGACAGTTGTGACGTTGGCCATATTGTTACTGAGAACGTCCATACGGTTCTGTTCGTTGATCATTCCCGTATAAGCTGTATATAATCCCTTGACCATAAATCCACTCCTTCAGTTAAAGGTTAGTTACTCGATGGAGCTTCTGAAGCTGGAGATGAATTCGACGTATTTTCCGGTACCGATCGCAACTGCGGTCATGGGATCCTCCGCTGTCATGCAGGTGATTCCGGTACGGTCGGTGATGAGATCTTCAAGGCCTCTCAGGAGTGATCCGCCTCCGGTAAGAACAATACCGCGGTCTGCGATATCTGCGGAAAGCTCGGGGGGAGTTCTCTCAAGCACGGAATGTATAGCCTCTACAATGCTGTTGGTGGAATCCTCAAGTGCCTCTTCCATCTCTTCACTTGTAACCTCGATGGATGTGGGAAGTCCCTTTACGATGTGGCGTCCCTTTACTTCCATCTTGTCGACTTCAGGTCTTCTGAAGCATGTTCCTATCTTGATCTTTACATCCTCAGCGGTTCTTTCACCGATGCTGAGGCTGTGATTTTTTCTCATGTACTTGACGATCGCGTCGTTGAAATCGTCTCCCGCAACCTTGAGTGAAGCGCTCTCTACCGCGCTTCCGAGTGAGATGACTGCAATATCGGTAGTACCGCCGCCGATGTCAACGATCATGTTTCCGCAGGGCTTGGAGATATCGATGCCTGCTCCGATAGCTGCTGCGATGGGCTCTTCTATGATGAGAGTCTCTCTTGCGCCTACCTGGTATGCTGCATCCTCAACCGCCTTCTTCTCGACTTCAGTAACACCTGAGGGTACACATACGGCAATCCTGGGTTTTCTTAAAAGTCTGTGTCCGACTGCCTTTTGTACGAAGTATTTCATCATCTTCTCGGTCACCTGGTAATCGGAGATGACGCCCTGCTTGAGAGGTCTTACGGCTACGATATTTGCGGGTGTCCTGCCGAGCATAAGTCTTGCGTCTTCGCCGATAGCCTTGACCTTCTTGGTGTTCTTATCTATTGCTACGACCGAGGGCTCCTTGAGGACAACGCCCTTGCCCTTTATATATACGAGAACGGAAGCCGTTCCGAGATCGATTCCGATGTCCAATGCTGCCATTTCTTAAAAACCCCTTTCGGTTAAATCTTTACATAAATAATCAATTTATTATATCCGATTT
>JAILOC010000208.1 GCA_024691045.1 Lachnospiraceae bacterium | reverse complement strand
AGCAAGTGTCTGTATGAGAAATTTTCTCCAGGTCTTTTTTTCTTCCATGATCAGAATTTAAAGTATATGAAATCCGAGACCGCATTGGCATAAAGGAATGACCACACGAAAAGCACTGCGGTCACGACAGCGGTCCTCAGGTTCGGCTTGTATCTCTTCTCGTATATATTCTTCGTAAGCTGAAGCGCTGCGAAGGTGAGCACATAAAATGCGGGGATCGCAAGGTTTAAATGGAACCTGATAAAAGGCACCGTTCCCATATCAAAGGTATCGAAGAACTCCGCTGCCGGAAGAATATTGTCCGGCCTGAACATCTCACCGATAAAGGTAAAAGCAGATCCGATATCCGGTGCGGCGAAGAATATCCATCCGATGTTGACAAGTATGAACGTCGCACCCACGCGTATGAATTTGGGAATTCTTTTAAGGAATCCTTCGGAAAGCCTCTCGATGACCATGAGCACTCCGTGAAGCGCACCCCAGAGTATGAAGGTCCAGTTTGCACCGTGCCAGAATCCGCTTATGACGAAGATCGCGAGCATGTTAAGGTAGGTCCTGACCTTGCCCTTTCTGTTTCCGCCGAGAGGAAAATAAATGTATTTGCGAAGGAAGGATGTGAGCGAGATATGCCATCTCTTCCAGAAATCCCCTATCGAATAAGCCTTGTAGGGAGAATCGAAATTCTTCGGGATATCGATATTAAACATCTTGGCCACGCCTGCTGCCATATCGCAGTAGCCCGAAAAGTCGAGATATATTTGGAATGTATATGCGATCGAGCACAGCCATCCTTCCGCCATGGAAAGGTTACTGCCCATTACGAATCCGTAAGTTCCCGCTCCCGCATACCTGGATGCAAGAAGAAGCTTTTTACTCATTCCGACAGTAAACCATACAAATCCCGTAGCGATATTCTCGGGATCCGCCATGTATCTTTTATGTTCATTTATCTGAGGAACAAATTCATCCTGCCTTGTGATGGGTCCCATTATCATCCTGGGGAAGAACCATACGTATTCGAGATAATCCAAAACCCTTACGGAAGCTGTCTCTCCGCGGTATGAATCAACCGTCCAGGTTATCATCTGGAATGTGTAGTAGCTGATCGCAACGGGAGCGATGATATCGATCGCAGTAAACTCTCCTCCCGCAAGATGCGTAATACTTTCCGCGAAGAAGTTCAGGTATTTGAACGCAAGAAGAGGCAGGACGTTTATAACGATACCCGCTGCAAGAAGTGCCTTATTCTTCTTTTTGAGGAGCAGTCCGGACCAGAACAGATTGAAGATACAGGATGCCAGAAGCAATAGGAAAGACTCCGTCCCGTAACTCAGAAAAAAGAGCATGGAAGAAACTATGAGCACGATCTTGGAAAGATCATATTTTTCTCGCTTCCCGGCTTCAAAGTAAAGTATCAGAACGATCGGTAAGATCAGTATGAATTTTAATGATAAAAATCCCATCGGCTTATTATATCATACGGGCCGATTTTTTAGCGCATTTTGAAGACTTATACAACCGACATCAGTATGGTTATGGAAAGGAAGGAAAATACAGTCGTTACGATTATTCCCCTTGAGAGCACATCCGTCCTCTCTCCCGTTTTCTCGGCCTGTATCATGGGAAGGTTTCCCACGGGAACGGCACACATAAGGCAGAAGGTCCTGACCATGTCCTCCGGGGCCCCGATCCCCTTGAGCACAAGCACCGTAGCGACCGGAACGAGCACCATCCTGACGGCGATATAAAGCCACAAAGGAATGCTCTTCATCTCCTTTATGATATTGCTCCTTGCGACAGAAGCACCCAGAAGGATCATCGAAAGGAATACGGTCGGACATCCTATGTAATCGACGGTCCTGACCACGATCTCGGGAAGCTTAAGGTCAAACCAGAAGATGATCAGCGCCAGGATGCTCATGAGCACTCCGGGGCTTAAAAGCTTCTTCGGATTCATTTTTTCCTTTCCGGAGGAAAGGGCAGTTACTCCGTGCGTATAGAAAAGAAGACAATAGAATACATTGCAGATAATGACGTAGAGCATTGCGTTTTCGGGAAGAATGGCCTTGGCCACAGGGATCCCGAGGAATCCGACATTGCCGTATATGGACATTATCGTATAGAATTTGCGCTCATCCTTCAGAACCCGGATAAGGTGCGGGATGATATATCCGACCAGGATAAAAAGAAGATAAACGCCGGCACTTACGCCCACACCCTTAAGGAATTCCTCATGGGTCACCGTGATATTTCCGGTAAGTATGGTCGAAACTATCAGTGCCGGGTTGCAGATATCCACCACGATCCTTGAAATAACGGGAGTGGAGTTCTTATCAAGCACTTTTTTCTTCTGGAGAAAAAAACCTATAGCCGCTAAAACGGCTATCATTGTCATCTGTTTAAGTACGGTGATCGCGCCCACAATTACTCCTTTTCCCGCGGGATT
>JAILOC010000166.1 GCA_024691045.1 Lachnospiraceae bacterium | reverse complement strand
AACCCTCGTTCACGATTTCCTGAAACGTGAAGGTTATTCGGTGCAGCTTGCAAGAAGTGCCGAAGAGGGTCTGGAACTTATCGGGAAAGCAGCATTTAAAATGCTGCTTCTTGACGTTATGCTGCCCGGAATGAACGGATACGAAGCCCTGCAGGAGATAAGGAAAGAGCAGAAGCTTCCTGTTCTTATGATGAGTGCCAAGACCGATGAACAGAGCAAGGTTCTCGGATATGAGGTCGGTGCGGACGATTATATAGACAAGCCGTTTTCTTTCCAGGTGCTGGGTCTTAAGATCAAGGCACTTATGAAGCGTACCTATGACCTTACGGAAGACAGGCAGATCCTGACATACGGAAATATTTCTCTCGATGTTGCTTCCAAGACGGTATATAAGAATGACGAGCCTGTCCAGATCACCGGTAAGGAATTCGAGCTGCTCGAATATATGATGCGACATCCGGAGACTGTCCTTAAAAAAGAAAAACTCTTTGATGAGATCTGGGGAGTAGACTGCTTCAGTGACCTCGGAAGTCTCAATGTACATATAAGATGGCTCAGGGAAAAACTTGAAGACGATCCCAGGAATCCAAAACTCATACGCACGGTCTGGAGAGTCGGATATCAGTTCGGAGGTGCGGAAAGTTGAAGAGAGCGGCGAAACTGTATACGGTTACGGTGCTTCTATACGCACTTCTTTTTCTGTCTGCCTATTTTCTGTTTTCGAAGGTCATAAGGAGGAATGAGGACAGATCTTACGTTCTCATGAACCGTGTTTTTACTGAGCTTGAAACATATCTATCGGATAGCGAAGAAGAGATCACGGCAGATTCGGCAGGTGCCGGGATAGATGCGATCTATTACGCACGCATAGATGACCTGAAGAAAGAATACGGGAATGATTCGATTCCCGAAAGAGTATATTATATTTCAGCTGAAGCGGGAAGCGGTGAAGTCAGTCTTATAAATCCCGACAAGGATTATGAGAAGCTGTGGGCGCTCCGCTCCTCCGAAGGCATCTGCGGATTCGTTGTCTTTGAATACGCAGAATCAAGATTTTCCAAGCTTCTGATTTTTACGGAGCTGTGCATTGCCGCAGCATTTCTTATCACTCTCGGAGTATGCATCTACATCGGAATCCATATCTTAAGACCGTTTGAAAAACTCTCATCATATCCCGAAAAGCTTTCCAAAAACCAGCTGACGGAAAAACTTCCCGAGACTAAGAACCGCTTTTTCGGAAAATTTACCTGGGGCATCAACATGCTCAGCGACCGCCTTACAAATGACCGCAGAAGGATCGGCGAGCTCAGCCGCGAGCATCTTACCATGCTCACGACGATAGCACACGGGATCAAAACTCCCGTATCGAATATCAGGCTTTATGCGGATGCCATTTCGACAGGTCTGTATCAGCCTGATGGAAAGGTGAATGAAAGCGATGCCGAGGTTGCCGGAAAGATTAGCAAGAATGCGGATGAGATTGCATCGATCGTCAAGGAACTTATCGACAAAGCACAGGGCGGAGTCGTTGATTTCGAACCATCGATACAGAATTTTTATCTGAATGAGCTTATCGGTTTTCTAAGTGAAGAATACGAGAACAGACTTAATGTTCTGAAGATCCCTCATTCCTTTGAACTCGAATCAAATGCGATCATAAAAAGCGACAGGGACGGTATCTGCCGCATTCTTTCACAGCTGATGGAAAATGCGATCAAGTACGGAAACGGCGACGGAATAAACGTGCGTATTTCCAAGGATGAGGAAGGATATCTTATCTCCGTCAAAAACAAGGGAAAAGTCATTCCCGACAAGGAGCTTCCCTTTTTGTTCAACAGCTTCTATAGAGGCTCGAATTCCGAAGGCATTCCCGGAAGCGGTATAGGTCTGTTTGAATGTTATGAGATCACACACAAACTCTGTGGTGATATCTATGCGCGTTCGAATGCCGAAAACTCAGAGACGGAATTCGCAGTCTATCTTCCGGGTGCAACTCATACCTGATTTCAGTGCATCTTATTGCAAAACTATTTTAATAATTTTTTTGTCTGTTATGATAACCCCTGTAAGGAGGAAAACAGATATATGAAGATCCGAATATCGGTTTCGGACGAAAAGAAAGACTTCATAAAAAAGTATCTCGCAGAGCACGGAATAGAGACATCTGAAGATGCGGAATACATGATTACGGAAGCAGGCAGCCATTCCGAGTTCATATCCGTAAAGGATGAAAAGAAAGACCGTGTCAGCATTACCGCAGACGAGATCATATACATAGAAAGTTTCGGGAAAGATATTGAGATTCATACGCTGAAGGATACGTATCATTCCCAGGACAGGATGTATGAGCTGGAGTCGCTTCTCAATCCGAAGGAATTTTTAAGAGTCAGCAAATCGGTCATCATTGCAAGAAAGCATGTTAAGAAGATAAGACCGTCACTTTCGATGAAATACATACTCACAATGTCTGACGGAACACTGGTTGATGTAACGAGAAGTTATTACAGTGATTTCAGAAGATTTTTCAATATCTGAACGGAGGTAAGAAATGGCAGGTATTTTGTGGATAATAATACTGATGCTGATCATCGCGGTCATCATCATTTCAGTCAGCATAATAACGTATAACAAACATCTGGATAAGGTGACCAGGGGAGAGGTGCATGATACCCACAGTTCGATCCCTGAACCGAGAAGCACGGCAAGCGTCATATATAAAATCGTGCTCATGATCATAGTGATACTGTCCTATCTGGGGATCAGCACCGCAAACGGTATGATCGGCAGTCTTCAGAGCAGAATAGGCGAGCTTGATGCTGAGGTGAACGGGCTTCAGTTTGAGATGCAGAATCTGAAAAGTCAGATTGAAGAAGGGGCCAGACTTATAAGGAATTTTGAATACGAAATATCGGAGCCTGAAAATAATCTTGTAGATGTCGAATTCAAACTCTGGCTCAAGGAATATACCCCGAACACTTCGGTAACTCTGAGCATTGCGGGAAAGGAAGTCGCGCTTTCAAATGACGGTAACGGAATGTATACCGGAAACGTAACCCTGAGCCTGTTTGATAACTGTTCGATTCCTGTTGTGTGTATCAAAAACGGTGAGCTTATCGAAAATGAAACGGTCGATTTTCCCGAAGAGCTGTTCTGGGAGCATATCCCGGTTCCCATGTTCTCGTGTAACTTCGACTGTAAGGACACTTTGGGCGGAGGAACGAAATATACCGGCGAATACAGTATGGACTTCAGCTTCCCGGAAAAGATTGAATCCGTCAGGATCACTTATTTATCAAACGGTGAAGAATTAAAGACTATGGACATCACAAACGGAGCCTTGAGCGGAGAGATATTCACAATCGAGCAGGAACTCGGTTTCGGTGACGATCTGGTATTCAGGACGGAGGTCGTAACGAAGGACGGTTACAGGGTTGAGGATTGTAAACTTATGATATTCCCTGCAAAGGAATATCCTTACGGATATGAATATGAGAGGATCTACGACAGCGACGGAAATCTCCTCTATGAGTGCCTGTATTGAACGGTTTACGGGAAAGCGGCGGTGACTGCAAACGTCACCGCATTCTTTTTACCGAAAATAATAAAATTTGTACGATTTATGGGCATTTTTTGATAAATCGGACCTAAACGTGATAAAATATGTAATGTAGCCGAAAGACTGCTTTGTGGAAAGGAAGGCACTGATTATGGACAAGAACGTATTTGAAGATGCCAAGATGATGGGGTCGGGCGAGATCAGATATAAATGTCCCTGCTGCGGTTGCTATACTTTTAAAAAGAAGCCTTCGGGTGATTTTGATATCTGTCCCGTATGCTTCTGGGAGGATGACTGGAAACAGTTTGACGATGAGGAGCTTGAGGGCGGCGCAAACAGTGTCAGCCTCAGGCAGGCAAGAGAGAATTACAAGGCTTTCGGATGCTGTGAAGAGAGATTCAAGGGCAATGTCAGAAAGCCGACCGAAGAAGAGATCGGATGATCTTAAGAACGGTACTATTTTATTGAGGTTTTTCGTTAATGGAGAAAAGGTTCAGAGTATATATCATCTTTACGCTGATGATCCTTATGATCGCGGTTATTTCCAGCATGGTCGTGAGGATATCGGAAAAGGAAATGGCTGCGGCGAATGAATCGGCACAGGAGCAGCAGACCGTAGCGGTACATACGGCCCAGTATTATGCGGATAAGATCCCCGATGCGCCGATGTATTGCTTCAGATCAGAGGAACTGCTTGACCAGCATTACGAAAAACACGGGATAAGCATGGGATTTGCCTCCGCACAGGAGTATGAGCTTGCGGCATCCGCCGTGGTCACGGATCCCAGAGCACTGCACAAGACAGAGCAGGAAGACGGAGATGATGTCTACTATATAGAAGAGACCAACGAGTTTGTCGCGGTCTCTACGGATGGATATATAAGAACATATTTCCTTCCCGATTCGGGAAAGGCATATTTTGACAGACAGTAAGTCACTGCCTGATCAGCATAAATGCACACAGGCCTCCGCGCTTTCCGTGTGAAGCGCGGTGTGAGTGCAGAAATTCGCCGTTACAGCAGGTACACAGGTCGGGAACAGAAATGTTTTCTTCCGGGATGCCTGCTTCTTTCATATTCAGGAAATTTGCGCATGTCAGGTCAAGCTGGTATTTTCCCGGGACGTTTCCGTTATGCGGAAGCACCACACCCGAATCCATACCATATGCTTGGGTGAAAACATCCGCAACATCGCTTCCGACTTCATA
>JAILOC010000159.1 GCA_024691045.1 Lachnospiraceae bacterium | reverse complement strand
GTATCCGCAACGGAAGCTCTCAGCGCGATTGTTTCCGAACTGGGTGACAAGATTGCGGAGCTGCTTAATATTTCGCCTGAAGAATTTCAGGATCTTCTTGAGGCGGGCGGCATAACAGAGAATGCTTTACTTGATAAGGACGTAATGAGTTCCTTCCTCGTAAACGCACTCGGTGCCGGATCAAAGCTTGATCTGCTTACTGACGAAGCCGGATATGAGATCTACAAGGCCGGTATGGAAATGCTTTCGGAAGTGCTTACGTCGGACTCCCAAGTTGGAGAGATGACTGTATCTGAACTGGTAGATGCAGTAAATTCTGCAGTTTTCGAAGAGATCGATGCCGTTTCGGCTGAAATTCCCGAAGTCAGAACAGAAGATCAGGATGACAGATCCGTCGACAGATTCGTAAGGAATCAGGACGGAGATTTCGAGCTTGTTACAGTGACGGAAAACGGATCCGTAACAGGTCAGTCCAAGGTTGTCATGCAGGCCGGAGAGGCTTCCGGTGGCGGAAAGGGAACGGAAGGCGAGGCTTCAGGTGATGAGCACGCAGGTGCCCACGCACAGCTTAGCCTGTCAGATATTCAGACTGAGAATATCGATGCACCCGCTCCCGAAGCACCCGTTTCCTATACGGACAATACACGTGAGATCGCGGATCAGATCCTTGAGAATATGAAGACCGTTACCGACGGAGATTATTCCGATGTCGAGATGCAGCTTCATCCCGCATCGCTCGGTACCCTTCATATCCATGTTACCAATAACGCCGGTGTCATCACCGCCAGCTTTGTCACCGAAAACGAAGCAGTCAGGGCCGCTGTCGAAAGCCAGATGGTAAGACTTGCGGAGCAGTTTGAGGCGCAGGGCATCAAGGTTGAAGCCGTAGAGGTTACCGTTGCATCGCACGGATTCGAAGGCAATCTTGACCGCGGCGCAGGCCAGGCTGCCGATGAGAGCAGGAGCGGCAGGGGCGGAAGACGTACCAGAAGGATCGATCTTTCCGGTGATGATGACGAACTTGACACATCCGGCATGGATGATGAAAAGCGTATCGCAGCCGAGATGATGGCCGCAAACGGCAATAAGGTAGATTACACAGCTTAACAGCCTGCGCACGTTTATGTGCGCAGACTAGATACACCTGCTGAAAGGAGAAAAAATATGTCATCTGTTTCAGGAACTTCAGCAACAGTCAAAAACGGTGAGATAGTTACAAGCGCATCCCAGGATTCCCTTTCCAAGACTGCGGAGAGAAGCAATTCCGGCATGGATAAGGATGCATTCCTGCAACTTCTCGTAGCACAGATGAAGTACCAGGATCCCTTAGAGCCCACTTCCAACACCGAATACATCTCACAGTATGCACAGTTCTCACAGGTAGAAGCTCTCAACAATATGTCCACCACCATGGAGCTTTCCAGATACAGCACCTATGTCGGAAAGGAAGTCATAATCGAGAGCACCGATGAAAGCGGCAAGTCCACCCAGACCAGAGGCTTTGTCGACTACGTTACCTTCGAAGAGGGCAAGGCATATATGTCCATCGACGGCAATCTCTACAAGGCATCCGATATCGTTTCCGTTATCAGCGGTGAGTATTCAAACGCAGAGGATATCGCAAAGGAATTCGCACAGACGATAGGGGATCTTCCCGCAGTCGATCAGATCAATATCGCAGACCACGGAAATACGATCACAAATCTCCTTAATCTTTACAATTCGATCGGAGATTATGAGAAGGGCTTCCTCGATGACGATGATGTCGCCAAGATGAATATATACGTAGCGAAGCTTAACGAGCTTCTTGTCGCAGCAGCAAATGCAGCTCAGAAAGAGGCTGAAAATAAGGAATCTTCGGAAGAGACCGCTGACGGCGAGGCTGATGTAAACACTGCCGCAGAGGGTGTTTCGATTGGAAAAGAAGAAAACGGTTAAGATTTTTAAGGAGAGTGCCGATATATGTAATTGAAGGAGGAAAAGCGTATGGAAATGAATGTACAGGCTCTGTATGCAGCCGGCTTATCCAAATCCATCGGCTTTACGGTGGGCGCCAAGTCTCCCGAAACTACTCAGAGCTCTTTTTCAAGGATCCTTACGGAAAAGGCAAATGAAAGCTCTCAGGTTAAATTCTCCAAGCATGCGTCCTTAAGAATGAGCGACCGCGGACTTGAGATGACGGGAGAGCAGCTCGGAAGACTTTCAAACGGCACCGATATGGCGGCCGACAAGGGGATCAGGGATTCACTCGTGATGATCGACGATATGGCATTTATCGTAAACGTCCCTTCGAGAACCGTTATAACAGCACTTGAAGCCGGAAATGAAAATGTATTCACTAATATAAACGGAGCGGTTATTGCTTGATATGCCGGACCTGGATGGAGGCCGGGGTACCCGAATGACAGAAGGACCCCTCAAAGTATAACCGGAAGCGTTCGCTTCATGCGGCCACAGATCTGCCGCAACTCTCCACTTTTTTTAATAATGGAGGAAACTGCCTTATGATGAGATCTCTTTACTCCGGTGTTGCCGGACTTAAGACCCACCAGACCAAGATGGATGTTATCGGTAACAATATCGCTAACGTTAACACTACTGCGTTCAAATCCAGTTCGGTTACCTTCGCGGATCTGATGTCTCAGACCACACAGTCCGCATCGGGTGCAAACGCAACCACCGGTGTAGGTGGTGTAAATGCCCGCCAGATCGGTCTCGGCGTTAAATCCGGAGCCATCAATGTCAACATTTCTTCACAGGGTTCCGCTCAGTCGACCGGAAATCCCTTCGATATCATGATCACCGGAAGCAACTTCTTCGTAGTTTCCGACGGCCTTGCCAATTACTTCACCCGTGACGGTTCATTCTATGTAGACGGTGTCGGAAACCTCTGCATGACCTCCACCGGTTACAATGTAATGGGCTGGGGCGTTGATCCCGAGACCCTTTCCATCAAGCAGGACACCGTTCAGGCTCTCCGCATCATGAGCGCCGACAATCTTACCTATCCCCCCGAGGCAACAACCAAGGGAACCGTTACCGGTATTCTTGACAAGAACGATACCGACGTCAACTCCGAAGCCGGAAAGACCGTAAACCTCAATCTCTACGATGCACTCGGATATGAGTACACTGCAAGATTCATCATCAAGTCCACGGATGAGGACGGAGAGTATTCCGCAGAGCTCACTAAGCTCCTTGATGCCAAGGGAAATGAGGTCGATATCTCCGCAGCCGGAGATCTTTTCGGAAATAATACTTCCGTTAAGGACAAGGCAGCGCTTACTTTCAACAGCAACTCATTCGTATGGGATACCACCAATAAGCAGCTTACCGATAAGGCGACACCCACTGCAAATATTCTTGCGAATTTAAGCGATATCGCAACCTCATCTACCGCTACAGACGAGCAGAAGCAGGCTGTATATGATGCTATCGCCAAGGCTTACGGATTCGAAGGCTCTACCAATTCATTTCTGAATATGTATGTGACTGTAGGAGGAAACGATTACACCGTAAAGGCTCTGATCGATAATGCAGCTAACGGTACGACCACTCCCAACATTTTCGACCCCGATGCCGACGCTTCCACAACCACATTTGACTTCGATACTACGGGAAGAAATTTTGTGGGTCAGCTCCTTAAGTTCGACACAGACACCGGACTTTTCGATTCAATCGGCGGTAATAATCTTGGTGATACCACTATCCAGCTTTCCAAGATCATCGCCAACACTGCTGACAATACTTCGAACTATGAAGACATTGCCCTCAACTGGTCCGGAATCTCAATGTTCAATAACAACGGAACCTCAACCGTTACCGCTACCTACGGCGACAAGAACGGAATCGGAACCGGACGTAAGCTCGGCGACATGATCGGTGTTTCGATCCAGAGAGACGGAATGATCTACGCAAGCTATGACAATGGCATGACCAAGCTCCTCGGTCAGATTGCTACCGCCAGCTTCCCCAACTCCTCAGGCCTTGAGAAGCACGGAGATAACCTCTACCAGGCTACCATGAACTCCGGTTCATTCGACGGCATCGGCGTAGACGTTACCGCATCAGGCGGCTACATGTCCACCGGCGTTCTCGAAATGAGTAACGTAGACCTCTCCGCAGAATTTACCGAGATGATCACCACCCAGCGCGGATTCCAGGCAAACTCACGTATAATCACCGTTTCCGATACTCTTCTCGAAGAGCTCACCAACCTCAAGAGATGATAGGGTAAACTGATATGACCGGGCAGGATCACCTGCCCGGTTTTTTTTAAATTTTCTGAAAATTCATGCCACAAGATATAGTATTTGTGATATAATTTCGATGTCTATATATAGACTGTGTGAGGAGGGGAAAATCTCATGATCGAAGTGACCAGATTAAACGGTACAAAACTGCTCATAAACCCCCATTTACTCGAGACTGTAGAAGAGACTCCGGACACCGTTATAACCCTTACTACAGGCCACAAGATAATAGTAAAAGAAAGTAGACAAGATATCAAAAATCTTGTAAAATCGTATAGAAAAGGTATCATGGCTGACGAATGACGTTAGCCCGATTTTTGTTGAGGTAATTTACAGGTGGATATAGCTTCGCTAATTGGATTTTTAATGTGTTTCGGCATGCTTGCGTTCGGTATCATCCAGGCAGCCGGACTTGGTGGTGTCGGTAACTATATTGACATACCTTCCGCCATAATCACCTTCGGCGGCTCTTTTGCTGCGGTAATGACCTCATACAGCATGAGCGATTACCTTGCGGGCCTTAAGAGCATCAAGCTCATTTTCAAGGCACCGTCCGTCAACACCCCCGATCTGATCAGGAAGATAATAGATCTTTCCAACGTTGCCCGTAAGGAAGGACTGCTTTCGCTTGAAGAATCCGCATCGGATATGGATGAGCCCTTTCTGAAGAAGGGCGTTCTTCTCGTTGTTGACGGTACCGATCCCGATCTCGTAAGAGGCATTCTCGAGACCGAGATGGAATGCATTGATTCAAGACACAAGAACACATCGGGATTCTGGGAGACACTTGCTTCCATGGGTCCCGCGTGGGGAATGATAGGAACCCTGGTAGGACTCGTTAACATGCTCAATAACATGTCGGACGCTTCGTCGATCGGTCCTTCCATGGCGGTCGCACTCATTACGACCCTGTACGGCTCACTCCTTGCAAACTGGATCTGTACGCCTACTGCCGCCAAGCTCAAGGCTGACAATGCGATCGAGATGATGCAGAAGCAGGTTATGATCGAAGGCCTTCTTTCCATCCAGGCAGGCGAGAACCCCAGAGTCATCGAGGAGAAGCTCAAATCCTTCCTTGCACCCAAGGAAAGAGAGAACGCAGGATCCGGCGGAGATGAAGCCGGCGAATAATACGATAACCGGACTTGTATAAGTCTTTGGATATTAAACAGATAGGTCTGAAGTATGGGTAAGAAAAAAGAAGAAGCCCCACCGCCGGGGTCGCCCGCGTGGATGGCCACATTCTCAGATCTGATGAATCTGCTGCTATGCTTTTTCGTTCTTCTGTTTTCGATGTCGACCATTGATGAAGCGAAGCTCAATGAGATCATCGCATCGATGAGCAGTTCGTTCAGCGTTTTCAGCAGCGGATCCACCTCCATCGGAGAAGGCATCCTTATCAGCAACGGGGTCAGCCAGCTCAATGAACTGGCGGAATACATAAACAGCACAGGACGCACTGCGGAATCCGAGAGCGATACAGATCAGATCGAGGTATACGATACCCAGTCCGGAGGCCAGGAACAGACTGACATTACCGAACAGACGGGAACGCAGACACTCGAACAGGCGGCAGAGCAGGTCGAGCAGGCCAATCTTCAATCCAATGAGGAGCTTGCGGAGATCATAGGCGAAGCCATTTCCGAAAGCCAGCTCTCAGATCAGATAGACGTAAGCTTTACATCCCAGTACGTTATGCTCACGATGAAGGGTTCGATCCTCTTTTCGCCCGGAAGTGCAACACTCAATGAAGATTGCAAACCGGTCCTTGACAGGGTCGCAACCATTCTCGAGAGATATGCGCGCGGTGAGATAGAGATAGACGGTCACACCGATAACGTTCCCATGAACAGTGCTAGGTTCCCTTCCAACGAGGAACTCTCAAGCGCAAGAGCAATGTCGGTTTTCTATTATCTCGCAGAGACCAGCAGCCTCAATCCTTCGCTCATCAAGCATTCGGGCTACGGAGAGAGAATGCCGATAGCCGACAATTCCACCGAAGCGGGAAGAGCACGCAACAGACGTGTTGAGATAAGAATCTATAACAACAATTAGGGTGGGGGAAGAATCCTATGAAGAAGAATCTGCTCACGGTCCTTATACTGGCACTGCTTGTCGTGAACCTTACATTATCTGTGATCACGATGATAAGCATCACCGGTACGAACAAGAAGACCGCTGCACTTGTTGATACCATCGCTACCGTTCTCAATCTTGAACTTGTAAATGACGGAGAGGACGAAGGTCCTGCAATAAGCCTTGCCGATACCGAGATCTACACCATCGGTGATTCGATGACCATACCTCTCAAAATGGGAGAGAGCGGCAAGCAGGAATACATGATCTGCAGGATCGCACTTTCTATCAACACGAAGGATGACGATTACAAGAAATATAATTCCGAGACCATCGGTACATACGAGAACTACATCAAAGAGGCTATCGAGGGAGTTGTTTCCAGCTATGATTCCGCATACCTGAGCAATCCCGCAAACCGTGATGAGGTCAAGAAGGAATGCCTTGCAGCCATTCAGAAGTGGCTTGATTCCAAGGTCGTATATGACATCTCAATCAGTGATGTGAAGTTCGGATAAAACGCACGGAGGTTTGCCCGGTGGGTGAGATCCTTTCGCAAAACGAAATAGACGCCCTCTTAAACCAGCTCTCATCAGGCGAACTGGATGTGGAGTCCATCTCCAATGCAGAGGAAAAGCCGGTCAAGGATTACGACTTCAGCAGGCCTACCAAGTTCTCCAAGGAACACCTGCGTACGCTCGAGATAATCTTTGAACATTACGGACGACTCATCTCCACGAATCTTCCCGTCATTCTGAGGAAGAATGCGCAGGTTACGGTAGCGAGTTCCGAGACGGTTACTTTCAGCGAGTTTACGAATGCACTTTCGAATCCCAGCATTCTCGGAATAGTCGGTTTCGAACCTCTTGGCGGCAACATAATTATCGATCTTGCCACCAACATCGCTTTTTCGATGATAGACAGAATGCTCGGCGGAGAAGGTACTCCCCTCGACAAGACGAGAGAGTTCTCCGATATCGAGATATCCATACTCCAGAAGATCATGGTCATGTTCACTCAGCTTCTCCGTGATCCCTGGAAGAACGTTCTGGAAGTATCACCCGTGCTGACCAGACTTGAGACCAATCCTCAGTTCGCGCAGATCATAGCACCCGGTGAAATGATCGCGGTCGTAACGCTCAACATCAAGATCGGCGATGTCGAAGGCTTTATGAATATGTGTCTTCCTTTCATCACCCTTGAAGACGTCATGGACAGACTCAATACCAAATTCTGGTATTCGACCATGCAGGAGAACAAGGATGAGAATGCGAAGGAAAATATCGAGGCAATGCTGAAGCGCGTCATCATTCCCGTCAAGGCTGTTCTCGGTACCAGCAAGATCTCCGTCAGTGACTTTATGAATCTTCAGGTCGGTGACTGCATAAGGCTTGATGCCAAGGTAGACTCCGATATGAATATATTTGTCGGCAATATCAAGAAATTCACCGCACTGCCCGGCGCAAGCGACGATCAGTATGCTGTAAGGGTGACTTCGGTGATTAGAGAGGAGGAGTAACAGATGGATGGAATGCTGTCCCAGGATGAGATAAACGCTCTCCTTAGCGGTATGGATCTGTCTGGAGATGAAGCTCCGGATATAAGCGGGGTAGAAACACCCCTGACATCGGAAAGACCTTCCACCGATCCCTATCTGGTAGATGCACAGCCCGTAACGGGCGGCGATGAACTTCTCAACGAGGTTGAGAGGGATGCCATCGGCGAAGTGGCAAATATCAGCATGGGTTCTTCGGCGACCACACTGTACTCCTTAGTCAACAGGAAGGTCAACATCACCACACCGGTCGTTACACTGTGTACATGGCAGGAACTTATCGAGAATTTCGAGAAGCCCTGTGTATTCATCAGGATACAGTACACCAAGGGCCTGGATGGATCGGATATACTCGTTCTCAAAGAGCAGGACGTCAAGGTCATCACAGACCTTATGATGGGAGGAGACGGTACCAATACCGAAGGGGAACTCGGAGAGCTTCATCTTTCTGCAATCTCCGAAGCAATGAACCAGATGATGGGTTCATCCGCAACCTCACTTTCCACAATGCTCGGAACGATGATCGATATATCGCCGCCGGAAAGCTCGCTTCTTGATCTCAAGAGCTTCGATGACGGCTCCGCCATTTCTCCTTTCCTCGGCGGAACATTCTGCAGGATCCAGTTCTCGATGCAGATAGGAGAGAATCTTGTTGATTCGACCATCATGCAACTGTATCCGATAGATTTTGCCAAGAAGATCGTTGAGACCTTTATGGGAACGCAGCAGGCAGAGGAACCGGCGCCCGAACCGGCACCCGCTCCCGCACCGGCACCCGCACCCGGACCTGCACCCGGACCCATGGGACAGCCCATGGGAAATCCTTCCCAGATGGGGTACGGTCAGCCGATGGGAATGCCTCAGATGGGCTACGGCCAGCCGATGGGAATGCCTCAGATGGGATATGGACAGCCGATGGGAATGCCTCAGATGGGATATGGACAGCCTCCCCAGCCCATGAACATCCAGGCAGCCACATTCCAGAATTTCAGCGGCGACCTGAGCGGTATCCAGGGCGGAGAAAATATCGGACTCATAATGGATGTGCCTCTTGAGGTCACCGTCGAACTCGGAAGAACCTCGAAATCCATTTCCGATATACTCAATTTCGCTCCCGGTACGATCATAGAGCTCGACAGGATCGCCGGTGAACCGATAGATGTGCTTGTTAACGGCAAGTTTGTCGCAAAGGGCGAGGTTGTTGTTATCGAAGAGAATTTTGGTATCAGAGTAACGGAGATAATAAAGCAGTAATTACTACCTGACGGTACATTAATATTATTCGGAGGATTTTAATTATGGCAAAGAATATCCTGATCTGTGATGACGCTGCATTCATGAGGATGATGATCAAAGATATCCTCAGCAAGAACGGCTACAACGTTGCGGGAGAAGCAGAGAACGGAGCAAAGGCTGTCGAGAAGTACAAGGAAGTCAATCCTGACCTCGTACTTATGGACATCACCATGCCCGAGATGGACGGTATTCAGGCTCTTAAGGCTATCAAGGCTGCAGATGCCGGTGCCAAGGTCATCATGTGTTCCGCAATGGGACAGCAGGCAATGGTTATCGAGTCCATCCAGGCCGGTGCCAAGGATTTCATAGTCAAGCCCTTCCAGGCTGACAGAGTATTAGAGGCTGTAAAGAAGGTTATAGGTTGATTCCATGATCCTTCTTTCATCCCACTCTTTATCTGATATTGCGCAATTTTTTACAGTGCTGATCGTATTTATATTTGTTCTGGCACTCAGTATGTTCTGCGCAAAATGGGTAGGGAATTTCCAGAAGGTACAGCAGTCGGGCGGCAGCGCCGAGGTCATCGAGACCATCCGCATCGCCCAGGGAAAATGGGTTCAGATCATACGTATAGGATCAAAATACAAAGTGATCGCCATTTCCCGTGACAGCGTAACTTATCTTGGGGACGTGGATGAAAGCGACATTAAGATTGCGGATCCGGCTGAAAAGAAATCATTCTCCGAGATCCTCTCAAAAGCATTTTCCGATAAAGACAATCTTTCCGGAGGAAGGCAGGAATAATGTTTGCACACGCGCTTGCTGCCGGAAAAAATATCATAAGGATAGCCCTTGCCGTGGGCATTGTCCTGTTTGCATGTCTTTTCTTTCACGGAAGGGTATATGCGCTGGACAACGATCTTTCTGCCGGTGAAACCGATATCAGTACCGTTATCGATCCTCCCGGCACTTATGATACCCCCGAAGATCTTGATACTATCAATACCGTTAACAGACTTACCATTACATACAATGACGATAACGGTTCGCTGAATTCCTCTCTCAGGATTCTGATAACCCTTACCCTCATTGCCATTGCACCGCTTTTGCTTCTTGTGATGACCTCTTTTACGAGGATCATCATTGTTCTTCATTTTACGAGAGCGGCGCTCAATACACAGACCGCACCGCCCAATCAGGTTCTGATCGCACTGTCGCTCATTCTTACCTTTTTCATAATGCAGCCCACCATTGAGGAGATCAATGTAAATGCTGTCATTCCCTTTGAAGCGGGAACGATAGATCAGGATCAGTTCCTGGAAAATGTGATGACTCCTATGAGGGAATTTATGGAGCCGCAGACTCAGGTAAAGGATGTGCGGCTTTTTTATGATATTGCAGGTATGGAGTGGGACGGATCGCTTGAGTCCATTCCCAATTCGATCCTTATCCCGGCTTTCATGATATCGGAGCTCAGGATAGCGTTCTGGATCGGCTTTATGATCTACATACCTTTCATTGTTATAGATATGGTGGTGGCCTCGGTGCTCATGAGTATGGGTATGATGATGCTGCCGCCGACGACGATCTCGATGCCGTTTAAGATCCTTCTGTTCGTCCTTGCGGACGGATGGGCACTTATAATCGGACAGCTTGTCCGAACGTTCTATTAGCGGACCTTGACCAAAGGAGTTTGAGATGACACCCGAAGCAGCAGCTGAAATGATCCATGAAGGATTATACCTGACCCTTAAATGTGCACTTCCCGTGCTCCTTGTTTCGATGTGCATAGGACTTATCATAAGTATCTTCCAGACGGTCACTTCCATTCAGGAGCAGACTCTGACCTTTGTGCCCAAGGTTCTGGGCATTTTCCTGACCCTTATGTTTCTGGGCAACTGGATAATGAACAACATTGTTTCTTTTACGACAGAGCTTTGGAGTAGTTTTGTTTATTACGTTCACAAGTGAAATAGCGGATGCTGAATTTAGCTTTTTCAATTTATGATCTGGAATACTTTTTGCTGATCCTGGTCAGGGTTTCATGCTTTGTGTATATATGCCCGTTTTTCAATATGCAGAATACACCGAGAAGGGTAAGGATAGCGCTCAGCGTATTCATAGCAGGCCTGATCTACAGTTCGGTAACACCGGCTGAACCGATAATTTCCGATTCGGTTGTCATCTATGCGGCATATGTTCTCAAAGAGGCGGTCGCGGGACTGCTCATAGGACTTGCCGCCAATATCTGCTCAACGGTATTTACGTTTGCCGGTGCGGTAGCGGATATGGAGACAGGACTTTCGATGGTAACGCTTATGGATCCGGCATCCAGACAGCAGATCAGTATCACCGGAGGATTATACAATTACGCCTATTCGATGATCCTGATCGCCAGCGGAATGTACAGATATCTCCTCGGTGCACTTGCCGATACTTATGTACTTATACCCGTCGGGCACGTTCACTTCAATGCCGACGGACTCATGAATACGGTTGTAGTATTCCTTGCGGATTATATACTCATAGGCTTCCGTATCATCCTCCCGATATTCGCGACGATGATGATGCTGAATGCGATCCTGGGTGTTATGGCGAAGGTATCGCCGCAGATGAACATGTTTGCCATCGGTATCCAGCTCAAAGTGCTCACAGGACTTACGATACTTTTCCTTACGGTCGGACTTATGCCGAAGGCATCGGATATGATCTTCACCGAGATGAAGAAGCTGATGGTTTCGATAGTGTCCAACCTGATGTAAAGCGGAGACTTGCCATGCTTGAATATGATCTGCAATTCTTTGCAGACAATTCCGATAAGACAGAAGAGCCTACCGACAAAAAACTTCAGGACGCGAGGTCGGAAGGTCAGGTAGCCAAGAGCAGGGAGATAGGAAACTGTCTCACACTTTTTGTTTTTTTTCTTGTGCTGAGATTCCTGGCCGCAAGTATCGGTAATAAATTCATTAATGTCTTCGGATTCATGTATGAGCACATTCCGAGTGTGACCGTATATCCCGAAGGCGAGATGCCGTTCCGGGAGGTGCACCTGCTTTTCAGAAGAGGCATAAGCAACATCGTATCGATCGTGCTCCCGATCATGCTGATCGGACTTGCGATAGTTGTTGTCGGGGATTTTATCCAGGTTAAATGGAAGCCGACGACCAAGCCTTTAAAGCCTAAGTTTTCCAAGCTCAATCCGCTCAAGGGTTTCAAGAGGATCTTCTCACCGAGTTCCCTTGTCGAGCTTTTGAAGTCGCTCTTGAAGCTGGCTCTGATAGCGGTGATCTGTTATTCCTACGTTAAGGGCAAGGCGTTCCTGATCTTCAGCTTCTACGAGATGCCTCTTATGCAGGCGATCGCACTTATAGGGAATACGATCATAGATCTCGGGATAAGGATCTCTGCCGTTTATATCATCATTGCCGCCGGTGATTTCGGATATCAGAAGTGGAAATTCCACAAGGATATGATGATGTCCAAGCAGGAGGTCAAGGACGAGTACAAGAACGCCGAAGGAGATCCCCAGATCAAGGGTAAGATCAGGCAGAAGATGAGGGAAGCGTCCCAGAGACGTATGATGAAGGAACTTCCGAAAGCGGATGTCGTCATTACGAACCCGACGCATTATGCCGTTGCGATCAAGTACGAGCCCTCCGTCAGAGAAGCGCCTTACGTCATTGCCAAGGGTGAAGGATATCTTGCCCAGAGGATCAAGGACGTTGCCGGGGAAAACAGTATAGAGATAGTTGAGAATAAACCCGTGGCAAGAATGCTCTACCACAATGTCGAGATCGGGGAGACGGTTCCTCCCGAGCTGTACCAGGCGGTGGCTGAGATACTTGCGTTCGTATATCATCTGCAGGGAAAGATCTGATGCGGGACAACGAAGCTTTAACGGTCATGTGTCCAATGCATTAAATATTTGAGGAAAGGAGGATGATATGTTTAAAACCATCGGCAAATTTGATGTGTTCGTAGCTCTGTATCTTGCCGTTGCGATCATACTCTTTATCATCCCCATTCCCGCGGGCGTACTCGATGTCCTTCTTGCATTCAACATTTCACTTGCGATGACCATCATGTTCGGAGCTCTCTTTTGCAAGGAAGTTCTGGATATGAGCTTTTTCCCGACTCTGCTTTTGTTCACGACACTGTTCAGGATCTCGATGAACACTTCGTCCACAAGGCTTATCCTTCGTGACGGCTATGCGGGAAATGTCGTTGCAACCTTCGGGAATTTCGTAGGCGGCGGTGACCTGATAATAGGTGCGATCATTTTCATAATCCTTCTGATCATCCAGTTCATGGTCATCAACAAGGGTTCCGAACGTGTATCGGAAGTTACCGCAAGATTCACGCTCGATGCAATGCCCGGTAAGCAGATGGCTATCGATGCCGACTTGAACACCGGCGCGATAGATGATGCGGAGGCCAAGATCAGAAGAGAGAAGATCCAGAAGGAATCCGCATTCTACGGTTCCATGGACGGTGCCGTTAAATACGTAAAGGGAGATGCTGCCGCAGGCCTTCTTATCACAGGCGTTAACCTCATCGGAGGAATCGCACTTGCAGTCCTCAGAAGAGGAATGAGCATAAACGACGCACTGAGTTCATTTGCGATACTTACCATCGGTGACGGACTCGTATCACAGATTCCTTCGCTGATGATATCTCTTTCAACCGGTATCCTCGTTACCAAGGGATCATCGGACAAGGAACTCGGTGAGACGATAATCAAGCAGCTTTTCGGTCTTCCCAAGGTTCTCTTCATCGTCGGCGGCATGATGACGATACTCGGTCTGTTCACCGATCTGAACACTGTTTTGTTCGTGGGACTCGGTATCATTTTCATGTTCTCCGCAACAAGGGTCAGCAAGAAGCTCCAGACCGCAAGCATAGAGCTTGATGTGAGCAAGGAAGAGGCGGAAGCCGAAGAGATAAGACAGCCGGAGAATGTTAACTCGCTCCTGCAGGTCGACCCGATCGAACTCGAATTCGGTTACGGTATCATCCCGCTGGCTGATGTCAATCAGGGCGGTGACCTTCTCGACCGTGTCGTAATGATCAGAAGACAGATAGCATTGGAGCTCGGTACCGTTGTTCCCATCATAAGACTGAGGGATAACATCCAGCTCAATCCGAACCAGTACATAATCAAGATAAAGGGAATACAGATAAGCGAAGGCGAGATCCTGTTCGACCATTATATGGCGATGAATCCCGGCTACGTACAGGAGGAGATAACCGGTATTCCGACATTCGAGCCTTCCTTCCATCTGCCCGCGATATGGATAACCGAGGGCCAGCGTGAGAAAGCGGAGACACTCGGATACACTGTTGTCGATCCTCCTTCGATAATCGCAACGCATCTGACAGAGATAATCAGACAGCACATCGATGAGCTGCTGACCAGACAGGATGTACAGAATCTTGTCAACAATGTTAAAGAAAACAATCCCAATCTTGTGGACGAGCTTGTGCCTAAGCTTCTCGGACTCGGAGATATCCAGAAGGTTCTCCAGAACCTCCTCCGGGAAGGCGTATCTATCAGGGACCTTCTTACGATACTTGAGACGCTTGCCGATTACGCTACCACGACAAGGGATACCGATATTCTCACGGAGTATGTGAGACAGGCTTTAAAGCGTGCGATATCCGCGAGATATTTCTCACTCAATGATACGAACTCGGTGGTCACACTCGATCCCAAGATCGAGCAGGAGATCATGGCGGGAGTCAAGCAGACGGAAAACGGATCCTTCATCAATATCGATCCCGCGCGTACGCATGAGATACTCGAATCTGTCGGACGTGAAGTCCAGAAGCTTGAGAATCTCGGCAAGAACCCGATAATCGTCACATCACCGATCGTAAGGATATACTTCAGAAAACTGACGGAGGATTACTATAAAGACCTGATCGTTGTTTCATACAACGAGGTTGACTCAAGCGTTAATCTGACATCGGTCGGAATGGTCACCGCATAAAATGATAATCAAGAAATTCATCGGCAAAAATGAAGAAGAGGCAACCGCACTTGCCAAGAAGGACTTAGGCGAAAACCTTGTGATCATGAATGTGCGCAAGGTCAAGGCTAAGCCTCCTTTCGCATTCTTAAAGAGCAAGAGAGTGGAGGTTACTGCCGCCGTTGAGGAAGATGATCCCACAATGGAGCAGATCCGCAGGATCGCAAGAGCCCAGGTAAGCGCTCAGGAAAAGGCCAGGGCCGCAGCAGCATCAAGTGAAGGAGCTTCTGCCTCAAAGCCCGCATCCAAGCCCGAGCTGAAGGCTGCACCTGCATTAAATGCTCAGACTCCTTCCGTACCCGCAGAGGACAAGAACCGCGTGCTAGAAGAAAAGCTTGATAATCTCCAGAGCATAATCGAGACGAAGCTCGGCCCCTCCGGTGAAGAAAAAAAAGAAACCAAACCTGAAGTAAGGAAAGAAGCCTCTCCCGAAAAGGAAGCACCGGTAAAGAGTGAAGGTGCCGAGCCGGACAGGGAGACATCCAGGTTCTTAAGACTTTTGTATAACACGATGATCGATAACGACATCGATGAGAAGCTTGTTAACGAATTGATCACCGGTGCTGAGGATGTCAGCAAATCCGGTGCAAAGCTCGATCATTACCTCAGCGCCGTTTACCAGAAGATGACCCTTCGTTTCGGCAAGGCTGAAGGCATTTCGGATCCCGGTGCAAAGGGACCTGTGGTGATCTTTTTCATCGGACCTACCGGCGTCGGAAAGACCACTACCATTGCTAAGGTCGCAAGCTCTCTTTCCGTTAACAACAAGAAAAAGGTTGCTCTCCTTACAACCGATACATACAGGATCGCAGCTGCTGACCAGCTCAGGACATATGCGAGCATACTTGAGGTTCCCTTCAGGGTCATCTATTCGGAGGATGAACTCAGCATCGCATGTGACGATTTCAAGGACTGCGAATATATCCTTGTCGATACCGCCGGACATTCACACAAGAGCGAAGAGCTTCTTATCAAGCAGAAGAGCTTTATGGAATGCCTTCCCGAGAATGTCACCAAGCAGTGCTTTCTGGTACTGAGTGCGACGACCAAGTACAAGGATCTTAAGAAGATCGTTGACAATTACCGCAGCGTTTCCGATTTTCAGCTCATCTTTACCAAGCTTGATGAGACATCGACACTCGGAAGCCTGTATAACATTACATGCTATTCCGACAGTTCCATTGCATTTGTAACCTGCGGACAGAACGTACCCGATGATATCGAGACCTTCAACGCACAGCGCATAGTCAAGCAGCTTTTGGGAGGAGAGTAAGCTATGGATCAGGCCGAATCACTCCGTATCATAAAAGCTTCGAGACAGGCGAGACCGCTTGCAAGAGTCATAACCGTTACAAGCGGCAAAGGCGGAGTCGGAAAATCAAATACTGCGATCAATCTTGCAATATGGCTGAAGAAGCTCGGGAAAAGAGTGATCATTCTGGATGCGGATTTCGGTCTTGCAAATATCGAGATAATGTTCGGAACCGTTCCGAAGCACAATCTCTGCGACCTTATCTACCAGGGCAAGAATATCAGGGACATCATAACCTGGGGACCGGGAGAGGTCGGTTTCATATCCGGCGGAAGCGGTATCGCGGGGATGTCCAACTTAAGCAACGATTATCTGAATTATATTATCCAGAATCTGTCGGAACTTGATTCGATTGCTGATATAATAATCGTAGATACGGGTGCGGGTATTTCGGATGCGGTATTGGAATTCCTCGTTGCGAGCGGTGAGATACTTCTTATAACAACGCACGAACCTACTTCCATCACCGATTCCTACTCGCTTTTAAAGGCTCTCGCAAGGCACCCGAGGTTTAATCCCGGCGAAACGGTAGTGAGGATGATTGCCAACAGGGTCACCAAGGAAGCCGACGGACAGACGCTTTATAAGAAGCTCAATTCCGTAGTACAGAGATTTTTGAAATTGCCGCTGACCTACCTCGGATGCGTACCGTACGACGTACAGCTGTCCGATGCGGTGATGCAGCAGATGCCGGTATCACTGAAGAATCCGGCATCCAAGTCATCCCAGGCATATGAACAGATTGCCAGAGCGCTCCTTGATGAAAAAGGTGAAGCGCAGAGACCGGCAAGGGGAATGGCGGCATTTTTCTCTCATATAGTTACCAGAAGATAACGGAGGACGTGTTATGCTTAGTAATTTTATTTCACCCGGAGACAGAGTCGAATTGACGGCTGTGGACCGTAAGCTTGACGGCGAAGACAAGAACGAAAACGCCAGATATTACGAGACCAAGATCGTTGACATTCTTTCCGAGGACTCCATAGAGGTTCAGATGCCCATAGAGCAGACCAAGCTGATCCTCCTTCCGGTTGATGCTGAATTCAATATGATCGTTTATACCGGCGCGGGTCTTTACCAGTGCTTTGTAAGGGTCATCGACCGTTATAAGTCCAACAATATCTATGTCCTCGTTCTTGAGCTTACCAGTAATCTCAGGAAGTACCAGCGCAGGGAGTATTACAGATTCAGCTGTGCACTTGAGATGTGCTCGAGAAATCTTGTGGAGGAAGAGGTAAATGCGGTTGCCAACAAGAGTCCCTTGTATCTGCAGCCCAATCTTCCCATCAAGAGAAGCGTTATCGTTGACATCTCCGGCGGCGGACTCAGATTCATGTCCAACCAGAAGTACGAGCCCGGAAGCATGCTCTATATCAGTTATAACCTTCTTATCGGCGGAGAACGCAAGAAGTACGAACTTATCGGCAAGGTCCTCGTGGTCAAGGAGCTTGAGAACAGACCCGGCACCTACGAGCACAGAGTCCAGTACATCAATATGGAACGCGGTGCGAGGGAAGAGATCATCAGGTTCATCTTCGAAGAGGAAAGAAAGAATCTTAAGAGATAGTGTAGCTATTTAACAGGTCGTGGCGAAAGGGTTAACGCATTGACCGGTGCAATTCGTCAGATTCCATAGTATGTTGTATCTGACAATGCCAAAGCTCGATCGATAAATGCGTTAACTGCAGTACAGGTGAGATATGAAGAAAAAAATCCTTGTAGTTGACGACTCTGCACTCATGAGAAGAGTGCTCTGTGATATAATAAGCTCAGATGAAGCTTTTGAGGTTACCGGACGTGCCATTAACGGCATTGAGGCCCTCGAGCTTGTTAAAAAGAATACCTACGATGCCATCGTTCTTGACGTTAACATGCCCAAGATGAACGGACTTCAGTTCCTCTCTGAGCTCAAGAAGGCAAATCTTCCGCAGAGAGTAATGATGGCAAGTACCGACACCATGGAGGGCGCTCAGACCACCATGGATGCTCTGGAACTCGGAGCACTGGATTTTGTTCACAAACCCGATCAGGCCAATGCCTGCAGGGAAACGGATTTCGTCGGTCAGTTTTTAAGGGTCCTCAGAGGCGTTGCCGGATCAAGGCTTCCTGTTTTCTCAGACAGGACAAGGGAACGCCAGAAGAAGGAAGATACCCAGAAGCTGATCGGACTCTTATCCAAGTCGAGCAGCAGGATAGTCGGATCCAAGATCGTAGCCATCGCCAGTTCTACAGGCGGACCTAAGGCTCTTTCGAGCGTTATTCCGTTCCTTCCCGAAAATCTCGATGCTCCCGTTGTTTTAGTCCAGCATATGCCC
>JAILOC010000145.1 GCA_024691045.1 Lachnospiraceae bacterium | reverse complement strand
AATAAACCACATTGTCGTATGACCAGTCCTTGTTGAAGCCCACCCCGCATCCGACATAGCACATGATCGAGATATCGCTGATCATCCACTCGATGCTGTTTGGTCCGTAGATTCCGATGTTCTTTCCGGCGAAGCCTTTTTCGATAAGATAAGCCGCAAGATAATTAACATCCTCTATAAAAGCTCCGTATGTTATGGGAACGAATGTTTCTCCCTTCTTTTCGTTGAGATAATTCCTGAGTCCCCACTTCTCATAATCATCTTTAAGAAACTGTTCCAATACGTTAGACATTTATCCTCTCCCTCGTCTGTGATCATTCAAGTGTATGCTCAAGAAGAACATATTCATAAATGCTCGTTGCTTCTTCTATGACATAGGTCTGTGTTACCTTGCCGTCACGCGCAAGAGCACCGATGCTCGGTAGTCTGTTTGCTTCAAGTTCTTTGATTATGGAATAGACGATTGCTTTTCCCAGTCCCCTATGTTCGGCATCAACTCCCATGTAAAGCATCACATATTGCTTCGGATGCTTTTTGGTCTTAAGAACGCTCAGGATGTTCGGAAGGTTTAGGTGATAGACCTTGTTGCCGTAATCGGGAAGACTGATGTAAAAGCCTACGGTCTTATCCTTGTAATATGCGATCTTGGTCATGCTCATGTTCATGATGGATTTATAGCTCATGAACATTTCCTTGAAGTCTTCCTTCGAAACATGTTTATAAATAGGGAAATCACTGTAGAGCTCCGTGATCATCCTGTAGACTTCATCGAGTATCTTCTCGTAGTCTTCTGTCTTCGGGCTTTCGATACGGTATCCCTGCTCAAGGAATGCATTGTATCTTCCTTCGAACTTTTCATTGACGTAGGAATCATCCACTGCCCTGTATGCATTCGAAGTGTAGTGCTCCTTGACCGTGTAACCGTTCGCAAGGAACAGGTTGTAATAATAATCCTTGTTGTAAGGCTCTCCGGTGTAAGGAAGCCTGTCGAAATTGTTGATCTTGAGTCTGTACTTATTCCAGAAGGATGCATCAACGGGGCCTTCGATCGTACTGCATTTCATTTCTTTGGCAATTGTCTCCGCACTTGAGAAAAGAAATGCGGCCGTATCCTTATCGTCAATGCACTCGAAAAATCCAAGATAGCATACGGTGTCATCGGGATATATGGTAAGAGCGAATCTTCCGACCGCTCTGTCTCCGTCATAGATAAGATATGCATCCAGAGTAAAATATTTCGACATCGGATGCTCACCCGTCAGAAACTTCCTGATCGTGTCGGGACTTTCCATATTGTCCTTTTTGGTATAAAGCTTCTTTGCAAGATCAAGAAAGTCTTTGATATATCTTTCTTCATTTCCTACTTTGATGCATTCCATTTATTTTCTCCCAAGGATCTCTATCTTGCCGGTTCCGCCGTCCATCCTGATACGGTCACCGGTCCTTATGGTATCGGTAAGCTTCTCGACACCGACGATCGAAGGCTTCTTAAGCTCCCTCGATATGATCGCCGTATGCGAAAGGAGGGATCCCTTTTCCGAGATTACTCCTTTTGCGGTTGCCAGAAGAAATACCCATCCCGGATCCGTCATTACGGTTACAAGGATCTTATCCTTAACATTCTTCGCATCCGATATGTTCCTTATTACCAGCGCTTCACCCTCGATGGTTCCGCTCGAACAGGGAACCCCGTTCAGAACATTTTCGTTTTCTTCCCTGCGGTATGCGTTAACGCTTCCGTGCCTTTTGTCGAATTCCTTTTCTTCGAATATAAGTCTCGAATAAGGAGGGAGCTGCGCATACAGTTTATAACTTTCTTTTCTTTCCGAGATGATTCCCTGCTTTGGTACGGGATTCTTTGCCATATCGAATGCTTCATCCACAGTCAGCCAGAAGATATCATCCGCATCGTCAATAAGTCCGCTTCTATAGTAATGCTCACCGAGCGCGGTGAAGATGGATCTTACCATTCCATAGATACGGCTTCTGTTAAGTCTCGATCTTTCCCTTCCCGCGATTCCGGATGCGCATCTTTTTCCGAGGAATGCCGTGATCGGATCTGCTTTTTCCCTGACTGCGCTTTCTCCGCTCAGATTACGGTACATTTCTTCGAGGCTCTTAAGATCTTTTCTGTATTCTTCAATCCTTTCATCAAGAAGGTAAGGATGTGAACGGAATGTTTTACTTTCGAGTTTCAGTTCTTCGAGATTTCTGTCGCCGTATATTTTTATATAGTCTTTCTTTTTCTCTGCGAGCTCTTCCTGCGAATACTCCTCATATCTGTAAGCAAGTTCGATCAGGGCCTTTATCGGTTTCATGCTCTCGATATTCGTGATTCCCGATATGTAGCGGTTTATATATACGTCATCCGCATTCTTCTTCCTGAGTCTGTGCTTTACTAGTCCCGTATAGACGAAGGAGTATGTGTCGTTTAAAAGGGTGACATCCCAAACATCAAGGAGTTTTTCCTTTATCTCGTTATAAAGACCGATCAGTTCCTCCGGGCTGCTTTCGCCACTGAAATGCGTGTGGAAATATTCGTTTGTTGATGCGAATATTTTCTCCAGCTTTTTCATATGACGGGGAACGCTTATGATCTCGTAAAAGGAATTCAGATAAGTCATGAAGCGGATGTGTGCGGGGATCTCCACACTTTTTTCGTCATACGTTTTGTTCTTCACCCCGAGCATCTCCTGCCATACGGGGATTATCTTCCTGTTGAAAGGAAGGAATTTAAGAACCGTGTACCAGTTGCTTATCTTGTAATATACCCTTCCGTTTGCATGACCGACCATATTCTTAAATACGTCTTCATGCCTGCTTAATTCCCTGTCATTTTTGAGGACTCTGCGGCTGACACCCCTGAACACGCCGCTGTAGACGATATCCACAAATGATATCGTAAGAGGAAGCGAAAGACCGGGATAGCTTTCGACAATGTTGCTGTTGTCAAGTATGAGAGGTGATTCACCTTTAAGTGTGGTGATGGGTCTTGCCTGGAGAACAAATGCTTTGCCGTCTTTATAAGCAAATTCTATATCGATCCTTTCCCCGAGCTTTTCCTCAACCTTTGATGCGATGTCTATAAGCTCTTCTATCTCGGCATTGGATAGAATATCTTCTTTTCCTTCGTAATAATATGATCCGTCGGTGCGGTTGTAATAATACGTGGTCGTTTCACTGCTGCCGGATACGACGCCTTCCCCGAGTCCTCTTGAAACAGCGATGACACTTTCATTCAAAAGTCCCTGTGGATTTGCGGTAAATAAAACTCCGGCCTTGTCGGCATCAACCATCTCCTGGATGATGACATTCATCTGCAGGTCATCCGGAGAAGTTCCCTCCTGCTGCAGATATTTTTCAACCGTTTCGGACCTTACGGATTCCATGCACTCAAGAACTTTTGAGGTAACGTCATCGGGCTTTACGTTGAGATAAGTATCAAACTGTCCGGCAAAGCTTTTGTCTTTACCGTCCTCGAGATTGCAAGAACTTCTTACAGCGTAGAGGCAGTCTTTTTTCTTACAATAGTTCAAAACCTTATCTTCCCAGCCGGGCTTTATGTCCTCGGGACGCACGAGCATAAATCCGGGAACATTTATCCCCGAACTTTTTAAGAGTGCCAGGTTTTCAGCCTTGCTTCCGTACATCCTAGATTCTTCCTACGAGCAGGAACACGACAACAGTAAGCAGCATCGTCGATTCCTGAAGATAAGTATATCTTTCTACTCTATCAACGATCTTAAACTTATTCGGATCCTTCATATACTTTACGAACTGAACGGTCATCCATGTTACAAGGATTACAAGGACCGCGATGGAGATCTTGTTGAGTCTGAATACGAGAATTATGTTCGTGATGATATCGACGATGGTCAGTATCATTACAAACCTTGTAGCCTTTTTATATCCGAAGAGTTTCGAATAAGTGGTGTAATCGTTCTCATCCTTCGGAGCTTTTATCTTACGCGATACTTCCCAGATAAGTGCGGGGAAGTAGAGAGTCCAGAGTGTCATTACCGTCGTGATGGTAAAGGGACGGAGGCCGTATTTGATAACGGTAAATGAAATGATATAAAGATTTACAAACATCTGGACGGGATTATGTGTGACAAGAGCAAGGGGAAGCGAGGGCTGGATCTTCGCCCTCTGGAAGAACCACTTGCTCATGAGATATCCGTATGCATACAGGATGAAGAAGAAGATTATATTGTTCATGAAAAGAACATTTAGAACAACTGTGATCGCCTGAACGATCACACAGAGGATCATGACGTCCTTCTTGTAAACGGCGCCTCTCGCAAGAGGTCTGTCCGGAAACAGTATCTTATCCGTTTCGAAATCCTTCAGGTCATCTGCAATCCTGAGCCAGAGAAGAAATGCAAAGACGGTGAATGCACCGACAAATTCCTGTATGCCGATCTTAAATGTTGTCACGCCCTCGTTGAGAAGAATGATGAAGTGTATCTCGAGGAACACTATCAGTCCGAGAATCAGTCTGGCTACAAGAGGATAACGTTCCTTCATATAGATATGCAGTCTTTTCAGCATGCCGATCCTACTCCTTCCCCATACTTTACCTTTGTCTCGATATGATCCTTGCTCTGAGTCAGGATATCTTCATCGATCCGTACGGAATCTTTTTCAAATATCTCGATTATGGTGGATCCGCCGGGTTCGAAATATCCCTTTTCCTCACCCTTCGAAAATTCTTTTATATCGTGGTTTACGATCTTTCCGATAAGCATCGCTCCGACTTCGATATGAATCACTTCCCCGAAATTCTCC
>JAILOC010000125.1 GCA_024691045.1 Lachnospiraceae bacterium | reverse complement strand
AGGTGGAAGAACATCAGTATTATAAAGAGAACAAGGCTGTCCTCCATTTCTCCGACTCTTGTCCACTTGACGATGTATTTAAGATCGGCGAAGAGGCACAGAGCATATGCCGCACCGTAAAGCCATTTCATTATTTTTCCGTATATAAGTTCATCAGCTTTTTTCATATTCAATCCTCATCAGCCGTATATTCCATGATGTCTCCGGGCTGGCAGTCAAGCGCTTTGCAGATGGAATTGAGCGTCTCAAATCTGATACCCTTCATCTTGCCGGTCTTAAGGTTTGACATGTTTACATTCGTAAGCCCCACCTTATCGGCAAGCTCATTGAGTGACATTTTTCTGTCCGCCATAACGCGGTCGAGTCTTATGATTATCGCCATGGCCGCCTCCTTAGACAAAGCTGTTAACGTCTTCCTGAAGATCGAGGCCTTTTTGGAAGATGAATGCGATCATGGCAATGACAGCGGATATCGCGAACAGATACCATGAGGTGATATCAAAGGTTGAGCTGTAGTAATTGAATCTGAAGAACGACATAAGCATTCTTACCATGCCGGGAAGCATAGCGAGAAGGAGCTGCAGGAGAGAGATGAGCTTTACGCGGTTGATGTTTTCTTTGGTAAAAGGGGTAGAATCGATCGACTTTTTCGCAATGACGATCACGACATAGAGCATCGCACACAGGATCACTGTGTAGGTGAGTCTCGATGCGTCCTCGATGAGAGTGCAGTACTTGTAATCGGTGTTTCCGTTATCGTCGGTGAGGCTGTACCTGTTGTAGTCGATGTCGGTGCATTCCTTTCCGTCGATGTAGAGCCTGTAGATCCTGCCCTGCGTAGCAAATGTCTCATCATTTTCGAATCTGACTTCAAACTTGCTGCTGTCGGTCATTGCATCGATGATCAGACTGTAAAGTGAAAAGAAAACTATGATTGCCAGCATGAAACCAAACGCATTGGCGATGTTTAAAGTCCTTCTTCTTTTCTTATCTGCCGCATTCTTTTCCGACACGTATTTTTCGCTCATAATATCCTCCGAATCATTTAAAGCGTTACTTTAAAAAATTAAGTTCCGAGTTGATATTATCACGTGCTTTTAAAGTGTGTCAAGAAAAAATTAAAGTTTCACTTTAATTACATTGAAAGAGGAAGGATCTTATCGTCAGATACTCCGTACATACGAAAGAATATCTATGTCAAAAGAAAGAGCAGGATGACCTTGAAGGCGCTTCCTCACCGGATTCGTATAAGTATTCCCATACATTTCCTGCCTTAAGGATTGTTTTATAAAACCGGCAGTCATCTTAGCGTGACTGCCGGTTTGTTACGTCTTATTCAAATGCGAATCTTATGTCTTCTTTTCCGCTTATCATTGAAACCGGCCATATCGATTCGCCGTCAGCTGTTTCAGCGTGGATCATGATGGAAGAGCCTGCCTCGGGAACGGTGAGGCTGTAGCAGTGGATCTGTCCCTTGTCCAGTACGGGACCTTCGCCGTTGCCCAGGTTTATAAAGGTATTGTCATGCAGTGCTACGACATAAACAAAATCGAGTCCCGAAACTCCGTCGACCATCTCGGGCTGGTAGAAATCCCATGAATCATCCGAAGGAGGATTTATCATTATCATCATTCTTGCGCCCTGCGGAGCATGGCTCATGAATTCCGTCCAGGTATCCACACAGGCGTGGTGCCTGTAATCTGCAAATGCGTATATTGCACCGTTGAAGCTGAAGGGTCTGTCGATGGTTTCTTCGACTGTTTCGGTACACTTTTCGTCCTTCCAGTAAGAGATGACCAGCTGGTTGTTATTTACTCCCGTAAAAGAAAGACCGGTTATCTCATAGCCGTCTACGGAAGCAACGGGATATCCTTCGTAGTTATAGACGGTGTCCATATATGAATAGTAGGAATCCCATACATGCTCGTCGTGAAGGAAGTTGCAGCCGGAGATCTTCTTTTCGGGCCAGGCCGTACGCATGTTGAATAAAACATAAGTGTTGGCGTGAGGATTCTGATGGGTTCTCATGATGAGATAATCACCGAAGACCTCGTAGTCGAGGATCTCGGAATTTTCCACACCGTAGTCGCTTAAGTAAAAATTGCAGTCGTTTATGGTGAACTTTTCTCCGTCGCAATTAACGTCCTGCTCAAGGGAATAAAGTTCATATACTCCGTACTCGCTGCGGTCTGCCTGGATCATTTTGGTGATCTCGCCGTCCGAGATCGTAACTTCATAGACAGTCAGAGGATAGTCGCTCGAGAGTCTTTTTTCCGAAAGGATCCCGTTTAGATCCGCACCCGAAGAGAGGGGATACCATACTGCTTCGGGATGCTTTCTGTCATCGAAGTATGCAGCCATATATCTGTAGTTCGTGTATTCCTTGAAGCTTTCGAATGCCACGTCGTCGACTCTCTGAAGACATATGGAGCCGGAGTTTGTCTCATAAGCAAATGCATAGAATACATCATCTGTTACATCGTCGCTGATATAATTAACATCATTATCCCTGGTGAAAACCCAGTTCATTTCCCAGTTGTAATCATCCGATCCGGGGCTTCTGAATACTTCGTAACCTATGTTTGAACCGCCGTTTCCGAGTTCTTCCAGATACAGATAATCTTTTCCTTCGCTCTGGGCAAGCCTGAAGAGTCCGGATGAAGCATCCTCGTCGGTCCAGCAGTCAAATGCAGCTTCAAGTCCGGTGAGGGTGATGCAGTAAGCGCTTATGCCTTCAAGCTTATTGCCGAAAGGCTCCTGAAATACAATGTCTCCTTCGACAGTCACATCTGTTTCGAGGTATGTGAACTTTACAGATCCGTCTCTTTCGATCTCAAGCTCGCCGTATACCTCGCCTGTATTGCGGTCGGTAAGGTCCCATGTTCCCTTTACGAATTTAAGGATCGACTTGCTCGAGGAATAATCGATCTCTTCGGGAGCTGACACAGGAGGCTCTTCATCGGGCTCATCATGGTCTCTGTCATCATCGTCATCGTCTTCTTCGATATCGGTATCGTCACCTGAGTTTGTAACATTCTGCGATGAGCAGGCACTCAGGGCAAGCGAAAACGCAGCGCCGAGGATCATCAGTTTCTTGAATAATCTGTTTTTCATATATTTCTTCTCCCTGCATAACGAAAACAACATATTCATTATACAGTAAATAAGGGGATTGTAACTTGAATTAATGAAATCTTAAACTAAAGAAAACAGCAGATCCGTCCCCCATTTCCCTGCTTTAAGCTACAGGTGAAGTATCATCGTTGCAATTCTGAAGTACGCAAGAAGTGAGAGTGCATCAACTATTGTTGTGATGAAAGGACTCGCCATTACCGCAGGGTCGAAGCCAAGGCGCTTTGCACCTACGGGCAGCATGCATCCGATCAGCATTGCCATAAGCACCGCTGCGACAAGAGTAAGGCAGATGGTGATGGCAACGGGAAGAGCAAGACGGTCGAATACAAGGAGCTTTACAAGATTTGCCGCAGCAAGCGTAAGACCGCAGAAGACAGCAACACGTATTTCTTTCCATATGACACCGGGCACATCGCTGTATTCGATCTCGCCGAGTGAAAGACCGCGGATCACGGTAACGGATGCCTGTCCTCCCGCATTTCCGCCGGTATCCATCAGCATCGGTATGTAAGCTACAAGAACCGCGCAAACACTCAGGGCATCTTCGAAGGATTTGATGATCGCACCGGTAAAGGTTGCACTCACCATGAGAAGGAGCAGCCAGGGGATCCTCTTTTTATATGTTTCGAGAACACCGGTCTTCATGTAGGCTTTGTCGGAGGGCACGATAGCTGCCATCTTTTCCATGTCCTCGGTAGCCTCTTCTTCCATGATGTCCACGATATCGTCGACCGTGATGATTCCGACAAGACGGTTTTCGTTATC
>JAILOC010000119.1 GCA_024691045.1 Lachnospiraceae bacterium | reverse complement strand
GTTGTAGAATTCGTTGAAAATATCCCTGCCGGTCAGTTCGAGTACGGAATATCCGAATATCACCTCTCCGTAATGCACCGCCATCACATAGTAAACATGGCTTCTGTCGGCATTCGATTCGGGAATGATCATGGAGCTGCACAGATCGTGGGAGCTTTCCGTGTATTCATTCTTTTTGTCGATCCACATGATGGGTTTGTAATTTCCGGAGGGCATGGTGAACTCGCTGTCAAAGGAAGTCCTTCCCTCCGAGTCCGTATGCGCCATCAGGAAAAATGAAGAATAATCACCAAAATTAACGGCATCCTCTTCAAATATGGTCTCCATCGTACGCACGCTGTCAGCCTTATTGAGCTTGACCATGGCGGACTCCGACTCATAAAGGCTCTCGTTCATGTTCCTCATCTCATCATGAACGCGGTCCACAATCTCAAGGACATGCTCATATTCGAAGGTATCGCATCCGCAGGACTGGGAGAAGATGGGCTTCGGGTAAACCTTCAGATCGAGATCGTCCGCATAAGCGCTGTCCGAAAGAGCAACGAGCAGATTTAAAGTTTTGCGTGCAATATCAAACTGCTCCCTGGTGACCGTGGTCAGATGGGGCAGATAATCCTTACCCTCGGGAGTTCCGTCATATCCGGAAACCGCGATATCCTGCGGAACCTTTATTCCCGCAAGTCTCAAGGAATTGATCAGTGACATCGCCATATAGTCATTCGCACAGACAATGGCTTCGGGGCGTTCGGGAAGTGAAAGGAAATACCTGGCTGCCTCCGCTCCCTTTTCATACCAGAAGTCACCTTCAAACACTCCGGCTCCGTCCTCGGGAAGGCCGCGCTCTTTCATGACGGCTCGGAATTCCTCAAGTCTCTTGACCGCATCGGGATGGGTCAGATAGCCGGACATAAAGCCTATCTTGGTAAAGTGGTGATGGTCCAGGAAATGCTCGACCATCTGTCTGAGACCGCCTTCATCGTCAAACTCGATATTGAAGAAGCCGTCGATATGGGTACTTATGGACACAACGGGACAGTTCGCGGTATGGAGCTTACGCTCGATCTTGTCCGACATACCGTTTACGATGTAGCCTTCACCGTCAAAAGCAATACCGTCGAACTGGCTGAGATCGACATAGTCAATAAGTCCGGATTCATTGTCCGCAGCCACTGAATTATCATTGCGGAGCTTACCGTACGAATTGAAAATGACCAGATCCACGTCCAGTTCTTCGGCAGCGACGGAAAACGCCCTGCACAGTATTCGCTTGTATCTGCTCGACAGGCTGCTTCCGAAGAGCGCCAGTCTCTTTCTTTTCTTCATATCACGGTTTTGCACCGGGGTGTTGGCATCCCCGGCGTCTTAACTATCAATTAATTTCGGGATTGTTGTTATTAACGGTCTTGCGGGGATATGCTCCCTCGATGTCCACGGGTGCGGCAAGCTCGATCTCTTCGGCATTCCTTGCAATCTGGATCTCATACTCTCCGGTGTAGTGGACGTATGCGTGAGCCTCTTCGTTCCAGTGTGCAAAATCCCTGGAGGTAAGTTCAAAAATAACTGTCTCGCTTTCTCCGGGTGCAAGGAGCTTCGTCTTGGCAAAGCCCTTAAGTTCCCTGACGGGTCTCTGAAGAGCACACTTGTTAACGCCGATGTAGAGCTGGACAACTTCCCTGCCGGCCTTCTTACCGGTATTGGTGACCTTGACGGATACAGTGATGCCGCCGGTCTTCTCATCGCCGATGAATCCCTTCGCATCTATCTTAAGGTCGGAATAATCGAACCTGGTGTATGAAAGTCCGTATCCGAACGGGAAGAGCACGGGCATCATCTTGGTGGTGTAATATCTGTAGCCGATGAACTCGCCCTCATTGTATTTTACTATATCATCACATCCGAGGTAGAACAAATACGAAGGATTGTCCTCGAGAATGAACGGGAATGTCTCGGGAAGGCGGCCCGAGGGGTTAACATCTCCGAAAAGGACGTCCCTTACGGCTTCGCCGCTTGCCTCACCGCCGAGATAGGTCTCGAGTATACCCTTAACATCATCGATCCAGGGCATCTCCACGGGTGCACCGTTCTGAAGTACGACAACGACATTCTTGTTGACCTTCGCAACCTCTTCGATGAGAGCGTTGTGGGAATC
>JAILOC010000108.1 GCA_024691045.1 Lachnospiraceae bacterium | reverse complement strand
AATATATCAGTGTGTATAAAGGGCATAGAGGGTGAATCCGCACTCATTATGCTCGACAGGGAAGGAATATGTGCATCGAGCGGTTCCGCATGCACATCGGGCGCAAGAGAGCCTTCGCATGTGCTTAAGGCCATAGGAAGAGCGGATGATGAGGCGAAGGGGTCACTCAGGTTCACATTGTCACATCACAACACCGAAGAGGAGACAGACAGAGCGGCAGCTGTTCTTTCGGAGATCGTTTCAAAGCTACGTGCCAGAAACAGATTTTAAAACATTTATGCGTCGGACTTTTTATGGTTTCATACATCCGTATGAGCCGAATCGGGAATCTATGCGGAAATAAAGAAATGAAGAAAACTGTAGTTGTAGGTATGAGCGGAGGAGTTGATTCATCCGTCTGCGCATACCTTTTAAAAGAACAGGGATATGACGTTATCGGAGTCACCATGCAGATATGGCGTCCCGAGAATGCATGTGATGTGTCATATAACGGCGGCTGCTGCGGATTATCCGCTGTCGATGATGCGCGCCGTGTTGCGGATGTCATCGGCATTCCGTATTACGTTATGGATTTCCGCGAAGAATTCCAGAAGTATGTCATCGATAATTTCACTTCACAGTATGTAAAGGGAAGAACTCCCAATCCATGCATCGAATGCAACAGGCATGTAAAGTGGGAAGCGCTTTTGCAGAAGGCGCGTGATATAGGTGCGGATTATCTTGCTACCGGACATTATGCGAGAATTACAAAACTCGAAAACGGAAGGTACACCATTTCAGCTTCGAAGACCGCAGCCAAGGACCAGACATATGCGCTGTATGCGCTGACACAGGATCAGCTTTCGCATACGCTTCTTCCGATCGGCGAGTATGAAAAGACCGATGTCAGGAAAATAGCAGAGGAGGCGGGACTCCCTGTGGCCCATAAGAAGGATTCTCAGGAGATATGCTTTGTTCCCGACGGGAATTACGCTTCCTTCATTGAAAAGGAAGACGGCGTTGTTGTGCCGAGACCGGGAGACTTCGTAACGCCTGACGGAACATTTATCGCAAAGCATAAGGGGATCACACATTACACAGTAGGCCAGAGAAGAGGACTCGGAGTGGCGGCGGGAGAGCGTATATATGTTACCAACATAGATCCGGCAACGGACCGCGTGACTCTCGGAGCTGATGAGGACCTTTTCACATCAATTGTATGCGCAGATGATGTATGCTGGATGGGACTGGATGGGATCACCGAAGGAGACAGCATCTGTGTAAAAGCCAAGATCAGATACAATCACGTCGGGGAGCTCGGAGTGCTGGAAAGTGCCGGAGCCGGAAAAGTCAGGGTGACCTTTGATAAGCCCGTTCGCGCCGCTGCTCCAGGACAGGCGCTTGTTTTCTATGACGAATCCGGAACATATATTTACGGCGGCGGAACGATAGTGCAGTAATGTGACAGCAAGATGCGTTTGTGTTGAAAAGCGCCATATCTTACGTTGCTATGGTCAGTGTTTATGGAGATTATCGCTTATTATAAATCGGATATGCCCGAAAAGTTCGGTGTGCCGCGTCAGAGTGGGCTTGCTCCCCATCTGAAGGGGCGCATTGTCTTTGAGGAGAAATATTCGGACACGAACGCATTTGACGGGCTTGAAGATTTTGACCGCATCTGGATCATCTGGAGATTTGATGTAAAAGATGATGATTCATTCCGTGCCAAGGTCCGCCCTCCCAGACTGGGTGGCAATACTTATATGGGCGTGTTTGCCACACGTTCACCGTTCAGGCCCAATCATCTGGGGCTTACATGTGCGAAGATCGAAGGCTTCGGGACTGATGAAAACGGAAGAAGCTATATCGATGTATCCGGTGCGGATATGACGGATGGCACCGAAGTATACGATGTAAAACCGTATCTTCCATATGCTGATGCATATCCGGATGCAAGAGGGGGATTTGCTCAGAAAGAAGAAAACAGGGACCACAGACTTAATGTCGTGATCCCTGATAATATCGTCAAGAAATTTGATGATGATGAACTTGTCGGGCTTATTGAAATCCTGTCTCTCGATCCGAGGCCTTCATATCAGCATGACCCCGACCGCATCTATGGCCTTTCGTATGCCGGCAAAAATATCAGATTTTCCGTTATCGGCGCGGAACTTACGGTTTATGAATGAGCATCCAGTACGGCAACTATATCCGCAACTGTCTCGAATGCAAGGATATCCTTATTTGATATCGGAATAGAAGTTTTTCTTGATATATCACTGAAGATTGTCATCAATTCCAGAGAAGACAATTCCAGATCATCCATTAAGGAACTGTCCATATTTATTTCATCCCTGGATATATCGGCAACGTCTTCGATTATCTCTGCCACAATTTCAAAATTCTTACTCAATTGTATTTCCTCCTTATTTTTCCTGCAGCTGTTTTTTCCAGGTCGTTTTCACTAAAAACCACCCGATAAATGCGCTTGAATATCGGTAATTTCTTATTCAGTTCCGTAACAAAATCCCTTATTTCGTCGTGATCGGATTCATTCGCAAAGATTTCCGCATATATTTTATCGTCCTGCTCAAAAACCC
>JAILOC010000107.1 GCA_024691045.1 Lachnospiraceae bacterium | reverse complement strand
GTTTCTCGAAGAGCACGGAGCAAAGATCATCTGCGATACGACGGATGAGGTTTATGACATTATTGTCGGAAAATAAAACAGACTCCCGAGCGGAGATGAAAATATTTAAGAGGTAAGTAAAATGGCAGACAAGAAACTGGTAGAAGAGATCACATCAATGGACGAGGATTTCGCCCAGTGGTATACGGATATCGTCCGTAAGGCTGAGCTGATCGAATACACATCCGTAAAGGGATGCATGGCTATCAAGCCCGACGGCTACGCAATCTGGGAAAACATTCAGGCAGAGCTGGACAAGAGGTTCAAGGCAACCGGCGTCCGCAACGTTTACATGCCCATGTTCATCCCCGAATCTCTTCTCGAGAAGGAGAAGGATCACGTCGAGGGCTTTGCTCCCGAGGTTGCATGGGTAACTCACGGAGGACTTGAACCCCTTCAGGAGAGAATGTGCGTACGTCCCACATCCGAGACTCTTTTCTGCGATTTCTACAAGAACGATGTTCATTCATACAGGGATCTTCCCAAGGTTTACAACCAGTGGTGCTCCGTTGTCAGATGGGAAAAAGAGACCAGACCTTTCCTCCGTTCCAGGGAATTCCTCTGGCAGGAAGGCCACACCGCTCACGCAACCGCTGAGGATGCCGAGGCACGTACGGTACAGATGCTCAATGTCTATGCCGATTTCCTTGAGGATTTCCTTGCAATCCCGGTAATAAAGGGACAGAAGACCGAGAAGGAAAAGTTCGCAGGCGCCGAGGCAACCTATACCGTAGAAGCTCTCATGCATGACGGTAAGGCTCTCCAGTCCGGAACCAGCCACAACTTCGGTAACGGATTTGCTAAGGCATTCGACATCCAGTTTGCCGATAAGGACAACACCTTAAAGTATGTTTATCAGACATCATGGGGTGTCACCACAAGACTCATCGGTGCGCTCATCATGGTACACGGAGACAACGAGGGACTTGTACTTCCTCCCAGGGTTGCTCCCATCCAGCTCTGCATCATCCCCATCCAGCAGAAGAAGGAAGGCGTTCTCGACAAGGCTTATGAGTTAAGGGATAAGCTTGCGGAAGTGGCAAGAGTCAAGGTCGATGATACCGACAAGACTCCCGGATGGAAGTTCTCCGAGGCAGAAATGAGAGGATATCCTCTCCGTCTTGAGATCGGTCCCAAGGACATCGAGGCAGGCAAGTGCGTACTCGTCCGCAGGGATACAAGGGAGAAGATCGAGGTTTCCCTTGATGAAGTTGTAAGCAAGGTAAGCGAACTCCTTGAGACCATGCAGAAGGAGATGCTCGAAAGAGCAAGAGCTCATCGCGATGCACACACCTACAGTGCCGTAACCTATGATGAGTTCAAGAAGGTATTCACCGAAAAGTCCGGCTTTGTAAAGGCTATGTGGTGTGGCTGCAGGGAGTGTGAGGATCAGATCAAGGCAGACCTTTCCGTTACCAGCAGATGCATTCCTTTCGAGCAGGAGAAGCTCTCCGATACCTGTGTATGCTGCGGAAAGCCCGCAACCAAGATGGTCTATTGGGGAAGAGCATATTGATAAATAAGATTTTTGCATGAACATGATCGTGATCGACCTTGAGTGGAACCAGTCCTCCACCGGGACGGAAAGCGAGATCGCGGAGCTTCCCTTCGAGATAATCGAGATCGGAGCCGTGAAATACGGTGAAGGCGGTAAACTCGTCTCCGAATTCAGCGAACTCATCAGACCCAGGGTCTACAAGAAAATGCATAACTTTACCAGCAAGCTCGTTCATCTTCAGATGGAGGAGCTTGAAAAGGGTGATTATTTTGAGAAGGTTGCGGAAAGATTCTTTGAATGGTGCGGTCCGGATTTCCTGTTCGTGACCTGGGGACCCGGAGATATTACCGTACTCCAGCAGAATCTGAAGTTTTTCGACGTGCCGCTGATCAATGACGGACCTGTCGCATATCTTGATGCTCAGAAGCTTTTCAACTTAAGCGAGGAAAAGCAGACCAAGAACAGACGCGGGCTCGAGTATGCCGTCGATCATTTCGGCATCACGAAGGATATTCCCTTCCACAGGGCGTTCAGCGATGCGTATTACACCGCACAGGTTCTCAGAAAGCTCCTTGATAAGGATCCGGAGCTGATGAAATTTGAATCCTTCGACACCACGATCCCTCCACTTGATAAAGAGCATGAAATCAGGATCATATTCCCGACATATGAGAAATTCATATCCAGGGTATTCGAAAATCGTGACAAGGCTTTTAAGGACAGGGAGATACTTTCCACAAAATGCTATGTCTGCGGTAAGAAGGCAAAGCGCCGGATCAGATGGTTCTCTATGGGCGACAGGAGATATTACTGCCTCTGCGAATGCGAAGATCATGGGTTGATCAAGGGCAAGATGGTGATGCATCCTTCGACCGATCCGGAGGGTGTATATCTGATCAAGATACTGCGCCTTGTTAATGAAAAGGAAGCTGCGGTTGTAGAGAAAAGGTTCAACAAGGTCCGCGAATTCAGGAAGAATAACACTACCGGCAGAAAGCCGAAGAAACCCGGTAAGAATACTTCGGGCCTCATTCCCGAGGATGTTGGAGAAGACTGATATCAAAGATTTTTCCGAGGAATTAAAAAAACTTCCGGACAAACCCGGAGTTTACATCATGCGCGATGCGGATGATGTCATCCTGTATGTCGGAAAAGCGATAAACCTCAGGAACCGTGTAAGGAGCTATTTCAGGAAGAACATCGGCCGCGGTCCCGCCATCGACAATATGGTGGAGAAGATCGACAGGTTCGAGTTCATTGTCACGGGGTCCGAACTCGAGGCACTGGTCCTTGAGAACAACCTTATCAAGGAACATTCGCCCAAATACAACACTCTGCTCAAGGATGACAAGACATATCCTTACATCAAGGTGACGGTGGGTGAGAAATACCCGAGGATCCTTTTTTCGAGGATCATGAAAAGGGACAAGTCCAGATATTTCGGCCCCTACAGCTCGGCAGCTGCCGTAAAGGATACGATAGAGCTTCTGAACAGGCTATTCAAGCTCCGCACGTGCAGCAGACATCTTCCCGAGGACATCGGACTCGAGCGTCCCTGCCTGAATTATCACATAAACCAGTGCAGCGGCCCCTGCCAGGGCTATGTGTCGGAGGATGAATACGCGGCGCAGGTTGCGGGTGCGCTGGAATTTTTGAACGGCAATTACGGCCCCATAATAAAGGATCTTGAAAATAAGATGAGAGCAGCTTCCGAGGATATGAAGTTTGAGGAAGCGGCCTCGTACAGGGATCTTGCGGAGTCCGTAAGGAGCGTTGCCCAGAAACAGAAGATAACCGGCAATGTCGGAACCGACAGGGATATCATAGGCATGAGCCGTGACGGTGAAGATATCGTAATGCAGATATTCTTCGTAAGGGACGGAAAGCTCATCGGACGCGAGCACTACCATATGACGGATTCACTTATGGAATCCGATGCCGAGGTTACGGGCGAATTCCTGAAGCAGTTCTATTCGGGAACAAGCTTTATACCGAGGGAGATAATGATAAGAAATGCTCCCGGGGATGCGGAGCTCATTGAAGGCTGGCTTTCGGAAAAGAGTTCACACAAGGTCACTTTATTTACTCCGAAGATAGGCACCAAGGAAAAGCTCCTTGAAATGAGTGAGGAAAATGCCCGGATCATCCTCCACAACGATGCCGAAAAGATCAGGGCCGAGGAGGCACGTACATCGGGCGCGGTTCGTGAGATAGAGGATATCCTGGGGATGGAAGGCCTTTCCAGAATGGAGGCTTTCGATATCTCCAATACGAACGGTTTCGAGAATGTCGCTTCAATGGTCGTATACGAAAACGGCAGTCCCAAGAGGAGCGATTACAGGAAGTTCAGGATAAAGTCCGTTGACGGACCCGATGATTACGCCTGCATGAGAGAGGCACTGACCAGACGCTTTACCCACGGAATGGAAGAGGCGGAAAGGCTTAAGGCAAGTGAGGAAGGAGCAAGTATTTCCTTTTCGCATATGCCCGATCTGCTCCTGATGGACGGCGGACGCGGACAGGTGAACATTGCGCTCGAAGTCCTGGGTGAACTGGGACTTGAGATCCCTGTTTGCGGAATGGTCAAGGATGACAGGCACCGCACGAGGGGACTGTACTTCAACAATGTCGAGCTTCCCATCGATACGCATTCCGAGGGCTTTAAGCTGATCACGAGGATACAGGACGAGGCCCACAGATTTGCGATAGAGTATCACCGCTCACTCAGGGCCAAGACCCAGACGAGGTCGCTCCTTGATGATATTCCGGGAATCGGACCATCCCGCAAGAAAGCTCTTATGAAGAAGTTCAGGAGTATTTCGGAGATCGCGGATGCAACGGCAGAGGACCTTTCCGCAATGCCCGAGATACCTGCGGATGTCGCGGAGCAGATAGTTACTTTCTTTAAGGATTTCAGAGAGAAAAATTAAGATTATATATCTTTCATATATGGAGGCAACATGCAAAAGATTGGTTTTGATTCCGCTAAATACCTGGAGCTTCAGTCGGCTCACATAAGAGAGAGGATCTCAAGATTCGGAAAGCTTTATCTTGAATTCGGCGGAAAACTCTATGACGATTATCATGCATCAAGGGTTCTTCCCGGATTTGCGCCCAACAATAAGCTCCTTATGCTCGAGCAGCTCAAGGATCAGGCAGAGATCGTCATCGTCATCAGTGCGGATGCGATCGAGCAGAACAAGGTAAGAGGCGACCTCGGTATCACTTATGACCAGGATGTACTCCGTCTCGTCAAGGTATTCAGGGAACTCGGATTCCTTGTTTCAAGCATCGTCATAACCAAGTATTCGGGACAGCCCGCTGCCGATCGTTTCAGACAGCTCCTTGATTCGCACGAGCTCAAGAGTTATCTTCACTATCCTATCGACGGCTATCCTTCGAACATTCCCCTTATCGTATCCGACGAGGGCTACGGCAAGAATGATTTCGTAGAGACCACAAGACCCCTTGTAGTCGTTACCGCACCCGGACCCGGAAGCGGCAAGATGGCCACCTGTCTTTCCCAGCTCTATCACGAGCACAAGAGGGGAATAAATGCGGGTTATGCGAAGTTCGAGACCTTCCCTATCTGGAATCTTCCCCTTCGTCATCCCGTCAACATTGCATACGAAGCGGCAACCGCCGATCTCGATGATGTCAACATGATCGACCCCTTCCATCTCGAAGCTTACGGTGAGACGACCGTCAACTATAACCGGGATGTTGAGATATTCCCTGTTCTTACCGCTCTTTTCGATGCGATATTCGGTGAGTGCCCTTACAAGAGCCCCACTGATATGGGTGTCAACATGGCGGGTAATGCGATCACCGACGATGAAGCGTGCCGTGAGGCTTCATGCCAGGAGATCCTGAGAAGATATTATGCATCGGCCGTTGCCGTCAAGAAGGGCGATGCTCCCAAGGCTGAGCTCTACAAGCAGGAGCTTCTGTTAAAGCAGGCAGGCATCACACCCGAAGACAGGAAGGTCGTGGGTGCCGCACTCGAAAGGGCAGCTGAGAGCGGAACTCCCGCCGCAGCTATCGAACTTCCGGACGGCCAGATCGTCACCGGACGAACCAATCCGCTTCTCGGAGCTGCTGCGTCCGCACTTCTCAATACGATCAAGGTACTTGCGGGTATCCCTCATGAAGTAAAGGTCATGAGCGAGGAGACCCTTATCCCCATAACCACTCTCAAGACGAGCTATATGGGAGCGCATAACCCCAGACTTCATACCGATGAGATGCTCATCGCACTTTCGAGCTCCGCATCGAGCAACCCTCTTGCGAAGGCGGCACTTGAGAGTCTTCCCGGACTTAAGGGTGCAGAGGCGCATTCCTCCGTTATCCTTTCCAGGGTTGATGAGAACGTATACCGTAAACTGGGCATCAGGCTTACCTGCACTCCCGAATATGAGAGAGGCAAGGATTTCGTTTAAGGTTATTGTTCCTTAAACCTTTCTTAAGCATATTTACGGTATTTTTACTTGTTATGTGCGGTGTGATATAGTAAAAGATAGTGTAAATACAGTGTTTTTAGGCTGTCGCGGGAACGCGGCACGGAGATTTGAATTTTGGAAAACAATCAGCAGAACCAGAATAATAAGAGACCTACGGGCGGCAGGAACAATTCCTGGATGATGATCCTCGCCGCTTTGTGCACCGTCGTTGTGATCTTTCTTTTCTACAACATGATATTCGGAGGCAGGGGTTCTACCCAGACCAAGGAATACACAGAGTTCCTCGAAGATCTCGAGCAGGACAGGGTTGAGGCGGTCGAGCTTGATGCTGAGAATGCGGAACTGACCGTAACTCTTAAGATGGATGCCATCTTACAGGATCCCGAGACGGAAAGCCCCGGAGCGGACACCTCCAAGCTTGAGCAGTATGCATATCTGATCCAGATCCAGAATGAGAGAGTCTATACCACAAGGCTCATGGAATCCATGGATAATCTTATGGAGAGACTTGAGGCGCACGGAGTATCCGGTCAGAGAGTCGTAAGCTCTTCGTCGGGACTTCTTACCGAGATATTCGTGGGAGTCGTTCTTCCCGTGATCCTTCTCTGGCTGCTCGCTTCGTTCCTTATGAGAAGGATGGGCGGAAGCGGCGGCCCCATGGGCGTCGGAAAGAGCAATGCGAAGGTTTATGTACAGAAGGAGACCGGCGTTACGTTCAAGGATGTAGCGGGTGAGGACGAAGCGAAGGAATCCCTCGTTGAGGTCGTGGATTTCCTCCACAATCCGGGTAAATATTCGGGCATCGGCGCAAGACTTCCCAAGGGTGCGCTTCTCGTAGGCCCTCCCGGAACCGGTAAGACCCTTCTTGCCAAGGCTGTTGCGGGTGAAGCACACGTTCCCTTCTTTTCACTGACCGGTTCCGATTTCATCGAGCTTTACGTCGGTGTCGGTGCATCCAGAGTAAGGGATCTGTTCAAGGAAGCGACCAAGAATGCACCCTGCATCATCTTCATTGATGAGATCGATGCGATAGGAAGAAGCCGTGATTCCAAGTACGGCGGAGGAAATGAAGAAAGAGAACAGACCCTGAACCAGCTTCTGTCCGAGATGGACGGATTTGATTCATCAAAGGGTATCCTGATACTCGGTGCGACAAACCGTCCCGAGATACTTGATAAGGCGCTCTTAAGACCCGGACGTTTCGACAGGCGTATCATCGTCGACAAGCCCGATCTTAAGGGAAGAGTCGAGATCCTCAAGGTCCACGCCAAGGACGTCAAGATGGATGAGAGCGTAGACCTCGATGCCATTGCACTTGCAACCAGCGGTGCCGTAGGTTCGGACCTTGCGAACATGATCAACGAAGCTGCGATCAACGCAGTCAAGGAAGGCAGGGAATATGTCTGCCAAAAGGACCTTTTCAATGCCGTTGAGCAGGTTCTCGTAGGCAAGGAAAAGAAGGACCGTATCATGAGCACCGAGGAAAGAAAGATCGTTTCCTACCACGAGGTCGGTCACGCGCTCATTACTGCGCTCCAGAAGAATTCAGAGCCCGTCCAGAAGATCACCATCGTTCCCAGGACCATGGGAGCACTCGGATATGTAATGCAGGTTCCCGAGGAAGAGAAGTACTTAAATTCCAAGGAAGAGCTTGAGAATATGATAGTATCCGCGCTCGGCGGACGTGCCGCTGAGGAGATCGTATTCGGAAACGTCACGACCGGCGCTGCCAATGATATAGAGAAGGCTACCTCGATCGCCAAGAATATGATCACGCGTTTCGGTATGAGCGAAAGATTCGGACTTGCCGGATTTGCTACCGTTGAGAGCCAGTATCTCGAAGGACGCACCTCGCTCAACTGTTCCGATCAGACTGCCGCGGCCATCGACGAAGAGGTCGTAAATATGCTCAAGAAAGCATATGAAAAGGCCAAGGAGATGCTGAAGGGTGACCGTGAGCTCATGGATAAGCTTGCCGCATATCTCATCGAAAAAGAGACCATCACCGGCAAGGAGTTCATGCAGATATTCCGCAAGGAGAAGGGAATACCCGAGCCCGCAGAGGAAGTAAAGAAGCCCGAAAACGAAGAGTCGTCCGAAAAGTCCGGAAAGTCCGACGATGCTTCCGGCGATTCCGCTGACAAGGCTGATGCCACGGCAGATGGCGACGGCAAAGCTGAAGCCGGTGACAAGGCGGGGGAGACTGTCGCGGACGGAGATGTTACATCGGAGGATGCTGCGAAGGGTATAGATGAACTTCCTCCCGACGGCGGATCCGATATAGGTATCTTTTCGAATCATTCAATCTGATAAATGCACAGGAAGAACAGCTTTTACAGTAAAATACGAATAATAGGGGGCGGGGTATTTACTCTGCCTCTTGTTATTATTTTGCTGCTTTCGGTTCCGATGAGAGCGCTTGCGGGCGAGGTTGTTCCTTCCGAGGCGATCGCAAACTGGCCCAAGGCTCCCGAAACAAACGGAAGATGCGTTATCCTGATGGAGGAATCAACGGGAGCGGTCCTGTATGCGAAGAACATCCATGATAAATGCTATCCTGCCGCACTTACAGCAGTGATGACGAGCATGCTTGCGGCGGAATCCTGCAAACTTGACGACCGTGTGGAATTCTCCACGGCGGCCGTAAGGGATGTTCCTCCGGGTTTCGTAAATATCGCCATAGATCCCGGAGAGTCACTGACCGTCAGCGAATGTCTTCAGGCAATACTTATAAGGGGCGCCGCGGAATGCGGATTTGCGCTTGCGGAGCATGTCGGCGGAGGATCGAGGGATTCGTTCGTTGCTCTCATGAATTCAAGAGCCGCATCCCTGGGTTGTAAGGAGACTTCCTTTTCCAACCCCGTGGGACTGCACTCCGAGGATCACTACACAACGGCATATGACATGGCTCTGATCGGAAGAGAGTTTTTCGATAATGAGCTTTTGTGCAAATACTCGCTCCAGAAAAACCTCCATCTCTATCCCACCGAGTACCAGAAGGATGAGATCATAGAGCACAACGGAAACAAGATGGCATCCGGTGGCTCTTACGGTTATCAGTATCTGATCGGTGCGAGAACCGGATATACCGAGGAGGCGGGATACTGCCTTATCGCCGGTGCGGAAAAGGACGGAATGAAGCTGATCGTCGTCATACTCGATGACGGAAGCGATGAAAGATATGAGGATGCGATCTCTCTTTTCAACTATGGTTTTTCCGATTTTGCACTGGTGAATGCGTCCGAAAATGAGAAGTCATATACAATAGGATCCGGAGTCGGATCTTACGGAACCGCCGATATAATGGGCGATTCGAGGCCTATGCTCTCACTTGATAAGAAGGATTATGTGGTTCTTCCGCTCACCGTGGAATTTACGGATCTTTCGAGCAGGATCACTTATGAGAACGTACCGGAAAGCGAAGCTGCGAGGATCATCTATTCATATGAAGGCGTGTATCTGGGGAAGTGTTCGATACTGTTCGGAGAGCCTTCCGATGCTTATGATTTCGGAACCGTAGCCGCTGAGGAAGAGCCCGAGGAGGAAAAGCCCGGCAAGACCTTCGTTTTCATCAACATCGCCAAGGTTGCGAAGATAAGTGCATGCATTGCAGCCGCCGTCGCAGTCATATATCTGATCGTAAAGCGTTACAGAAAATACAGAAAGGTGCATCCCAACTGGAGAAGACAGTACAGAAAAGAGCGTAAGAAGAGTATCTTCGCCGGAAGGAGCTTCAGAAAACCGAAATGAGACTTAAGAATGTTCCCGGATGCAGGGAAAGAATAGCGGAAAGCGAATATGTGATACCCGAGGACGAACTTGTTCAGACCGCGGGAAAGTGGATTGAAAGGTTTGAAAAGCCCGCCCCGATCCGCATAGAGATAGGAATGGGAAAGGGACGTTTCCTTCACGAACTGGCCCTTTTAAATCCCGATATCAATTACATAGGCATAGAGAAATACTCCGCCGTGCTCCTCAGGGCGGTCCAGAAAATGGAGGAAGATCCCAAGCCCAACTTACGTTTTGTCAGGATGGATGCGGAAATGATCGCGGATGTGTTCGCACCCGGTGAGGTGGACAGGATCTATCTTAATTTCTCGGATCCATGGCCCAAGGACAGACATGCAAAAAGACGTCTTCCATCTCGCGAATTCCTGGCAAGATATGATAAGATATTAGTTGACGGCGGAAGGATCGAATTCAAGACCGACAACCGTATTCTTTTTGACTGGGCAGTGGAACAGCTGGAGGATACGAAGTGGAAAGCGGATCTTATCACGTACGATCTTCATGCCGACCCGGCCCTGCTTGAGGGCAATGTGATGACCGAATATGAAGAGAAATTTTCTTCAATGGGAAATCCGATATGTAAATATATTATAAGCAGGAAATGAAAGGAGAAACTATGGCACTTGAAGTAAATGCAAGCAATTTTGAACAGGAAGTTCTTGATTCGGCCCTCCCCGTACTCGTCGACTTTTTCGCGGATTGGTGCGGTCCCTGCAAAATGATGTCACCGGTCGTGGATCAGATCGGCGAGGAGATGAGTTCCAAGATCAAGGTCTGCAAGTGCAACGTTGATGATAACGGTGCGGTTGCTGAGAAATATAATGTTATGAGCATTCCGAATTTCATTATCTTCAAGGACGGAAAGCCCGCAGCAAATCAGGTCGGAGCGGTAAGCCCCGCCGAGTTTAAAAAATGGATCGAGGAAAACATCTGATGGCAAGTGTCAAACTGACAAAAGTTATCGAGAGGATGAACCTTACGAACCTCACTCCCGAAGTGGACGTAACGCGAATCCGCATAACCCAGCCCGATATCAACAGACCCGCTCTGCAGATCGCCGGATATTTCGAATATTTCGATCCAGCGCGTATCCAGATCATAGGCTACGTTGAGTATTCCTACATGGAAAATGCGCTGGATGACGAGCAGAAATACGAGGCATACGATAAGTTTCTGGAGCATCCGATGCCTGCGATAATCTTTTGCAGGGGCCTCAAGCCAAACGACATTTTCATGGATGTCGCGAGAAAGTACGGAATTCCCGTTCTGCTCACGAATGAAGCGACTTCGGGATTTACCGCGGATCTTATCAGATGGCTGAATGAACAGCTTGCTCCCATGATAAGCGTACACGGTGTTCTGGTCGACTGTTACGGTGAAGGTGTCCTGATAACGGGCGAGAGCGGTATCGGTAAATCCGAGGCGGCACTCGAGCTTATCAAGAGAGGACATCGTCTTGTAACCGATGATGCGGTCGAACTCAGGAAGCTTTCGGATACACTTCTCGTCGGAAGTGCACCCGATATAACCAAGCATTTCATCGAGCTCAGGGGTATCGGTATCGTGGATGTGAAGGCTCTGTTCGGTGCATCGAGCGTCAAGGACCAGCAGCAGGTAGACCTGGTCATCAGGCTTGAGGACTGGAACAAGGACAAGGATTACGACAGACTCGGCCTTGAAGAGAACTTCACCGAATACCTCGGGGTAAGAGTCGTATGCCACAACATCCCTGTCAGACCCGGCCGTAACCTTGCGGTCATTTGCGAGACCGCAGCGGTCAACTACCGCCAGAAGCAGATGGGTTACAACGCGGCACAGGAGCTTTATAAGAGAGTCCAGGCTTCCCTTGCGAAAAAGAGAGCAGAGGAAGAGGAGGGAGAAGAAGAGGCAAAATGAAATACGTATTTGGAGCAGATATAGGCGGAACCACCGTCAAACTGGGACTTTTTGACGATCAGATAAATCTGATGGATAAGTGGGAGATCCCCACGGACAAAACCGACAAGGGCAAGAACATTGTGGGTGACGTATGTGAAAGTATTCTCGCCAGGATGCGGGAGAAGGGCATTGACAAGGCTGATTGCATCGGTGTCGGAGTCGGCGCTCCCGGAGCGGTT
>JAILOC010000105.1 GCA_024691045.1 Lachnospiraceae bacterium | reverse complement strand
ATTGTAGCTTGAGTAATAATATGCGCTGTCCTTGGTTCCGCTTACGTGAACGCCCTCCCATCCTTCAACCACGCCTGCTGCCTCACGTGCGTTTCTGATCGCCTCCTCGGATACTTCGCAGATCTGCGCGAGGTACTTATCGGAGAAGCCGTCCTTCTTGGCCTGTGTGAGCATTGACGTCTCGGGAACCTTGCCCTTGGAAGAAGCGATGATTGCCTCCTCTTCGTCTACAAGCTCCTTCATCTGCTCGATGAAGTACTTCTTGATCCTGGTCATTTCGTATAGTTCATCGATACTTGCGCCCTTGCGGAGTGCTTCGTACATGATGAACTGTCTTTCCGAGGTGGGATTTACGAGCTCCTTCATGAGCTCTTCGAGACTCATCTCGTGATAATTCTTGACATAGCCGAGTCCGTATCTGCCCTTCTCAAGGGATCTGATAGCCTTCTGGAAAGCCTCCTTGTAGGTCTTGCCGATACTCATGACCTCACCAACGGCTCTCATCTGGGTTCCGAGATGATCGGATACACCCTTGAACTTCTCAAATGCCCATCTGGCGAACTTGATAACGATGTAGTCGCCGTCGGGAACATACTTATCGAGTGTGCCGTACTTGCCGCACTCGATATCCTTGAGGTCGAGTCCGCATGCGAGCATTGCGGAAACAAGAGCGATGGGGAATCCGGTCGCCTTGGAAGCAAGTGCAGAGGATCTTGATGTTCTGGGGTTGATCTCGATAACGATGATACGGTCGGTCTTGGGATCGTGTGCAAACTGGCAGTTACATCCGCCGATGACCTGTACCTTGTCAACTATGCTGTAAGCATACTTCTGAAGTCTGTCCTGGACTTCCTGTGAAATGGTGAGCATGGGTGCGGAGCAGAATGAATCTCCGGTATGAACACCCATGGGATCGATGTTCTCGATGAAGCATACGGTGATCATCTTTCCGGTCGAATCTCTTACTACCTCGAGCTCGAGCTCTTCCCATCCGATGACCGACTCTTCTACGAGGACCTGGTGAACCATTGATGCCTGAAGACCTCTTGCACAGACCGTCTTGAGCTCTTCGACATTATATACGAGTCCGCCGCCTGCGCCGCCCATGGTATAAGCGGGGCGGAGTACTACGGGATATCCGAGACGTGATGCGATCTCAACGGCCTCGTCAACGGAGTAAGCAACCTGTGAACGCGCCATCTCGATTCCGAGCTCATTCATAGTTTTCTTGAACTCGATACGGTCCTCGCCTCTTTCGATGGCATCGACCTGTACGCCGATTACCTTTACGCCGTACTTATCGAGGACACCTTCCTTGGCAAGCTCTGAGCAGAGGTTGAGTCCCGACTGTCCTCCAAGGTTGGGGAGCAGTGCATCGGGGCGCTCCTTTTCGATGATCTGGGTGAGTCTCTTTACATTAAGAGGCTCTATATAAGTGACATCCGCGGTTTCCGTATCCGTCATTATCGTTGCGGGGTTGGAGTTTACAAGGATTATCTCGTATCCAAGCTTTCTGAGTGCCTTGCACGCCTGAGTTCCCGAGTAGTCGAATTCGCACGCCTGACCGATGATGATCGGGCCCGAACCGATGATCAGGATACGATGGATGTCTGTTCTTTTCATAATGAATCTTCCTTTCTGTTTACCAAAGTCCGCGAAATATTATAGAGTTTTTTGACTCAGATATCAATATGAAAGCATCTGATATCTCTCGAGCATTTCCTCATTAGGTTCAAAATCTTCCAGATACTCGTCCGCCTGCTCGATTATTTCCTCATATGTGAGCAGAGGCACGTAATAAAGCTCGTAATCCTTATCCCCGTCGAAACAGTGGTACAGGATGAAGGCCTCCTCATCCTCGTCATAATCGTAGAAATTGGCCACCCTGGCGATAACGTCGAGGTTTTCGTCCAGCAGGTAGCTGAACTTGCCGCTGTATACAATAAGGTAATAGTCCGTTCCCTCAAGCTTCTTCATTGAGCAGAGCTGTCCCTTGATATCGTATATGGCATTAAGGGGGTGCTTAAGCTTACTGTCGGACTCCTTATATATCCTCAGGCTGTGGTCATTACCCTGTACGGCAAGGTATTCTCCGTCATCTGATTCGACCGCATCTCCGATTGCTGCCATGATCCCCTTGTTCTCGCTTAATCCTGCCGAATCTCCCTTTCCCGCGGACTCGTAATCCTCATAGCTTTTGAGCCTGTAGCAGGAGACATACGATGACTGGGAAAAAAAGATATAGAGCATGTCCTTCTTTATCTCGGCCGCGGATACGTAATTGTCCGGTTCTTCCGAGAAAAAGCTCAGGGTATAGTCGGTAAGCAGCCTTTCTTTTTCGTTATACAGGTAGATCCCGGCATTCGATGTGACAATAAGGACGTGGCTGTCATCAAATTCATCGGCACACATGACCTGATATCCCCCGAGATAGTCCTCAAGGAACCTGTATTCGTTGTCATATGTCCAGAAATCATCATCCGGGATCTCCATGGTGCTCTCCGGAATGAATGTATCGGCTTCATATATTCCCAGTGCATTCGAAAGTGCATACCTGCAGGAAGGGATATAGGGAAGATCGGATCCTTCCATTTCATCGGGCATTGTGCCTCTTACGGCATAGGCCGCAGCCTGGCCCTGCCCCTGTCTGAGCAGTTCTCCGGACACAACGGCCATCGACTGCGCATATTTGATCTGCTGGAGGCTGTACTGCTCCCTGAGCTCGGCATGCTGCTCTTCTATGGTCTGCTTCTGTTCGTTTATTCGGAGCGTAAGTACCGTGCTGGTCACGGCATAGATAAGGAGTACGGCCGCCGCAAGTGCCGAAAGGGATGCGATGCGCCTGATGCGCTGTTCCCTGTGTCTCTGCTTAAGGTCGTCATAGCCCAGTCCGTACATAGGTGCAGCCATACGGAGCACGGCATCATCCATTTTCTTTTTTCTCTCGGAAGCGGTTTCTCCCCTTACATCGGCGGCAAGAGGTTCAACGTCCTCCCTTATTATCTGCTCCTTACCTTCGGCATCCGTAAACTTCTTTTCGCGGAAGCATATAGCCTCCGGGAAGCTGTCCGCAGGCTCGCCCTCAGCAAGCACAGCAAGGATGTGTTCTTTTCCGTGATACTGTGAGAAAAGCTCTATCTCCTTGGCGCACCAGAGCGATTCCTTAAGACGTGGCGTGCAAATAACGATCAGCCAGTCGGAATTTCGAAGCGCCTGATCTATCGGATCGGAAAGATTGTCCGCAAGAGGAAGTTCTTCGGTATCCCTGAACACCCTCCGGATCTTATGCATTTCCTTCGGGAAATCCTTACGCAGGTTCTTCGGCAGAGAAAAAGCCTCCAGACGCTTGTGAAGTCCCGAAGCGATTTCGCTGTCGAGCTCACTGTGTCTGTAGCTGATAAACGCGTTGTAATGAACTGTCTTTTTATCCGTCTGTTCCATTATCACGCTCTCCTGAGATGCATCACTGTCTCGACGTTCGGTCGTGTGAACAATAAAAAAACTATATTATTGAAGGTCCGTGTCTTTGTATCCCTTAGACTTAAGTATGGTGTATTTATCCGGAAAAATTTCCCTGCAAATTGCCAGTTCCAACTCCTGCCTGTGAGAAAAATGCTTTAGCATATCCTCTTCACCCACCAATCCCTTTTGCTTGGCGTACGGCGAATCATTGAAATATCTGAGCATCAGCGGAAACCACATTTCTCTTCCCTGCTCATCCGTGCGTTCTTTTCTGATTACATCAATATTTGAACGGATATCCTCACTCATAAGATAGAATATCTGATAGTCCCGCCCATCCAGAACTTTTTTGATCTCTCTGTAAAATGTAATGATCTCTGCGTCGGAAGCATTTTGAAACAGGATCATATCCTCTACGATATTCTGGAACAGAGAACATTCGAATATATTCCCGTCCGTGTTCCAATTGGAAAACCTGCTCAGAATTAAATTTTTGAAAGATTCCTGCGATACACGAGCATTATATATCTCGTATTGCTCAAGATCCTTGTGGAATCCGGGTATATCCGTGATGATCTGTGTATAACAGATGATCATATGCCCGTCTTCTTCATAACTCTTTGCGATGATATCTTTCTTTATTTCAGCATATTTATCCAGGATAGCCCGATAGGCATCC
>JAILOC010000046.1 GCA_024691045.1 Lachnospiraceae bacterium | reverse complement strand
TACGGAAATCTTGTTAAGAATGGGCTGGATTATCATAAAGCAGAGTCCGAACAGAAGAATGAAACGGACAAAGCTGATAAACGCATTCGTTGCTATCTTTTTCTTTCTGAGTGCAGACATCTTGGGTCTGTCTTTGGATTTAGTCTTGCCCGTACTTGCAGGAGCACTCATCACCGCAGTATTACTCATAATAATAAACCCTCCTGGAAATTAAGAACGAGCTGATGGCAAGGAATATGATCGCGAATACGAAATAACACCAAGCCATTGCAGACGACAGACCGTAGTTGAGCTGATCGACCATCGTATCGGTGATCTTAGTCATAACTTCGTTGTCGGTTCTCATACAGAAATCAACGATCGTGTAGACCCAGTTTACAAGGAAGATGGAGCTGACCATGGGGAATGTAACCTTCCAGAGACTCTCCCATGCGGTACAGCCTTCGATGGAAGCAGCTTCATACATGCTCTTGGGTATTGTCTGGAGTCCGGAAAGGAAAACTATGATCTGGATTCCGGATGCAAGAGCAATGTCATAGATATTATCGATAAGTTCGAATACCGTTTCGTAAGCTCTGGTACCTATTCCGGCAGTTCTCAGGATATTTTCGAGAACAGCGGTGACGCTTACGTTAGTCATAGACTCTTCAACGGTCGCATGCATCTGAGCGATGACAGAGTTATCGGTTTCAAGTCCGAGGATAACACCGCTCGACAGGATTACGGGAAGGAAGAATATCGCTCTTACAAACGCTCTTCCGTGGAATTCCTGATTAAGTATCAGCGAAACGAAGAAAGCAAATACCATAATGGCAAGGGAGTAAACGATCATCTTTCCGAAGCCCTCGAGCAGAAGTCTCGAATAATCGGGATCGACTCTGAACGCATACTTGTAGTTTGCTATTCCGTTTCTGACCATTTCAAAAGAACCGGCACCTACCTGTACATCGCAGAAGCTCATGTAGAGCGACTGGACCATGGGCTTTACCATAAAGAGTAAAAAGCCGATTATAAAGGGGGAGATGAACAGATATCCTGTCACTGCCCTTCTCTTTTCAAGTCCGCTAACTTTTCCGTTTAATTTCTTCTTCATATCCGGGTCTCCGTATCGCCCTTATTTTACAACCTTGTAATCTCTTGCGGGAACGGTTATTCCGTCGCCTGCATAATCGGTATATCCGTAGTTAACATATACTTTGGTTCCGTCAGCATATTCGGTTACCGATACATAGTCATTGATATTGTCATGGCCGGTCATCTCCTGATTGAAGGTATGTCCGAGCTCATTGTTATATCTGGTGTAAGTCTCTACCAGGCGATCATGAACCGATGCATAGCTGCTTCCGTAATACTGAGGATAAAGAGTCTTCTGAAGAGTCATGGGATTCTCATCCATGATGCTGTAGCAAAGTCCTGCGCCGTATTCCGCAGATGCAAGGATCTCATCGGTCTCACTTCCGCAGATATTCGCCGGCATTCCGGTGTAATTGACATATCCGTGAAGAGCGAGCTCATAGAAAGGAATAAACTCATCGATTATGGTATATTCGCTTCCCTTAAGATCCATATGGGTGATCATATCACTGTAAACAGCCGCATAGGAGTTGCCGGAGTTGATCATCACAAATCCGCCGTTATCCTTGATCTCCCTGAGAACAGCTGACTGATCGATCAGTGCTTCCTGTCTGGAGTGGGGGTCCTTGCGGTAGAAATCACTGGCAAGGTCGGTTCCGACATCCTGGAACGAAGCACCTGTTGCCCCGTAAGAATCGCAGGTCTTTACAAAGCTTCTCATCATCTTGGGGATGAGCTGCTCATGAAGCAGATAGTGCTCATCAAGATCGTCTCTGTCGCCGTAAGTGATCTGGCTGAAGGGATAGAGCTTGCAGAGCTCTCTGCTTATAAATCTTGCCGAATCCCTGTAAGTAAAGAATCCGTCAAAGATGTTGGAGTTGTATGCATACTCAACGATACCGTCAAGATAGATCTGATTTCCCTGAGAGGTTACGGTATTGCAGAGATTCTTAAGATCCCTGCCGGATCCGAGTGCCCAGATGGTATCAACATCCTTGATGTACTGCTGCTCAACGCCGCCGTTACACCAGCCGGTAAGCTTGACCACCATATTCTCAATGCCGTCCTGGTCAAGCTGGGTGATGACGCCCTCGGCTTCCTTATAGGTAGTAAGTTCAAGAGGTCTTGATACAGGCATACCGAAGATCTGCTTAACCTTGTCAACCGCTCCGAGCACCTCGATAACACAGGGAGCTGCTGTATCTGTATTCATTACCATATAGCCTTCGGAATTATCGACAAGATACTTCTGATAAGCCTTAGCCATATCGATATAGCTTCCGGAATTGACGAAGGTATATCTCTGGGACATAACCTCATCGGGAAGACCTTCCTGGAAAGCGAAGATACGTGAGTTCGAAATGGAACCTACATCAAACTCTTCTCTTTCGATTACGCCGTACTCGGCATTGACGTTATTGTAACTGTTGGATCTTCCGGAAATATCAGCCTCAATTGCGGCATATGCGGATCCGCCTTCAACACTGCAGATGAATGAATCCTTTCCGTTGGAGATTCCGAATGTGGAGAATACGGTACTGGTACTGTGTACGAGAGCATCTCTCGCATGGCACATATCCCAGCCGTAAACGTTTGCATAGTAAACGCTCTGTGCGGTCTTGCCGTTATTGAAATTGATGAGCGCACCGCTTCCTTCGGGAACAAGAAGGAAACCTTCGTCATCAAGTCCGCCCGCTCCGAAGAAGGGAAGGACATCAACAGCAAGTATGGGACGATCCTTCGGATATTCCATAGCCGAATAAGGCACTTCTACGATGAAATCGCCGCCGTCAAGTCTGTAGGTGATGTCTACATTATAGACAGCGTCGCTGCCCTGATCGCCGGTATTCATAAGTTCCTTATCGATCAGGAACTCCTCATATGTGTATCCGGCGGACTCTTCGAAGATAGTCTGAAGCTTAGCCTTGACCGAATCGGTAGCGGTATCACGAAGAATATAGAGAGGCTCATTGGCAAGATCCGGATATGTTTCAAGGAGAGCTTCCTTGTCATCCTTCTTGCCGAGATCATTGATGTCATATTTCTTGTAGTACTGCTTAATGATGTTCAGATCTCCGGAACTGAGCTCTGCCATATATCCTTCCATACGCTCAACGGTACATACGGGAGGAATTACATACTCCTTCTGTACCTTACCGATAGAATAATGAACAGTAATGGATTCACCGTCGGTATCAACTTCATAGGTCTGGTTCTTAATACTGTAATCGTAGTTGTTGTAAGCAACCTCGGAACCGATCTCGTTAGCGTAGGTAACATTCAGTGTGGATCTGATACGCCCCTTCTCCGAGCTCATCGCAATGCCATCATTTTCGGCATCCTCGGGAACCGAGTACCATACCTTGCCCGAAGACTTTACGAGAACGCTGAAATAAGTAGTATTCGGATCGAATGTAAGCTTAAGCTCACTGTTCTCGAGTACTATCTCTTTTCCGTCTCCCGCATAAGCATGAACGGGGATGATCTGCTCTTCAACTTCCGCATTCTGGTAGGTAACTACAAAAAAGACAAGTCCAGCTATGATGAGAGCAACTATTCCGGGAACGATCAGGGCCTTAAGGTTCTTGATGACCCCGTTCCTGAATTCTCTCTTTTGTTCTTCACTTCTTTTTCTCATAAATACTCCGGTACAGCTTTTTTCTATCTGATGATATTATTCAGCGCACTATGCCCTGAACAGGAATTCTCTGTAAAGTGAATAAAAATATCCGATGCCC
>JAILOC010000020.1 GCA_024691045.1 Lachnospiraceae bacterium | reverse complement strand
GTCCGGTGATGTAAATTTTCTTACTCTTCATGCCTCTTCTACCCACTTTCTGTATGTTTGATATGTGAAACCGTTAACAGCTACATGGTTTGGCTTTTTATGTCCTCCCGCAAGTCCGATCTCCTTGAGGAAATTGCCGTACGATCCGGGCTTCAGCAAAAGCACCTGCGGTCTTCGTATGTAATCCATCTGCCTCAGATCCGCATAATCGGGATTGTACTCGGTAAGCTTCTCATCAAGCAGATTGGAAATATCCGGACTGTAACCTGTCTTTCCTTTTACGGATACCGCCGCTATGAAATATCTTCCGGGTGCGATATCGTGCTCTATTCCGATCGTCCACTCCGAGATCGCATTCTTGCCTTCAAGCTCGGAAACTGCTTTTTCGATCAGATGGATATCCATCTTTTCGCCGGCAATGTTGAGCGTCTGGGAGCTTCGCATTATGAACTCGACTATCGGGGACTTGCCCAGGAAGCCCTGGACACGGAGTATATCCTCCATAACATATCTGTACAGTCCCGAGAAATTCGTGATGACCGGCTTGTAGCATTTGCCGATCTCCAGCTCCAGCGGAAGAAGCGTTTCATCGCCGTCCACGGGAAGGTATTCGTAGAATGCGGTCCCCGGCATCATCACGTAATTGAAATCGTTATCTTCGACCGCGGTTCCCATATAACACTCGGATGCACAATATGCCAGGTAATAGTACTGCACATCTCCGACATATGCCCTGAGCGTTTTGTCCTCCGTAAAGTAGGACCTGTTGCTGACTCCGCTCACAAGCTTTAATTTCGGCCAGAGCTTCTTCGCTATTCCGTATGCTCCTCCCATGCAGAGAGTCCTGACCTCAGCCAGTCTGTCGTTGCTTACGGGAAGCGAAAGCAGGTAATTACGTATGTCATCCGGTATCTTGTAGCCTTCCGGTATGCGGCGGTTCGTCATCGCACTCAGGACCTCTTCCCAGAACTCTTCCAGGTATGTAAAGAAGATCAGAAGGTCATACAGGAAAATACTTTCAAGTACCGTTATATCCGGTTCAGCAAATCCGACCCACAGCTTTACGAAAAGTCTGTCGCCGAGTGAATCGGAAAAAAGTGTTTTGAAGCCTCCCGCAAAATGCGATTCATCGAGACTTCCGTTTTCATACAGATATCTGAACAGTGCCTCCGAAAGGAGCAGATCCTTCGTCGATTCCTTGGAAAGATCGGTCCTGAAAGTATTTATGACGAATCTCTTTCCGCCGAACTCGTTTATTACTTCTTCCTGTCTGTATCCGACCGCATTTCCGTATCTTCTGAATGCTTCGGATGTTACGGGGATATTCTTGGCCACTCCCTCCGTTCCGGAAGTCCGGCAGTAATTGTCCACCGGATATACGGTCAGTTCGTTTGCATGTCCGTCAAGCATCCGGTCCACATAACTGCGGAAAGGCTCATAATGCGTGAGCGGAAGCCTTTTTCGATATTCATCTATACTGTCGATCGTATCAAAACCGTTCTGTTTTCCGAATGCGGTATCCTTGTTGTCCCGCATCAGGGTCAGCAGATTGTTCCGATTGATCTCATCCGCGTGAAAACAGTCCTCTTCAAGCCGATGCCAGTATTCTGCATTATCAAAATGCATAAATCCCCCTAAGAATCCATTTATGTATCTGCAGTCTTGGCTTAATCAACCTTTTACAAAAGAATGATTATAGTGTTCATGCCGAGAGTATAGCTGTGATGCACATAGGTAGCCGTTTTCTCCAGCATGCTTATTCCCATGAAGAAATCCTCGTCCTCATCGACATGCTCGAAGGGATTGTATCTTTCCCCCGCACAGCGTATTCGCACACCCGTTGTCTCCTCGAGTGCAAAGCTTCTCATGTCAATGGTCTTAAGATCGGAATTGCTCTTCTGTATCATTACGGTAAGAAGCTCTTCGATGGCAAGGCCCATTCGGTAGATGTTCTTCTTATCCATATTGTTGGCCTGGCAGAATTCCTTGATCCTCTCGCTGGCATCACAGACGCTTTCGATGTCCGCCGCAACGGAATAATCAAGGACCTTGTTCTCTCTTTCAAGGTGATCGTCGAGAAGAAGCATGCCCGAAAGGGGAACCTTGCTCTTCTTGCTCCTTGCGGAAATGACCACAACGATCATCCATGTGAGTATGATCGAAAGCACCGCCGATATCGGAAGGAAATTCCACAGATAGAGTTCCCTTCTGATACCGTATATAAACAGTACGGAAATGGGAAATACCAGTCTTCTCATAACTGTGATGAAATTGGAAAGACCGATGCGTCCCGCGGTATTAAAGTATACCGACCA
>JAILOC010000019.1 GCA_024691045.1 Lachnospiraceae bacterium | reverse complement strand
GTCCGGTGATGTAAATTTTCTTACTCTTCATGCCTCTTCTACCCACTTTCTGTATGTTTGATATGTGAAACCGTTAACAGCTACATGGTTTGGCTTTTTATGTCCTCCCGCAAGTCCGATCTCCTTGAGGAAATTGCCGTATGATCCCGGCCTCAGCAAAAGCACCTGCGGTCTGCGTATGTAATCCATCTGCCTAAGATCCGCATAATCGGGATTGTATTCGGTCAGTTTCTCATCCAGCAGATTGGATATCTCCGGGCTGAATCCTGTCTTTCCTTTTGCGGATACCGCTGCTATAAAATATCTTCCGGGTGCGATGTCATGCTCTATTCCGATCGTCCATTCCGAGATCGCGTTACTGCCGTCAAGCTCGGAAACTGCTTTTTCCACCAGATGGATATCCATCTTTTCACCGGCGATATTAAGCGTCTGGGAGCTGCGCATTATGAACTCGAATATCGGTGACTTTCCGAGGAATCCCTGGACACGGAGTATATCCTCCATAACATATCTGTACAGTCCCGAGAAATTGGTGATGACCGGCTTGTAGCATTTGCCGATCTCCAGCTCCAGGGGAAGAAGTGTTTCATTCCCGTCCACCGGAAGGAATTCATAAAATGCGGTCTCCGGCATCATTACATAGTTGAAATCGTTATCCTCGACCGCGGTTCCCATATAACATTCGGATGCGCAATATGCCAGATAATAGTACTGCACATCTCCGATATATGCCCTGAGTGTTTTGTCCTCCGTAAAGTAGGACCTGTTGCTGACCCCGCTCACAAGCTTTAAATCCGGCCAGAGCTTTTTCGCTATTCCGTAAGCCCCTCCCATGCACAGAGTCCTGACCTCAGTCAGTCTGTCGTTGCTTACCGGAAGCGAAAGCAGATAATTACGGATCTCATTCGGGATCTTGTAGCATTCCGGAATGCGGCGGTTTATCATCGCACTCAGGACCTCTTCCCAGAACTCTTCCAGGTATGTAAAGAAGATCAGAAGGTCATACAGGAAAATACTTTCAAGTACCGTAATATCAGCTTCGGCAAATCCGATCCACAGCTTTACGAAGAGCCTGTCACCGAGAGAATCGGAGAAAAGTGTTTTGAAGCCTCCCGCAAAATGTGATTCATCGAGACTACCGTTTTCATACAGGTATCTGAAAAGTGCCTCGGATAAAAGCAGGTCCCTTGTCGATTCTCCGGAAATATCGGTTCTGAAAGTATTTATGATAAATCTCTTTCCGCCGAACTCATTCAGGATTTCTTCCTGACGGTATCCTACCGCATTACCGTATCTTCTGAATGCTTCGGATGTAACGGGGATATTCTTGGCTACTCCCTCGGTACCGGAAGTCCGGCAGTAATTGTCCACCGGATATACGGTAAGTACATTTTCCTGTCCGTCAAGCATCCGGTCCACATAACTGCGGAAAGGTTCATAATGCGTGAGCGGAAGCCTTTTTCGATATTCATCTATGCTGTCGATCGTATCAAAACCGTTGGCTTTTCCGAATGCGGTATCCTTGTTGTCCCGCATAAGAGTCATCAGATTGTTACGATTGATCTCATCCGCATGAAAACAGTTCTCTTCAAGCCGATGCCAGTATTCTGCATTATCAAAATGCATAAATCCCCCTAAGAATCCATTTATGTATCTGCAGTCTTGGCTTAATCTACCCTTTACAAAAGAATGATTATTGTGTTCATGCCGAGTGTATAGCTGTGATGCACATAGGTAGCCGTCTTCTCCAGCATGCTTATTCCCATGAAGAAATCCTCGTCCTCATCGACATGCTCGAAAGGATTATATCTTTCTCCCGCGCAGCGGATGCGCACACCCGTCGTCTCCTCGAGCGCAAAGCTTCTCATGTCGATGGTCTTAAGATCGGAATTGCTCTTCTGTATCATTACGGTAAGAAGCTCTTCGATGGCAAGGCCCATCCTGTAGATATTCTTCTTATCCATATTGTTGGCCTGGCAGAATTCCTTGATCCTCTCGCTGGCATCGCAGACGCTTTCGATGTCTGCAGCAACGGAATAATCGAGGACCTTGTTCTCTCTTTCAAGGTGATCGTCTAAAAGCAGCAAGCCCGAAAGGGGAACCTTGCTCTTCCTGCTCCTTGCGGAGATGATCACAACGATGATCCATGTGAGGATGATCGAAAGGACCGCCGCTATCGGAAGGAAATTCCACAGATAGAGTTCCCTTCTGATACCGTATATAAACAGTACGGAAATGGGAAATACCAGTCTTCTCATAACTGTGATGAAATTGGAAAGACCGATGCGTCCCGCGGTATTAAAGTATACCGACCA
>JAILOC010000013.1 GCA_024691045.1 Lachnospiraceae bacterium | reverse complement strand
CGCATCCGTTCGAAACAAGCTCACGATAGAAAATATCGTGGTCCGAATACATCCATTTCTTGATTATCGGGAATATATTTTCGCTGTCTATCGAAAGATTTCCCATTTTTTCGTTCATAATATACGCCTCCTTAAACGCGGCAACCAAATGCCACATTTCTTCAACAAAAACTATATTAGGACCCCATCCGCGCAAAGTCAATAAAAAATTAGCACTCAAATCAAAAGAGTGCTAACAAAGTACCGCAAACCCTTGTATTTACTGCATTTTCCGAGTTCTAAAACTTTTCTAAAATACCCGTCAGCTCCCTTCCGCCCTGTTCACCCGTGGAAAACAGGGGCAAAACAGGGGGACGGTTCCGACGTTTCCGTTATTCTGTATTTCGCGGATGACGCGAATGTATGCGAATTCTCGCTTTTCGTCGTCAAGCGCGAAACTTGTTCGACATTAGCTTCATCTCATGCCGCAGGCCATTCACTTCGTTCAGGCCAGGCGGCCGTTTCTAACGCAGACGACGAAGTCTCGAATTCACATACATTCGCGTCACCCGCGGACAAAGTATACAGGGAACACCGGAACCGTACCCTCGTTCACAAAAATCGGGACGGCGGTGCCGTCCCGTTTGGTTATTCGTCTTCAAGTTCCGACAGGTACATGTCGTGGATCATGTCGAGCTGTGCGATCATCGTGGTAGCCTCGCGCCCGTAGGCTTTGGAACATTTATGCGAGACCTTGGAGTGTTCTTCCTGGTGGTCGTCCATCTCCACGGTCATCTTGACCGCACCGATCTCAAGCTCATTGTCGAGATGTGCGATAACCTCGTCTATGAACTCTTCGCTCGCTTCCCTCTTGGGATAATCTATTCCTCTGTATCTGTCCTCATGCATATGATATCCTCCGTGATCATGGTCACTCAGCCGTCAGTCCTCGGAATTGCCCAGACCCGCTTCTACATTGGCTGCGCGAAGAAGGGTTCTGATCGAATCGCGGTCGAGATTAAGCTGCTCTCCGAAGGGATTGATGGTAACACCCTTTACGTCATTAACGGAAAGAGCATAGTCGAGAAGCCAGATGATACCGGTCTCGAGAAGCTCATGTCCTACGCCGAGAGTCTTCTGCTCATTTGATGTAAATGCCGGGATCCAAGCGCCGTCCGATGCTCCGACAAGGCTTATGGAAATGGGTCTGGAACCGTCGGCATTTTTTTCATCCGCAACATCATCAAAGGTAGCACCCTTTTTAAGGATCCTTACGGAAGTAAGAACGGTATCGTTTCTGTTGATGAAGGAAACGAGTTCTTCCCTGAGCTTAAGGTTGTTGTCTTCCGTCTTTTTGAAAAGATATGCATTTACCGCTTCTTCAAGTGATGCGCAACCGTCATTAAGTGCCATGGCAACCTCCGTTTCTGAACGCCTTTACTCGTATCTGTAGTCCGCATTGTCATTTTTGAAATTCGGATTGTAGCAGGAATCGAAGCCCTTCATGGAAGGATGGACAGTGTAAAGTCTCTCCATCTCGGCGATCCTGCGCTTTGTCTTTTCGCTGTTTTCCGCATCAAGTCCGCGGCTGACCGATTCATAGTGCGTAAGTGCCACATCGGGTCTTAAGACATTGTAATAACCGAGTTCAAGGAGCGAAAAGCATAATGCAACATCATTATAAGCCACGGCAAAGGATTCATCAAAGCCCCCTGCCTCTTTATATTTCGATGTTTCCATCATAAGCGCCGCACCGGTCACAACGCTGAAATTATAGGGAAGAAGATTTCTTCCGCCGTACATTACGACTCCTGTATCCTCTATTCCGTAGAATGCATGTCCGGGACCGACCGCGGTATTGACCACTCCGCAGTGCTGGATGGCATGCCCCTTGGGATAATAGAGCTTACAGCCGACCGCTCCGACATGGGGAAGCTTTGCGTGTCCCGCCATGACAGAAAGCCAGTTGTCACCCGCAACCTTTATATCATCATTCAGGAAAAGAATGATATTTCCATTAGCATGTGATGCGCCCTTATTGCACATCCTCGAGAAATTGAACTGCTCGGGTTCGTGGTAATACGAATCACCGTAGCCGGATAGAAGCTTCTCATACTTAGCCTTATTCTTATCGTCGGAACCGTTGTCGACAACGATGACCTCGAACTTTACGCCTGCTGCCACGCAGTGGATGCTGTCGATACATCTTTTCAGCACTTTATAATTGTCCTTGGAAGGAATGACTATGCTGACAAGATCGTCATCCGTCGTTGCATAAACGGGATAACACTGGACGACTTCCTTTAAAGGACACCAGACTATATCGCCCTTGAAGCCTCTTCTTTCAAGTGCTTCCTTCTTAAGGTTTACGCTCGCATCCTTTAAGTATTCCTTTGCACCCATATCAAGCGCGGTGGAACCTGTTATCTCCCTCCAGTGATACAGAACCTGGGGAACATGTCCGATCCTGTCCGTGATCTCCGAAATACGCATCACAAGATCGTAATCCTGTGCTCCGTCAAATCTCTTATCAAAGCCTCCGACCCTGTCGATCATGCTCTTTCTGATCATGCACAGATGGCAGGTGTACATGATGGACATAAATGAATCCGGTGACCAGTCGGGCTTGAACTTGGGATCGTGACGAAGCGTTCCGTCCTCAGAGAGCATATCCTCGTCGGAATAGACCATATCGGTTTCGGGATGGTCATTTAAGTAACGCACCATCTCAAGGAGTGAATAAGGCTCGAGAGTATCGTCATCATCCACAAGAGCAATGAACTCGCCTTTTGCGATCGAAAGAGCCGAGTTGGTATTCTCGGAGATCCTTCCGTTCTCACTTCTGTAAACAACATGGAAATTGTCGTACTTTGCCTCGTATTCGGACAGGGTTTCCTTTACCGAAGGAAGGCTCGAGTTATCATCGGAAACACAGACCTCGAAATTCTCATAGGTCTGTGACATGCATGAATCAAGACAGGGCCTTAAGAATCTGTCCTCGATATTGTAAACGGGAATGATGAATGAAATAAGCGGCCTGTAAGACAGATCGTCCGGATGCTTAACAAGCGCTTCTCTCCGCCTTACAAGCTCATCATAGGGGACAGGCTTGATCTTACCGATGCATACAAGAAAAGCTTTCTTCACACTGCTTCCGGTAAATATCATCCTGAAAAAATGCCGTATTCTCAAAAAGCCTAATCTGATAACGACAAGAAGACCTTTTTGTTTAATTTTCTGTATCAGGAAGCGGATCATTTAGGGTAATACGAATCCTACCTTTTTATAAACCTTACTGAGAGTCTTATTTGCAACTCTCGATGCTCTTTCCGCACCGTCCTTGTATACGGACTCCAGGTATGCCTTGTCCTTTATGATCCTGGATGCCTCCTCCCTGATGGGACGAAGTGTTTCGATGACAGCCTCTCCGACAGCAGGCTTAAATACACCGTAGCCCTTTCCTTCGAATTCCTTTTCGATCTCTTCGAAGCTCTTGCCTGTAACGGTCGAATAGATATTCATAAGATTGGATACACCGGGCTTATTAGCCTTATCGAATCTTACACACTTTTCGGTATCGGAATCCGTGACAGCGCGCTTGAACTTGCGTGCGATGGTATCGGGATCGTCCATGAGGAATACACAGCCCTCGGGTATGGACTTACTCATCTTGGAATCGGGAGTGGTAAGTCCGTAGATCCTTGCACCGGTCTTGGCGATGTAAGGCTCGGGGATTTTGAACACATCTCCGTATACGGAATTGAAACGGATGGCAATGTTCCTGGTAAGCTCCACATGCTGCTTCTGATCCTCTCCTACGGGAACAAAGTCCGGTCTGTAAAGAAGAATATCGGAAGCCATGAGTGAAGGATATGCAAATAGTCCGGCATTGATATTGTCCTTGTGCTTTTCGGACTTATCCTTGAACTGTGTCATTCTTGTAAGCTCGCCGAACATGGTATAGCACTGAAGTACCCATCCGAGCTGTGCATGTGCGGGAACCTGTGACTGGATGAAAAGAGTATTCTTTTCGGGATCGAGTCCGCATGCGATATACAGGGCAAGCTGCTCGAGAGTTCTTCTCCTGAGCTCGGCGGGCTCCTGTCTTACGGTAATGGTATGTAGATCTGCCATAAAGTAAAAACAGTCAAATTCTTCACTTCTTGCGCCCCAGTTCTTGATCGCTCCGAGGTAATTGCCCAGATGAAGATCTCCGCTGGGCTGGATGCCCGAAAGCATTACCTTCTTTGCGGGCGCCTGTGACTGCTGTGTTTCGATTTCACTCATTTTGATTTCTCCGTTTATTTATTTCTTGAATCCGAGC
>JAILOC010000191.1 GCA_024691045.1 Lachnospiraceae bacterium | reverse complement strand
AATCCTCGATCCCGCCAAGGTTACCAGAAGCGCTCTTCAGAACGCAACCTCGGTTGCATCAACACTCCTCACCACCGAGAGCGTTGTATCAACCATCAAGGAGCCCCAGCCCCCTATGCCCGCAGGCGGCGGCATGGGCGGGATGATGTAATTCACAGATCACTGCCACAGACAATGAATAAAAAATGCTCCGTACACGCTTGCGTGATACAGAGCATTTTTTTATGAAATTGGCTGCGAAGCAGTATCGCACATTTATGAGCAAAAAGTATACGCGTAGCGGATACTTAGTCGCGCAGCGGCGTTTTTGCGAATGAATGCGCGATGCTGTGGCAGTGATTAAACCATCTTTTCCGAATAAGCACGGATGCGATGCTGCGACAGTTTACACATCCGTTTGAATTTATAAACCTGTAGTTTATTGACTCCTCGCTTTTAAGCCATTATACTTAACGAAATTTGGCTTTGAAGTGAGGAACTTTTATGTCCGAAAATGTTAAGAAAAAAGACAAAGACAAGCTGTCCCTGGGTGTTACGATAAAGAACGCTGCATACGCACTTAAGCTTGCCGCAGGGATATCCCCCGCCATTGTGATCCACTCATTTTTCCTGTGGCTTATCGGTCACGGAGAATGGGTTTTCTTTGACGGTGTTTTTATGCGTGTCATCGTTAACGGCCTCGATCAGAATATCGGATTCGACCGCATCTTCAGATTCATATTGATAAGCGGAATAGTATTCTGCGTCTTAAGGATATATACCGGATATATTGATAATGTCGTGTATCCCCTTGAAACAAACAGGCTCTTCGGCGGCATATACAAGAAACTTTATGCCAAGGCCAAAAATGTCGAGCTCAGATGCTATGAGGATTCCGACTTCTACAACAGGTACACGATGGCAATGGACGGAGCGGAAGCGAAGATCACCGCTGTTCTCCGCGGTGTGTTCGGAGCTCTTGTCGGTTCGGTCGCAGCAGTTGTTGTTTTCTATCTGATGTTCGAGATAGACCACTATGCGATCCTTTTCATAATCTCTCCTCTTATCGGTAATTTCATTTTCGGAAATCTCAAGAATAAATATGAATATAAGAGATATCAGGGCTGGGTCCCGAACGACAAGGTCTTAAACTATGTCAGCAGGATGATGTATCTTCCCGACGGTGCCAAGGAGATCAGGCTTTCGCAGGTATTCGAACTCATGAGAAAACAGTATGCGGAAGCGACCGAGAAGAATGTAAGGGTTTCGATAAAGTACGCATTCGCCAACTGCACGCTGAGCTTCCTTCGCATCACCTTCACATTCACCGTGATCTTCGAAGGCGTGATGTTCTATGCCATCTACCGCAACAGGGTAACGGGATCCATCAGCCTTGCACAGCTTACCATCATGACCAGCCTTATGGTCGCCATGACCTGGATACTGATAAGAGTGTTCGAAAATATCATGGAGATCCTCAAGAACGGATTGTTTATCAACAATCTCAGGAACTTCCTCGATTATGAAGAGAAGATCCCCGAAGACTTTGACGGCGTGATCCCTTCCAAGGATTTCGAGAGTCTGGAATTCCGTAATGTTTCCTTTTCCTACGGTGAAAAGAAGACCATAGACAGTCTTTCCTTTGCAATAAAGAAAGGAGAGACTGCAGCACTAGTGGGACATAACGGTGCGGGCAAGACCACGATAATAAAGCTTCTCCTCAGGCTCTACGATCCCGATGAGGGAGAGATCCTCTATAACGGCAGGAATATAAAAGAGTACAACCTGAAGGCTTACCGTGAGATCTTCGCCACCACCTTCCAGGATTTCCAGGTGTTCGGAATGAGCGTAAAGGAAAACATCCTTATGGGAAGGCATTATGCTGACGAGGACGCCAAGGTGGTAGGGGCACTTAAGATGGCGGGAGTCTATGACAGGATAATGGCTCTTCCCGAGGGGCTTGATACCGTCATGACCAAGGAGTTCGACGAAAACGGTGCGGTGCTTTCCGGCGGCGAGACGCAGAAGGTTGCCGTTGCGAGGACCTTTGTCAGGGAGACTCCGATGAAGATCTTCGATGAGCCTTCCAGCGCGCTCGACCCCATAGCAGAGTACGACCTGTTTAAGAGCATTCTGAAGGAAGCCAGGGACCACACGATGCTTTTCATATCCCACAGGCTTTCGTCCGTCAAGGACTGCGACAAGGTCTTCATGCTGGAAAAGGGAACTCTTATCGAAGAGGGAACACATCCCGATCTTATAAAGGCAAACGGAAAATATGCACAGATGTACAAGAAGCAGGCAATGAATTACCTGGCACTTGAAAACGAAGAGGAGGTGATACTGTGAGCGGAAAGTCCCCCGAAAAAGAAAAAACAAAACAGTCCGTAAAGCAGGTCTTTTCCAATAACTTCTACTTCCTCGGACTTATGTTAGGGTCATCGCCCGCGTTCGTTATTCACCAGTCCCTTGATTCCATAAGAGGACAGATATCCATTTTCTGCGAGCACACGCTTCTGATCGGATATGTCATCGAAGCGGCTGAATTCGGATATCCTTTCAGGAAAGTCGGAGCCATCATACTCCTGGTCGCTGCGCTCATCACATTGGGAATGGTCTACACCGTTTGGGCAGGTGATTACATCACACCCAGGGAAAGCCCCAAGATCCGCAAGAAGATCAAGATGATGCTCTACGAAAAAGCAAGATCTGTTGATCTGTCCTGCTACGACGATCCCGAGTTCTACAACGAACAGGTACTTGCAATCTCCGAGGTAGACAACCAGATCGACAGGGTCACCAATTTCGTAAAGAGCGTTCTGTCCGGAGTTACGGTATTCATTACAAGAGGCGTTTTCTTCCTGATCAAGGATCCGCTTTCGATACTGTTTGTTGCGATCTCCTTTGTGGCTTCCTTTGCATTCGAGCAGCTTTACAATAAGCAGAACTATAAGGTCAAGATCGAAAGCCTGCCTCATTCAAGAAAGCGCGATTACATCAAGAGGATCTATTACCTCAGCGATTACGCCAAGGAGATCCGCCTCAATCCCGGCATCTCGGATGTCCTTGAGAAGAGATTTGATGAGGCCAATGACGAGGTCTACAGGGTAGAAAAGAAATACGCTTTCAGAAAGTGGTTCTTCGGCTTTATGAAGCGCTATGTCTCAAATGCGATGATCAGCGATGTGATCTTCATTTCGTATCTTGTGTATCAGGCTGCGGTCCTCGGAAGGCTTTCCTTTTCAAGCGTTGCCATTCTGTTTGCATCCTTCGGCGGACTTAAGGAGGGCATGAGGATCTTCTCGGAGACCTACCCCTTTGCATGTGAGACGAGCCTTTACATTAATAAGATCAGAAAGTTCATGAGCTACGAGCCTTCGATCGTTTCCGAGGAAGGACTTGTTCCTGACAAGTCGCCCAAGGAGATCGAGCTTGATAATGTTTCATTTGCATACGGCAGGAGTGAAGATATGCTTCTCAAGGATATCGATCTCCATATAAAGCCGGGTGAGAAGATCGCACTTGTCGGATACAACGGCGCGGGCAAGACCACTCTGGTAAAGCTCCTCATGAGACTCTATGATGTAAAGTCCGGAGAGATCCGCGCAGACGGCAAGGACATACGCAGGTACGATGTTGCTAAATACAGGGATACCATCGGTACGGTCTTCCAGGATTTCAAGATCTTCGGAGGCACTGTGAAGGAGAACGTTATTCTTGATATTCCGGAGAATGCCGATGAAGACAAGGTAAGGAGATCTCTTACGGACAGCGGACTCATTGGAAGAATTGAGAGATTCGAAAAGGGTCTCGAAACACCTCTTACCAACGAATTCGAAAAAGACGGTGTGAACCTGTCGGGCGGAGAAGCGCAGAAGCTGGCGATCGCGAGAGTGTTCTACAAGGATGCCGGACTTATGATCCTGGATGAACCTTCGAGCGCGCTCGATCCGATCGCAGAGTATCAGCTCAACCATGCGATGCTCACTGCAACCGGTGATAAGACGGTGGTATTCATTTCACACAGGTTATCAACCACCAGGACCGCGGACAGGATCATCATGCTTGAAGACGGAAGGATCGCCGAGAAGGGAACCCACGACGAACTGCTTGCCCTGGGAGGCAAGTACGCCCGCATGTGGAAGGTTCAGGCGGGAGCATATATCGCTGTCTAGGCAGTGAAACAAAAGGGGAACAGGGTGACGGAGGAACCGTCCCCCTGTTCCCTTTGGTAACGCCGACCGTAAAGCTTATAAAAAAAGGACAAAAGGCCGGCATCTTCCGCAAGGGCAACGCCGATACGATGGCAAGGTGCTTCTGGGCTTCGGTTCAGGGTATCATGGAGGAGATGTCCGCCGATAAGGAAATGAAGACACCCGATCCCGAGTGGATCGTATCAATGCTCAGAGCGTAGGGAATATTTATGATCCAAGGAAGCAATCCCATATTCAAGATAGATATGCCGGATCCCGATGTGATCCGCGCCGGAGATGCCTTCTACATGATAAGCACATCGATGCATTTCTTTCCGGGTGCGGAAATATTAAGGTCGTACGATCTGATAAACTGGGAGCATGCCTGCTTTGTTTATGACCGCCTCGACAGTACGCCCGCACAGTGCCTCGAAGGGGACGGACATATCTACGGCAAGGGCATGTGGGCTGCATCGCTCAGATTCCATGAAGGCATCTATTATGTCGTCTTTGTCTGCAATGATACACAGAAGACATATCTGTACAGGTCTTCATCCATAGAGGGCCCCTGGACCAAAAGCTGTATCGAAGGCTTCTATCATGACTGCTCGCTTCTTTTTGATGAGGGCAGGACATATCTTGTCTACGGTAATACCGAAATATATCTGACGGAATTAAATGAGGAAATGAGCGGGCCCAAGGAAGGCGGGCTTCACCGCCTCATCGTATCCGACAAGGGAAATCCCAATCTCGGATATGAGGGTTCGCATCTCTACAGGATAAACGGAAGATATTATCTCTTTCTCATTCATTCCAAACGGAGCGAATGGAAGAGAACGGGGGGCTGCTTTGTATCCGATTCCCTTGAAGGGGAATTCATTGGAGGAGAGATCTTCGAAGATGATCTCGGCTTCGGTAATTCCGGCATAGCACAGGGCGGGATCGTCGAAGGCCCTGAAGGAACCTGGAATGCGATACTGTTCCAGGACAGGGGAGCCATAGGAAGAATACCCGTGCTTGTTCCGGTCACGTGGAAGGAAGATGAAAACGGAAACCCCGTACCCGTATTCGGGAAAGACGGAAAAGCCCCCGCTGAGGTATCTCTTGAAAGCTACAGAGAGGATTATTCATATGATCCCTTATTTGGAAGCGATGATTTCAGATACGATCCCGTGAAGATGCATGAGGAGGATCCGGTTCATTACGGCTGTTTCGGATTTAAGAGCTTCTGGCAGTTTAACCATGAGCCGGACTTAGGCCTGATAAGTACCGATCCGGAAAAGGGAAGACTGATCGTCAGAACAGGCAGGACTGTCGGAAATATATTTCATGCAAGGAACATCCTCACACAGAAAATGTCATTCCCCGAATGCGAAGCCGAGGTCACAATAGACGGATCGTCATTAAATGACGGTGACTTTGCCGGACTGTCCGCATTTCAGGGAGACTATGCACTTGTCGGCATTTGCAGGGAAAACGGGAAACTTTTTGCCTCGATGCGCACATATACCAATCCGTCGAATGATGTATGGAAGCTCGGAGAAGAGAGTGCGGTCTGTGAAGAGAATACGGAAATTGAAGGCACCGTACTTAAGGTGTCTGTCCGTGCACATTTCGGCACGTCTCCTTCAGAACCTGACTATGCGCAGTGTTATGTATATATAAACGGTGAGAAGAAAAAAGCAGGAAGTGACCACAGGCTCAGGTTCAGGCTCGATCACTTCACGGGATGCCGTTTCGGCCTCTTTATTATGTCCGAAAAGAAAGAAGGCGGAAGCGCCGCCTTTTCGGATTTTCTGTATAAATAAATCGTCGGGCACTTTTTCATAAGTGCCCGACGTTTTTTATCTGTACAGCTTCCTGTAATCTCTGGGAGAATATCCCGTTACTTCACGGAATACTTTATTGAATGTGGTCGTCGACTGGAAGCCCGACATGAATGCACAGTCGGTGATCGAAAGCTTCTTGTCCATAAGAAGCGACGATGCGCTCTTTACACGGATACTTGCAAGGTATGCCGGGAATGATGTGTGCATATACTGCTTGAACAGCTTTGAAAAATAGAAAGTGCTTATTCCTATGTGATCCGCAACCACAGTCTGAGAAATATCATTTGCGGAGTTCTCCGCAATAAAATTACATGCCGCGTGAATGTACTGCCATCCGGATTTGGTGGGATCGTCTGAATTGACCTCGTATCCCGTTTCGGTGACGATCATCTCACCGAGCTTTAAGAGGATCTCATAAATCTTCCCCTTACATTTTGTTTCCGAAAATGGATCTCCCGATGAATGGATCTTTTCTATCTCGGAGATCTTATCTGCAATGTATTTAGCCAGCTTGGGGTTTTCCGATACGGATATCAGATGACGATCGTACAGAAATCCCGAGATGGAAAGAAGGTCCATATTGTTTTCCAGTATGAGCGAAGAGAACTGGATGAATACCGCACCCTTTGACGGGATCTTGACGGTTTCATGGATCTGTCCCGGCCATACGAGAAGGATATCCCCGGTGTTGAGCTTATAGGCTGTATCACCGACCTTGTATCTGCATCCGTCCCTTAAGGCAACCGTGAATTCTGCCGCATTATGCCAGTGCGGCGGAAATATCTCCGGTGTCTGGTCACGCGTGACCTGAACGGAGGATGCGGTATCGAATATGATCGTTTCTTTGGAGTTTTTTTCCATATTTCAATAATAACAAAAAATGGGCAAAACTCAACAAGAATGTAATAAAATTTGCTATTTTCGCGGAATAGTATAGGGGCAGTGAAAGGATTAAAAGAACCTTTATGAAAAGTCGTGAAACGGATTTTACAACCGGAAAGCCTTCGAAGCTGATACTTTCGTTCTACTGGCCGCTGCTTATGACCAGTATGCTTCAGCAGTTCTATAATTTTGCCGATACCTGGATAGTCGGAAAGGGACTCGGGGATAACGCCCTTGCCGCGGTCGGCAATATGGGCTCTCTTTTCTTTCTGATTGTCGGATTCTCATTCGGAATAGCAAATGGCTTCGGTGTACTGGTGGCACAGAGCTACGGTGCGGGTGATCCCGAGAAATTAAAGAGAAGGATCGCGGCGGTCATAGAACTCGGATCGGTCATATCGGTCCTTCTTTCTCTGCTCAGTGTTATATTCCTTCCCCATGCATTAAGGCTTCTTCAGACCGATGAGGTCATAATGGGTGACAGCCTTAAGTACGGATATATAGTCTTCGGCGGACTTGCGACAGGTATCTGCTACAACATTTCGGGTGCGGTACTAAGGGCCCTCGGAGACAGTAAGACTCCTTTGAAGGCTATCGTCATTTCATCTGTTCTGAATATATCGCTCAACTGTGTTTTCATCTTCGGAATGAAGATGGGAGTGGAGGGCGTTGCTATAGCCACGATCATTTCACAGATCATATCCGCTGCTTTTTGTCTGAACAGACTCCGGCAGATGCCGGTGATAAAGCTTGAAAAGAATCATTTCTATAACGAGAGAAAGGTCTACACCGAGCTTCTCGCAAACGGTCTTCCGATGGCATTCATGAATTCCATAACCGCAGTCGGATGCATGGTGGTCCAGTACTTCGTAAACGGATACGGTGTCGTGTATACCGCAGCCTATGCCGCATGCAGCAAGTATCTGAATCTCTTCATGAACCCGGCTTCTACTGCGGGAAATGCGATGAGTGCATATACCTCACAGAATTACGGTGCCGGTAAATACGGAAGGATCAGGGAAGGACTGAAGGTCAGCCTGTCGATCTCAGCGGTCGCCTACATAATCCTCGGATCGCTGATGGTTTTCTTTCCCCGCACCCTTGCGGGGATCCTGCTGAGCGGCAGTGAGCAGATAAGGCTTGCCTGTCTGTTCATGCCCAGATGCGGGATCATGCTGATATTTGTCGATGCTCTTTTCGTTGTAAGAAACTGCGTACAGGGAATGGGCAAACCGATGCTTCCGATGGCTTCGGGTATTCTGGAGATGATCTTAAGGATTTTTGTGATATCATTCTTTATGAGCAGGATAGGCTTTGCGGCAACGGCTTATGCGGAGATCAGCGCATGGGTCGGAGCATTTATTGTAAATGCATATGCTCTTGTAAAGTATCTGATGCCGCTCCTTGAACAGGAAGGTGCTGAAAGAAGTAAAAAGTTCAGCCTGTCCGGCGGAAGATGGAGGCACCGTTATCATGGGACACTTTAATAATTTCAAGGTGACTGTTTACTGTGTTGCGGAGATCCTTAACAGGATGGATCTGCAGACTCTCGAAAAGCAGTATGACTTCATAGAAAAATATGTCGGCATCGACAAGGTCTACCTCGAACCTTTCAGAGGGCCGGTTCTTGTGGACAAGAACAGGATCCGTACCGTAACCGACTTTTTCAAAAGCCGCGGCGTTGAAGTGTCCGGCGGGCTTACTACCGTCTGTCCTCCGCTTACCGAAGAGGACAAGAAAAAGCAGAGACTTTTCGGAACGCTCTGCTATACCAATAAGGGAATGAGGGATCACATTAAGAGGATCTCCGAATATACCGCAGAGCTTTTTGACGAAGTCATTCTTGATGATTTCTATTTTACAAACTGTACCTGCGAAGAGTGCTTAAGGGCCAAAGGCGACAGAAGCTGGACCGATTTCAGACGGGACCTTATGAAGGATGTTTCCGAGAATCTGATCGTCGGCCCCGCAAGAAAAGTCAATCCTAACGTGAAGATGATAATCAAATTCCCCAATTGGAGGGAATCCTATCATGCCACCGGCTACAGGCCCGATGTTGAGAAGGATATCTTCGACAGAGTCTATACCGGAACCGAGACAAGAGCCAGCGCATATCAGGACCAGCACCTTCCTGCTTACCTCAGCTACAGCCTGGTAAGATGGATGGATGAAGCATCGGACGGCAGGAACCAGGGAACCTGGTTCGATACGTATCAGTGCTGGCCGGTTGATGATTATTTAGAGCAGGGATATCTGTCCGCATTTGCAAAGCCCGAAGAGATCACTCTCTTCCAGTGGACGGATCTGTTCGAGAATAAGCTTGTGACTCCTCTCGGACTTCAGTTTAGGAGGATCGACCGCATGCTCGATAAGACGGGTAAGCCCGTCGGTATACCCGCATATATCCCCCACGCATCCGAAGGTGAGAATCACATTGAGGATTTTCTGGGTATGCAGGGCATTGCGCTTAATCCCACTCCGATATTCCCGGAGAAGGGAAGCGTGCTCCTTACCGAAAGTTCACTCTGCGATCCCGATGTTTTCGATAAGCTTAAGTGCTTCCTCGTAAAAGGAGGAAAGGCATTTGTTACAACGGGATTTATGGCCAATTCCTCCGAGAAGGAATGGAAGGAGATAAGCAGCGCATACCACACCGGAAGAAAGCTTTCCGTTACCAGATATTACAAGACCGATGACAGGGCCGGATATCTTGAGGATATGAGCCCGGTGCTTTTTGCGGATGTACAGCATTCGAACAATCTGTCATGGTCGCTTCTTAACGGCGGTGCGGGTGAATATCATTCGACTCTTTTCCTGAAGGATACCTACGGGGAAGGAAGGATGTATCTGATCAATACTCCGGAGAACCCTTCGGATCTGTCGAGGATCCCTGTGTGGGCGATGGATACGGTGAAGGCTGAACTGAACTATAACGGCGTATACGTGAGTGCGCAGAATGTCTCGGTATTTCATTATGACAACGGTGTCTTTATCCTCTATGCGCATGTAACGAATCATGCTCATCCCATACGAGTGACGATACATATACAGGGTGATGAAGCTCAGCTTACGGAGCTTTGCATTCCCGGTCCCGAAAGCGAGAGAAATATAGAACTTTCAAAGAAGACCTTCAGGCAGGATATGAGACCTGTCACGGAGCTTACCGCGGAGGTCGTTCTGAATCCCGGAGAGTTTTACGAATACAGGATCATTTTGAGAGGATAACGACATGACATACGGACGGTTTTTGGCGCAGGTTTATCGTGAAAACAGAAGATATATCAGATTCTGTCTCGCTCTTTGCCTCGTGCTTTCCATGATCTTCTTCGGAAGGCTCACCACAGCCTGTGCGGTGGATACACTGGACATAGAAGGTTCGGTTGTTGTCGCCGGAGCCGGCGGAACGTTCGGAGAAGCTCTGGCTCCTGTGGTATCTACCGGTTACCTGAGCGGAATAGATACCTCCTGGGTAATGATCATCATGTGTGCATCTGCTCTCGGAGCCGCACACGGCGTTGGTGACGGAGTGCCCGTTCTGAGCAAGCTGTCCGGTTTTTCATTCGGAATATTTGAAAACGAGTATGTGAGCATCGCACTTTTAGTCTGGTTCGGTGTTCCCATCCTGCTTAAGTCCTTCAGCAAGACCAACGCTGTCGGCACATCCATAGAGACTGCACAGAAGAAGATCAACGGCATTCTTATGGTCATCATTCTCCTTTCACAGCTGATCATGACAACAGATCCTGCCGGCAAGGTGCACGCCGCGGGGGCGATAAGCAGGTCGTTCAAGTTCGGCATAAGTGCTCTTGCATGCTTCGTGATACTGATCGTTTCTATGATCGTTTATCTTCTGGTCCATTACACTTTCTCGCTTCTGGATATCATAATGGTACCGGTCTGCACGGTCGTTCCTTTTGTTTCGTTCTTTTATGTTTTCGGAAAGCTTGCGCTCATCTGGATATTTATCCTCTTTGCGATATATATTCCGTGGTTTTTCTTTATCATTGCGGGAGTTGTTGTGATAGTCTCCGCATTCCTTTTCAGGACAGCGTACATGGCTGTCAGTTATTTTGAGAACATCTACGTTAAGACCATCTTCAAGAGGATCTTCGGCGGCTACGATGCGAATATCCCCATTCTCACGGAGAAGAAGGTTCCGGAGAAGGTCAGGTCATTCCTTGCCGGCAGGAATGTGCAGATGGTCATTCCGGTCTATGTTCTTAAGCCCATACCCGAGGTAAGGGGCATGCGCAAGTGGGACCGTTTCTGGATGGTATCCGAGCAGGGCGTAACCTATCTCGTCAAACCCGTACTCGGGAAAAAGGACGTGCTTCAGGTGCCGCTTTACAATAATCCCGCGCAGAAGATGTTCATCAATCCATTCCTGCCGTATTACGAGATTTTCAATATCTACGGATCCGAAGAGGCTATCGTCAAGACCTTCAAGAGGGTTCCCAAGATGTGCCACATAGTATTCAGCAAGCAGTATTTCCACAGGTATCAGGAGATCGGATATCTTACGGGCTTTGTGGATTACAGGCAGTACAAGGAGTACCTGACATCGCTTGCAAGGCAGCCTTATGCGGGCGGAAACCCGAACGGATATTGAACCGGCATACAAAATCGCGGAATTTAAGGCTTTTTCCTTGACAATGCCATATAAGTGGTATACATTATGTTAAGTAAGTTATTGATGTAAGAGTGGCCAAGCGCCACTCTTACTTGTTTGTTAGGGGGAGCGAATGGGCAGATCCGATGTGATTGCCGCCAAGGCAGAGGAACTCCTTATACCGGTCACGGAAAATTTCGGCGTCGCGGTCTATGATGTCGAATTTGTTCTGGAGAACGGCGAAAGATACCTTCGTGCGTATATCGACAAAGAAGGCGGAGTTACCATAGATGATTGTGAAAACGTAAGCCGTGCCTTTGAGAAAGTGCTTGATGATTCCGGACTGATAAACGATCAGTACATTCTGGAAGTATCAAGTCCCGGACTCGGAAGGGCACTAACCAAGGACAGACATCTCGAAAAGTCCCTGGGAGAAGAAGTTGAGATTTCTTTTTACAAGCCGCAGGTAATCGGTACCGAAAAGGAAAAAGAGATAAAATCAAAATCCGTTACGGGCATCCTGAAAGCTTTTGACAAGGATAAGATAACCATAGCGGATACCGAAACAGAAAGTTCGTCCGAATGGCAGCGAAGTGATATTTCACAGATCAGGCTGACACTGGATTTTTAAAAAAGAAAGGAAAAGGGAAAAAACAAAATGAACAGCGAACTTATTGA
>JAILOC010000178.1 GCA_024691045.1 Lachnospiraceae bacterium | reverse complement strand
AACCCTTCGTGAGATGGGCAAGCTCAAGGGTGAGATCGGTCAGACCATAATGAGTGCAGCGATAATCGATGACGTTATCGGAATCATAGTTCTTACGTTCGTCATCGGATTCAAGAATCCGGATTCCAATCCCGGAAAAGTTGTACTGAGCACGGTTTTATTCTTTGCCGCAGCCGTTGTCATCGGAATCGTGATCTACAAGATCTTCAAGCTTGCGGATATGAAATATCCCCATACCAGAAGAATTCCGATCATGGGACTAGCACTGTGCTTCTGTCTGGCATATCTTGCCGAAACTTATTTCGGAATTGCCGATATCACAGGTGCATACGTTGCCGGTGTTATACTCTGTTCCATCAAGGATTCAAGCTACATCGCAGAGAAGATGGATACGAATTCCTACATGCTCTTCGGTCCCGTGTTCTTTGCATCGATCGGACTTAAGACAAACCTTACCGCAATCGACGGAAACCTCATCCTGTTCTGCATCTGTTTCGTACTTGTGGGACTTATCTGCAAGATCATAGGATGCGGACTTGTAGGAAAGCTTTGCAGGTTTTCGTGGGGCGACAGTCTTAAGATCGGTGTTGGAATGATGACAAGAGGTGAGGTCGCACTCATCGTATCCCAGAAAGGATTAAGCGTCGGAATGATCGGATCGGAATATTTTGCAGCGGTCATCCTTCTCATCGTGGTATCGAGTATATCCACACCCATCATCCTGAAAGCTCTTTACGGCGCAGACGACAGGAAAAAGATTTCCGCCTGATGAAGAAGAAATTAGAAAAAACGATAATTGTCACAAACGCTCCCTCATCCGTTACCCCGGAAATGCGGGAGCGTTTTCATAATGCTCTTCTTTCGGTGACAAGCGACCGCGAGAGGCCGACAATAGGAACCCTGTCGGAAAAGACCCTTCACGCAGTCATCAAGAATTACATAGAACCCGATGAGGATAAGCAGGAGATACCGATAGGATCGTTTGTTGCGGACATCTGCACCGGCGATGAGATATACGAGGTACAGACCGTGGCGCTCAAGAGACTTCGCGATAAGCTGCTTGAATTACTTCCGAGCTATAAGGTTACCGTCATACATCCCGTCATCAGGAAAAAGAAGATTTTCTGGATAGATCCGGATACCGGAGAGATGACCGTTCCGAAAAGGACATCGGCACACACAGGATGTCTCGAGGATGCGATCAGGGAAGTATACGGCATAAGGGATTTCCTCGAAAATAAAAATCTGAGCGTCCGTATCGTGATCATTGATGCCGATGAATTCAGGATAAAGGACGGATACGGGAAGGACAATAAAAAACACGGAACCTGGCTTGACAAGGTTCCGACGGATATCATAGACGATATACTTTTTGAATGTCCCGAGGATTACCTGCAGCTTCTTCCCGAGGACATACCCGAAGAATTCACCGTAAACGATGCGATAAAATGCGGTATGAAGAGAGACCATGCGAGCCTGATAGTCGCATTCCTGAACAAGATCGGTGTGATCGAGCACATCGGAAAAAAAGGAAGAGCGTACTTGTACCGGCTTAAATACTGAAAGAAACATGGGTGAACGAGGGGACGGTTCCTCCGTTCACCCCTGTTTCTTAGATCTCATCCGGATCCGAAGGCTGGAGCGAGAAGATGAATTCGCTTCCTTCTCCCGGTGTTGAGATTACATTAATGTTCTCGCTGTGTGCGGTGAGGATCTCTTTTACTATCGAAAGACCTAAACCCGTTCCCTTTTTATCCTTACCTCTGGATGAATCCGATTTATAGAATCTGTTGAAGATAAGGCTTATGTCTTCGGGAGGGATTCCCACGCCCGTGTCCTTGACGGATACATAGATCTTGTTTTTCTTTTCCGCGGTTTCGATTTTGATTACCGAATCGTGATGTGAGAACTTAACCGCATTATCCGTGAGGTTATAAACTATCTGTTCGATCCTGCCCTTGTCCGCGTGTACGAAGAGTTCGTCACCCATGAGTACAAGCTCTATAGCAATGGATTTCTTTCTGCAGGTTCCCTCGAAGGTCTCCGCAACCTTTCTTACGACTTCGTTGATGTCGAAATCGGAAAGATCGAGATGCATTCCCTTGGTGTTCAGATTGTTGAGTGTAAGAAGACCGTTGGTGAGTTTGGTAAGTCTGTCCGTTTCATTGAGCACT
>JAILOC010000174.1 GCA_024691045.1 Lachnospiraceae bacterium | reverse complement strand
TCGATGATGTGGATGCCGTTGCGCTCGGTGAAGATGTAGGGAGCCATCTTAGGGTTCCAACGTCTGGTCTGATGACCGAAGTGCACACCGGCTTCAAGAAGCTGTTTCATAGAAATAACGCTCATTTTAGATCCTCCTTATTTGTTAATCTTCCGCAAGTTTTTTAACATATCTAAGCGTCAGTGATATGAACCCGGATCAGGACCCCGAAGGGCACACCCTACCGGTAAAACAAGCGTGTTTAATAGTGACAACGCTCGAATTTTACCATACGAACCCGTATATTGCAAGAAAATAATAAGAAAAAAGGCCCTGCGCTCTCATATGATCCGCCGATCCGCCACACCTTATTGAGCCAGCGTATCATATCAGAATGCAAAGCCTTTGTTAATATCTTCTTATTATCTATGCCTGCTTCATGCACATCTTATTTTCATACATCTTGTCATCGGCGCGTTTAAGACTCCTGGCGAAGGCATCTTCCTCCGATCTGATGATCTTGTCGATACCGATGCCGATGGAAATGCGGTAAGGCTTTTTCTCGGCCTCACACATTTTGACGATGCTGTCTCTCAGGTCTGCGATAAGCGTATCCATATCGTCATCATCAGCCGGACGTACGATCAGAATGAACTCGTCTCCGCCGTACCTTGCCAGGAAGATCGGCATACTGTACTTTCTGATGACCGAGGTAATGGCACCGGAGAGAATGATCAGTGCACAGTCCCCCTCCGAATGACCGTATGTATCGTTGATCTTCTTGAAATCATTGATATCGATCATCACGATGAAGCTGCTGCGCCCCTCGGTAAAGAGGTTGCCTTCCTGTGATATATATCTTAAGAGCTGTCCCCTGTTATTGAGATTAGTAAGCGGATCGGTAGATATCCTCGAATCCATTGATTTAATGTAAAAGATGAGCATCAGTATTGTGCTCGAAAAACAAAAGATGGGAAGCTCGGGCATGAGCGTCATCTGAAGCAGTCCGCCCGCAATAGCCATGATCGGAAATCCGCCGATATACAGATGCTTTTTCTTTTCAAGCGGATTCGTCTCTTTGGCGGCCTTCCGTATCGTATATACAAGGACCGCGATTATATAGATATTGGGAATGGTACATATGAAAATATCAAATAAACGAGTGGATCTGAAATCCGCTGTGATGAGCAGACCGGGAACTGCGATATATACGATAAGGATCGCTACCACCGATACAAAAAGCGGAAAGATAAGCACTTGTTTGATGATAAGCCTGTTCCTTCCCGGGATCTGCTCTTCCGCCATGACATAAAGAAGCCATCTGTATGTGATGATCGTAATAAAAACGAAATTGGCAAAGGTAGTCACCATCACCGAAAGAGTACTTACGGGAAAAACACCGGAATCAACACCTGACCATATCGCATCGGAAATAAAATACAAAAGAAACGCAAAAAGAGCTCGGTCATACTTGATCTGCTTTTCCTGCTTATCGATGCTTGTATGGTCATGAAGAAGCATGATGCCGAAGAATACGGCACCGACAATATTTATTGATGCATAGTATATGAAATAATCAGGCAATGTTTTTCCTCCAAAACTATTGCATTACTTCATAACCTTTACAGATAATAATACTTAAAGTGAATTGGTGATCTTCCCGGCTATCCATTCATAGGAGCTGCCTGCGGGGATCTGAAAGGTTCCGACACTGATGCGGTTTGCATAGCCGTTATCGACAAGATATCTGTCAAAGCTCTTCGCATCGTCTATTGCACCCAGACGCTGAAGCTTTTCCGCAACGACATTCGAGCTGTTTCCTCTTTCAACGGAAAGAATATAATAATCGCTCTGTCCGGGCTGTACATCGGGTTCAGGCAAAGCATCGGGCTCAGGCTGTACATCGGGCTCAGGCTGTACATCGGGCTCAGGCTGTACATCAGTCTCAGACTGTACATCAGTCACCGGCTGCGTACCCTGATCGGACGGATTTTCGATATCACCGGAATCATTAGCATCCTGATCCGTGTCATCATTACCGGTGGGAACAAGAACGGGATAAAGATCCTGAGACGTCCCTTCATCCTGTCCGGAAACATCAGAATTTGCCGCAGATTCCGTAAGTGACATGCTGTCGCTTTCGATCATCCCGAGTTCATGTGCCCTGGAAATGATCTCGGCATCGGAAATATCAGCCGGTGTATTTATTCTTGCAACGATAAGGATAAGGGCGGCAACAAATATACCGACACCGATCCCTCTCATATATAATCTCTTTTTCCTGTTCATTGATCCTACCTGCCGTGAAGCCCTAATATAAGACCGACTTCACCGACTCCCATCTTAAGGCGTCTTGCTATTTCAATGGGTTCAAGTCCCGATTCTGCAAGCTCGACGACTTCCCTGTTTATCTTCTCACGTGAACTTTCGATGGCCTTTTCGGGCTCACGTCCTTCCTTGGCAGCTTCCTTCTTTTCGGCTTCGTTCGCATCGCTTACCGCAAGCTCCGCCCAGTTGAGCGTTCTTATGTTCTTTACGGGCTCTTCTTCGGAAATGCTCTTTACGGTAGCGGATGCTTCGGGTGCATCCAGTCCCGAGAAGAAATTAACGGCCTTCTGGGACGAATGCTTTACGCTTACGGGTTCGGGCGTGCTTGCAGGTTCCGAAGCCTTAGCGGAAACGGTCTCGGAAACCTCTTTGAGTTCCTCTTTGGTCTTCTGTGCTTTACTGGCAACCTCTTCTGCTTCGCTCACCGTATTCTTGAGATTCTTGTGCTTGTCATTGAGCATGTCATACATGAACATGACTTCCTTGTGATTCTTGTTGATCTCATCAAGAACCGTATCGGAATATTCATTGACTGCCATGATCTTCTCATTGGTCAATCTCTCAAGGGCACGCTCTGTCTTTTCCTCGGCATATCCGACTGCCTCGCTTACGACATCATCGACATGCTTTCGCATATTCTCGGATTCGCTCTCTATTCTCTTTTTGACTTCTTCCCTTACCAGTTCACTGATATCGGTATCGATCTCTTCTTCTTTTTCGGGAATAAAAAAACTTGCCGCAATGAGTACGGCTCCCGCGGCAAGTAACAGTATCTCCAAAACAGTCATCGCGAAAGTTCCTTTCAGATCTTTATGTCAAAAGAAGACGAGGATCCCTTGATGACAACCTTGTCCGAATCCGAATCTTCATGATGCTTTTTTCTGTTCATTCCGCCGTCACCCGCATAACCGCTTCCCGAGCCGCCGTTATCATCGGGGCGCATCTCGGACTTCTCGGTTGTCGCTACCTGGGAATGTGACAGATCAGTCTTTTTTTCATTCTCCGCTCCGACATGGCTCTGCACGAGTGAAGCATGCATATCCTCGTTATGCTTGAAGGCTGCATAATCAAGTGAAGCCGGTATCTGGGCGATCTCTATTCCTGCCATAATCGTACCTCTCTATAGGGGTGCCATCTTGACATCACCCGCCTGACGGATGAATCTGCAATACTTGTAGCTGTCCCTGACCGTTGTCGAAAGATCTCCGATGATGATAGTGGTTCCGGGATAAACTTCACCGGTGACTACCACTTCGGATTTGCGGTCGGGATCGAATATCTTGTTGAGCTCCTGCATGCGGGCATTTTTCTCGGTAAGCTCTTTTTTCTTAAGCTCGAGATTCTCTGCGGTCTGCTTTACATATGCCAGCTGGTCGGCTGTCATCCTGACGCCCTTAGCTTTCTTTTCCATGAAATTCTGGATGATGGGCTGGGCATCCTTGATCGCCTTGACGATATCACCGATCTCTTTCTGGGTTCTGTTGAATTCATTCTTGAGTTCGGGATTTGCACCTACCTCGATGATGGTCTGCGATCCCATGGTCGCACCGAGCGTCTTGGCTTCGACCTTGGAGTCCGCATGAACATGACCTCCCGTAATGAATCCGTGCTTTCCGGTAACGGTAACCTCCGTTCCTGCGGATACATCCGAATGAAGGATCGACTCCGTGCTTACATAGCCGCCTGCCCTGACATTGGAGTTCTCAATAAATTTGGCGATAACGTTATTGCCCGCTTCGAGCACCCCCTTGCCCATGCCGTTCATACCGCGGGCAATGATGATATTTCCGCCCGCAACAACGTGGGCCCCTTCAACGACACCGTAAACTATGACATCTCCCGTCGCCTTTACCTCAAAGTTGGCCGCGATATTGCCGTTGACCTGGACGTTGCCGGTGAAATCAATGTTGCCGGTAGAGTTGTCTACATTCTCAACGGTATAGATATTGGAAACGAAAACAGTTCCGTCTATAAGCTGTACCATTCCGTCAACATCACTTCTGATGACAAGTCTGTCTTCGGAAAGAGTGATATTCTTACCGAAATTGTGACGGAGCTTTTTGACCTCACGAGGCTTGATGGGCGCACCCTGTATGGTCATTCCGGGTTCGCCGGCATCCTCGGGAATTATGCGGGCGAGCATCTCACCCTTCTTGACATTGTTGACTATGCCTAAATGGAAATAATCCACGGAGCCGTCCTCATTCATGGCAGGCTTAGCGTGAACATCGGTGTTAAAAAAATATTCTATCTCGGCATCCCTTCCGTGTCTTTCCGGCTTACCCTTGGCAACGACTATATCGGTGGAATAGATACCGCTGCTTGCAAACAGCTTCTGGAGCAGTTCGGTCTGAATACCGTACTTGATCATTCTGAAAGCCAGATCCTTAAGGAATTCCTCAACGGTCATCCTTTCTCCCGTATCGGAGGGAGGGGTGAATCTCGCGATGGCTTTCATATTGTCCTCGGAAACCGTGAAATTATAATTCTCACGGATCGGAGGACATTCACCGCTTCCGAGTTCGATAACTTCGTCCTTGCCGGATTTGATGGCCTCCGTGATCTTGCCGGGTTCATAAGCGGTCAATCCGTTCATATCAAGATAATTGACAAGCTCCTGCGCCCTGACAGGCTCTCCTCCGTCCCTGGGAGCAAATATCGAAACCCCGAATCCTCCGGGAGTCCTTATCACTTTAAAATATCCGTTTCTCATATGAGTTCTCCTAAGCAGATCAGGTCTGTGTGAGTATATCCATATACGGACCGAGCTTATCCTTCATCTTCTTAAGAGCTCTCGTGTGAAGCTGGGATATTCTGGATTCCGAAACTTCAAGTGTCTGCGCGATTTCCTTAAGAGTCATTTCCTCATAGTAATAAAGAGTGATTATCTGCTGCTCTTTCTCGGAAAGACCCTTCAGCGCTTCGGCCAATTTCTCCGTGAGTTCCTTCTTATCGATATTCTCTTCGGGGCTCATGAAATGAGCGGTCGTCTGTGATGAAGGAGAAGATGCGACATCCGCACCGGATTCAACAAACTCGTCAAGACTGACAAGTCCGGTTATCTTCATCTGCGACTGCCACTCCGAATACTCGTCATCCGTAATGCCCAGAGCCTGTGCTATCTCTTCATCGGTAGCAACATGTCCCTTAGTGACCTCGATCTCATGCATGACCGCATCGATCTTCTTCTGTTTCTGCCTGATGGTCCTGGGTATCCAGTCCATCTTGCGGATCTGATCGAGTATTGAACCTCTTATACGGAGTGAGGCATATGTTTCGAATTTGACATCCTTGAGATTATCGAATTTGTCTATCGCGTCTATGAGTCCGAATATTCCGTAGCTGCACAGATCTTCAAATTCGACATTGTACCCCAGATACATGGAAAGTCTTCCGGCGACAACTTTAACGAGAGGAGCATATTCAATGATAAGCTTCTCCCTTACATCAGCCCCTCTGTTCTTGGCGTAGTCCTCAAGCAGTTTTTTTCTTGATGCCTCGTCCATAGATAACCGGTTTATCTTCCCCCTGTCATAATTTCAGGATCTTACGATCCGTTTTCGTTCGCGGACTGATCGACGGATCCAAGCATCTCTCCGTCCGCATCCTTTTCGATAACTTCGTCTTCCACCATTTCTTCTCTGCTGTTGACCTTGTCAAAATGGTCAAGGAACATCACGATGACAGTGCCTATGACATAGAATATCAGAAAAACGATCAGAAGACTTGATAACTTGTATATTATACTGGCTCCCCTGATGAAGGTGATCACCGCAGTGACCAGTCCCGCAGTTAACATCATGGTAAGGGGAATTAGTTTTCTCTTCATCAGATGACCTTCTCCGGCTTGCCTACCGCCTTGATCACATAATCGCCGGTCTCCGGATAAAAGATTACCGTACGTCCGAAATTAAGTCCCGTATCTTCGGCTAAGATAGGTATACCGAGTTCTTTTAATTTGGCTTTTACCGCCTCAACGTTTCTCTCTCCTACATTGAGATTGGTTCTGCTTGACATCGCAAACATCGTTGCGCCGCCTGCGATCTTGGCTACGACATTTCTCCTGACCGCTCCGAGCTTCTCCATCTGCTTTAGAAGCTCCACTATGCCGGTATCTGCAAATTTGGCAACATTGGTCTGATTTGCAATTACCGTGGAGTCGGGAAGCATGATATGAACAAGTCCGCCAACTTTGCTGTTCTTGTCCCTGAGTGCTATGCCGACACAGGATCCGAGACCCAATGTGGTTATTCCGTTTGGAGGAAGGCAAGTCTTAAGGTCTGCCATTCCGACCTTTATGATTTCACTCATCTCTTATCTCCTTGGATAAAATACTTAAATGCCGCTTCGTCTTACACGGGTAATCCGAGGGAGGTGAGTATTTTCTTATAGGATTCAACGTCCGGAACAAGAATGAAATATCCGTCGATCTGGACCTCGTCGAAGAATTTCGACTGGATCATAAGTATCTGGTCTCCGTATATTCCGAACTCGATCGCAGGAACCGAAAGGATCGCACCGGCCATATCAACCGTAAGTGCCGGAGGCGAAGGATAGATCTTGAGGTTTGTGAGGGTTGAGAGCGAATTCAGATAAGCTCCGGTGATGATGTTGCCGACTTCCTGCATCGCAGATAATTCCATCTCGGTGAACTCTTCGCCGGGATCACCCATGCCCATCATAACCTTATTGATCAGATACTTGGCGCTCTTCTGTTCGACAAGGAAAAGCATGGATCCGGTTATATCGCCCTCGACTCCGAGGAAAACACCGACCATTATCTGCTCTTCACCGCCGATGGCCGTTCCGACTTCGGAAAAGCCGAGAAGGTCAACCTGGGGAACACCCATATCGATCTTGCATCCGAGCATCTGGGAAAGAGCCGTCATGGCATTTCCCGCACCGATGTTTCCGATCTCTTTTAATACGTCATAATAATTTTGCGTTACATCAGAAAGAGTAAGATCGCTCATGTGACCCCCAAATGATTAATCAGATGTCATCAAGGTTAATTGTGCCGATGTCGAGAATGGAGATAAGCTGGTCACCGTTCTTACCTACGGCACTGACGAATTTTCTGGAATCGGATGAACCGCCCTCGGGGGTGGTGGACTCGATCTGGTCCTCGGAAAGCTTGATAACTTCCTTGACTTCGTCAACAAGTACTCCGATGCTTCCTTCGGATTCGACCTTGAGAATGATGATCCTGGTGTCGCGTCCTATCTCATCCTCGGAAAGTCCCATCTTGAGTCTGAGGCTCATTACGGGAATGACCTCACCTCTGAGATTGATGACTCCCTTAAGATATGCGGGAACCTTGGGTACTCTTGTGATCTGCTGCATCCTGAGGATGTTGTCTATATAATTGATATCGATTCCGAAATCCTCATCACCGAGGCTGATGACTATATACTGGAAAATCTCTTTAACAATCTTGGTCTCGTCACCACTCGCCGGAAGATTCTTAAGATCATTACTTAATTCCATATTAACCTGCCTTTCTGTAATCAAAGGAGTGCGTTGGTATCAAGGATGAGGGCAACTTCGCCGTCACCGAGGATAGTAGCGCCGCTGATGAATTTGACCTGTTTGATGT
>JAILOC010000173.1 GCA_024691045.1 Lachnospiraceae bacterium | reverse complement strand
GTATTTATTGTTAACATCATTGCACTCGTAATCTCAGTTCTTGGTCTTTTCGGATCATTCATTCTCGGACCCGCATTTATCGCTATTATGCTCGTTACCGTGATCCTTGAGGTTGCAATCATCGTAGGTGTGGCAACACTTCTCTTCAAGAAGAAGAAGGTTGGTTTCTTCATCATCTGCGGATGCCAGGTTGTTAACGTTATCCTCAGTTTCGTTCTCGGAGCTATGCAGGGCAACGCTATCAGCAGTGGTGTCAGAACCATCGGTAGTGCTATCATCAGCGTAGTAATCCTTTACTTCGCAATCAAGAACTACTGGGATCAGCTCGCTTAATCGTTTTACAATTAAACTGCAGGGTAATACCCTGCAGTTTTTTGTGTTTTTAAGTTGTTTTTAACCAATTTTAATTGATATACTTAAAACTGTCAGTGGGGGACTATTTACTCGTGCAAATAGTGGACAGAATAGTTTATTTTGATATTTGTTCTGTGTGCATGCTCTTTGCGATAGTAGTATCATTGCTGCTCCGCAAGATGTACCTAGGCAGGCTCAACAGATCATTCATCCAGCTAACGATCTTAATGATCTTCAGCTGTCTTTTTGATGTTCTCCGTGCGATCCCCTACAATGAATATACCGCGGTAGGATCATCCATCCTGTTCAGATTTGTAATGGGATATATCTTCTGCTTCTTAAGAGCGGTACAGCTTCCCCTTCTCATTCGTCTTTACGGTATCATGAGCGGAACCTGGAGCCGGATCAAATCCGATTTCAGGATAGGCTTCTTCTACTTCATTCCGCTTATCGGATATCTTGCACTTGTTTATTCGAATTTCTTTACCCAGAAGCTGTTCTATTACACTGTCACCGAAGACGGGCTCTGCTATGTCCGCGGTGACATGATGGCGTACTTCGATTATTTCGGTTTTTATTTCATGGTATTCAGCCTTGTTCATCTGTTTATCATCAAAAAGAGACTCAGTACCGAGAAGTTCCTTGCAATGCTTCTCGTTTATCCCATAAATGTAGGAGCGATCCTTATACAGGAGTTTTACCCCGAGCTTCTCACCGCTATGTTCGGTGCGTCGCTTTCGATCCTCCTGCTCGCATTCTTCGTATTCAGACCCGATGAGTCGATCGATCTTGAGACCGGTCTTTCATCTTTCATTCCTTTCGAAAACGATGTTGAAAATCTCATCTTAAGCGGACGAAATTCCGTTATCATTCTCTGCAAGATCTCGAATGACGCGGAGATCAGAAGCCTTACCGATATCAGGATATACCGCAGGATGCTCCATTCGATCGGCGATACCCTTGTAAAGGAAAGATACAGGGGACTTCTTGTTTCATCCGATTTCTATTATTTAAGAGGTGGACTGTTTGCCAACATCATCCAGGGACGATTTGACCGCGACCTGATCAAAAAGCAGCTCGGCAAGCTTGTAAAGAGATATTCCGAAGGCTTCTCCGGCGGCGGATTTGATCTTAAGCTCGAGATGTGTATCTGCTCTGTTTTAGTACCCGAAGATATATCAAGCAAGGATGAACTCCTTCAGTTCTCCGAGAGAATACAGAACCTTGTTGAGCCATGGAAGCCCGTAAGGTATTCCGAGATCTCTTTTGACAGGGAATTCGTTATCCTCAATTCGATCGACAATATCATCGAGGATGCGATCAGGCACAACAGATTTGAAATGTACTATCAGCCCATCTATTCACTCAAGGAGAAAGAGTACAGATGCGCCGAAGCGCTTATCAGACTTAATTCCGAGGAATTCGGATCTATATCACCTTCGATATTCATTCCCGCGGCTGAGAGGACCGGAAGGATTGTCAATATCGGTGATTTCGTCATACGCGATGTCTGCAGGTTCCTATCCGAGCATCATCCCAAAGAACTCGGCGTCGATTATGTCGAGGTAAATCTGTCCATAATCCAGTGCATGCAGGCCGATATGGCGGACAAGATCAAGAAGTACATGAAGGATTACAAGATCGATCCTTCATGGATCAATTTCGAGATCACCGAGACCGCTGCGGACGGAGCTTACGAGAGAGTACTCGAGACCATGAACCAGATGAGTGCGGAAGGCATCAGGTTCTCGCTTGACGATTACGGCTCGGGTTATTCCAACCTGCACCGTGTCATGTCCTTCCCTTACAAGGTTATCAAGCTTGATAAGACACTTACCGATGAAGCATCGGATCCTTCCAAGAGACGCATTCTCGGAGAAGCTATAAATCTTATCAAGAGTATGGGTGCACATATTGTCGTAGAAGGTGTAGAATCAAAGGAGGTATCTGATTGGTTCGAAACTCAGGGATGTGATTTCATCCAGGGCTTTTATTATGCTAAGCCCATGACTGAGAAGGACTATGTGAAATTCATGAAGGTGGATTAGATTGAATGTAGTTATATTTCTTTATATGATCGCGTTTATATTCGCGATCTTCAATATTGTTCTTCTTGTTGAATCGGGTGTACGTCCCAACATATACACCGTTCTGCTGATGTGTTCCGTCGTAGTATCCAATTTCGGATATCTGTTCGTTTCCATATCGCGGTCCGTTGATGCCGCCATAATCGCAAATTGCCTTATCTATCTCGGAGGATGTTATCTTCCGTTTTTCGTGTTCTGCATCGGTGCGGATATGACCAAGATCAGGATCCCGCACATCGCAAGATTTTTGATGTTCCTTTTATCAACCTTCCTTGTCGCTCTTTCTTTTACCGTAGGAAATAATACCATCTATTACAAGTACATAGGAATTGCCGATGCGGGCGGATACACCGTTCTGGTCAAAGAGTACGGTCCGCTTCATATTCTCTACATACTGCTTCTCGGTTCGTATATCGTCGCAAGCGGTGTGATGTGTTTTCTCGCATTTATCAAAAAGACCGTCGTGTCATATAAAACGACGATCATGTATTTCCTTTTCCTGGCAGTAAATGTTGTCATCTATGCTTTTTCGAGGCTGTTTAAGATCGAATTCGAGTGGAACTGCTTCGGATATCTTGTAAGCGAACTGATAATACTGATGATCTATAACAGGCTTGAGATGTACGACATGACATACAATGTCATGCGAAGCTGGGAGAAGATGGAAGAGTATGCTTACATTGTCTTTGACGGGAAGAAGCGTTATCTCGGCTCCAACGAGCTTGCTCACCAGTACTTCGAGGAGCTGAAGACCCAGGAGATCGATATGAAGCTGAAGGACAGCCTTGGACGTATTTCCAGGCTGCTCGAAAGCTTTGATAAAATGGTCGAAAAGGAAGGCTCGGGCAGCAAGGAGATCTACCGCCAGGTCATACGGCTTTCCGGCAGGGTGCTTAAGAGTGAGGTCAAGTACCTTACCAGAAGGAGAACACTGCTGTTTGGCCGCAATGAGATCATTGGCTATCTGATAGAGTTCTACGATGTTACCAAGGAGAGCGATTACATTTCCTCCATCGAGGAGAAGAATGAAAGGCTTGCGATAGCGGAGAAGCGTGCACTCGAAGCATCAAATGCGAAGAGCAGCTTCTTAAGCTCCATGTCGCACGAGATCAGGACTCCCATCAATACTATCCTAGGAATGAACGAGATGATCTCGAGGGAATCCCAGGATATGGTAATACTCGGCTATTCGAGAGATGTAGAAAAGGCGGGACATCTGCTGCTGAGTCTTATCAACGACGTACTTGATTTTTCCAAGATAGAAGCCGGCAATTTCGACATCGATGAAAAAGAGTACTCGATCATCGAGCTTACTTCCACATGCGGCGAAATGCTGGAAAAGAGGGCACTTGAAAAGAACCTGCGCATATCCATAGACATAGATCCGGGCATGCCTTCTGTACTGATCGGAGACGAAAGCAAAGTAGAACAGATCATGATCAACCTGATAACCAACGCGGTCAAGTATACCAACGAGGGGTATGTCAGGATCGGTGTATCGGGCGATTACAGGGAGGATATGTTCGATCTGACCGTAACCGTAAGCGATACTGGAATAGGAATCAGAAGCGAGGATTTGGGACATCTTTTCGACAGCTTCGCAAGGGCGGATGCCAAGCGGAACCGTCATATAGAGGGTACCGGTCTCGGACTTGCCATTACCAAGAAGCTCTGTGAAAGAATGGGCGGCAGCATAAAGGTTTCCAGCCGATACGGCGAGGGATCGGTATTTACCGTAAGGATCCCGCAGAAGATCGCTGATTCCAAGCTGGTCGGTGCGGTGAGGATAAATAAAGAAGGCGAAAAAGTGAAGAAAAAGAAGTATGAGCCGTCATTTACCGCTCCCGCTGCCAGGATCCTCATTGTAGATGATAACGAGATGAATCTAGCCGTGTTCGTGGCCCTGCTCAAGGCGACCAAGGTCCAGATAGACCGTGCTACGAGCGGAAATGAAGCCCTGAAGCTCACCAGGCAAAAGAAATACGACTGTATCTTTATGGATCATATGATGCCCAATCCGGACGGAATAGAGACCATGCAGATGATCCGCGAAGACGAGGGTAATCCGAACAGATCCGTACCCGAGATAGCACTTACAGCAAATGCTGTTTCGGGAAGCATAGAGATGTACCTGGAGGCCGGCTTCGACGGATATCTATCCAAGCCTGTAGATCCATATGAGCTCGAAGAAGCGGTCAAAGATCATATTTCTCCATATCTTATTGCACCTGCCGAATAAAGTGATATACTAATATACAAGTTAGGAAAGAGGGAACAGGGGGACGGTTCCTTCGTTCACCTGCGTTTTATATCAAATAATATGTTTATATCGGTGAACGCCGGAACCGTCCCCCTGTTCTGCGTTCATCAAGGAGCTGCCATGTTACCTGTACTGGAAACAATAAGTAAGATCGGTATCGTGCCGGTCGTAAAACTCGATGATGCGAAGGATGCGGCGCCTCTTGCCGATGCCCTCTGCAAGGGAGGGCTTCCCTGTGCGGAGGTCACCTTCAGAACGGATGCTGCCGCAGAATCCATTGCCATTATGACCGGAGCTCATCCCGAGATGATGGTGGGAGCCGGAACGGTTCTATCGACCGAACAGGTTGATGCCGCAATTGAAGCCGGAGCGAAGTTCATCGTCAGCCCCGGTCTTAATCCCAGGATCGTCAAATACTGCGTGGACAGAAACATCCCCATTACTCCGGGTACCAATACCCCTTCCGAGATCGATACCGCTATGGATTTCGGACTTGAGGTGGTCAAGTTCTTCCCCGCAGAGCAGAGCGGCGGACTTGCGAAGATCAAGGCAATGGCTGCACCCTATGTGAACATGAAGTTCATGCCCACTGGCGGTATCAATGAGAAAAACCTTCTTTCATATCTCGATTTTCCCAAAGTCATTGCATGCGGCGGTTCATGGATGGTTCCCGCAGACCTTATCGCTAAGGGTGAATTTGACAAGATAGAAGAGCTTACACGTAATGCCGTAAAGACAATGCTCGGATTTGAGATCGCGCATGTCGGCGTCAATAATGATTCGGAAGATGATGCGAAGAAGGCTGCTGAGAGATTTGCATTCCTTTTCGGCATGCCGGTCAGGGACGGAAATTCATCCGTATTTGCAGGAAGTGCCGCAGAGTTTATGAAGGCACCGGGACTCGGAAAGAGGGGCCACATTGCGATCAGGACCAACTTTATCGACAGGGCCGTTAATTACATGAGCTCCGTACTCGGCGCCGAATTCGACGAAAGCACGGCAAAGTACGACGATAAGGGAAGGCTCAAGGCTATCTATTTAAAAGAAGAGATCGGCGGATTTGCCGTACATCTTATGAATAAGTGAGGTTATGAAAATGTCTAAGGTTATTACAATGGGCGAGATAATGCTCCGCCTTTCAACTCCGAATAACGAAAAGTTCATCCAGGCGGATGAATTCGATATCAATTACGGCGGCGGAGAAGCAAATGTGGCTGTGTCGCTGGCAAATTACGGACACGATTCCGAATTTGTGACCGCACTTCCCGAAAATGAACTCGGCGACTGTGCGTTAGCATCTCTCAGAAAGTACGGTGTTAAGACAGATAATATTGCAAGATGCGGAGAAAGACTCGGCATCTATTATCTCGAGAGCGGAAGCTCCGTAAGACCCTCCAAGGTTGTTTATGACAGAGCTCATTCATCGATCTCGACAGCAAATGCTGCGGATTTCGATTTTGACAGGATATTCGAAGGAGCCGACTGGTTCCATTTCACCGGTATCACCCCTGCGATCTCAGATACCGCGGCAGTATTGACCGAGGAAGCTCTTAAAGCAGCCAAAAAGCACGGCGTAAAGGTTTCCTGCGATCTTAATTTCAGAAAGAAGCTCTGGAGCTCCGAGAAGGCTCAGAAGGTTATGAAGAACCTTATGCAGTACGTTGATGTATGTATCGGTAATGAGGAGGATGCGAACCTCGTTCTCGGCTACAAGCCCGGAAACACCGATGTCACAAGCGGGGAGCTTGAGCTTGCCGGATACAGAAGCATTTTCGAGCAGATGGTAGCGGACCATAATTTTGAATATTGCATTTCATCTCTGAGGGTAAGCCGCAGCGCATCGGACAATGGATGGAGCGCATGCATCTATTCCAGGGATACTAAGGAATTCTATCATTCGAAGGAATATAATCTTCATCCCATCGTAGACAGGGTTGGCGGCGGCGATTCATTTGCCGCAGGCGTTATCTGCGGACTGCTTGACGGCAGGGACTTTAAGGCTGCTCTCGAATACGGTGTTGCGGCATCGGCACTCAAGCATACGATACCCGGAGATTTCAATCTCGTTACCCGCAAGGAAGTCGAAACATTGGCGGGCGGAGATGCATCCGGAAGAGTGCAGAGATAATTTGACATTATATTCATCAGGAAATATAATTTACAAGGCTCATCCTTTTAAGGACGAGCCTGTTTTTAAGAGTTTGTTTTGATGAAAAAAGAAGTTCGTACTCCCAATGTTATAAAGATACTTCTGACCATCGCATTTTTATCCATGGTCATGATTATTTTTCTTCAGCAGATGAAGGTTCCGTTTATGCTGGAGGATCTTTATTATGCCAATAATCTGGTCACCGGAGAGCCGCTTCAGAGCTTCGGTGATATCACGATGAGCATAGCATGTATCTATTTCTGGAAGGGCGGAAGCCTTGTTGCGGGATTTCTGCTCCAGCTGATACTTATGGGCGGAGGCTATGTTGCCGATGTCATAAATATGCTCATGATGATCGGATGTGCATACCTTCTTTTCGCTCAGTCGAGAGCATCACATCAGAGGATCTTTTTCTCCGTTTATGCATTCCTTCTTATGATCGCACTGAATGCGGATTGGAATAATTCATATTTCAGGCAGTTCGGTGCCGTCAATTTCTTTTATCCCTCGATCCTTATGCTGATAGTTCTAAATATCCTGTCAGCAATGGTGGATAATCCCGAGAAGTATAAAAAGCTGGGTCCGGGAAGGATCATCGCTCTTTCCGCAGCAGGCCTTGTAGCCGGAGCCTGGGCTCCTTCGTACGGCCTGATCTGTGCGTTTGCTCTCGGCGGTGTCATTTTTTACAGATCCTATTTCCTGAAAACCGACAAAAACATCGGAATTCTGATCGCGCTCTTTTTCTCGGTGATCGGAGTGATCCTGTATATGGTATGTCCCGGAAACTATACTCACGGCTCGGTGATGTTTACCGATTATATAGGAGCCGATGTGTATCCTTCGGTCGTGCTCGCACTTTTAGTCCTTGCGATCTTCCTTAAGATGGGCGGACAGCTTAAGCCCTCGCAGTACCTTCTGTGCGGCGTCATGATGGTGAGCGTGGGTCTTTCCCTTTTCTGTGTTATAGTACTTCCGATCGCACCGAACGCAGTTCTTTTATGCACCATGCTCCTGGGAATATCTACCTTCGTTTCACTCTTTTATTCGCTTAACCAGATCATGGAAAGATACAGGATATATGCATATGTACTCTGTTCGATAGCACTTTTGTACGATGTGTTCGTAATACTCGAATCGCAGCTTGGAGTTGAGTAATGAAGCTTCCTTCGCTTGAAAAAGAAATACCCAAGGAGCTGTTTGCAAGGTTCTGGATACCGGTCATGAATTCCGTCATGGTCATTAGTTTCATTTTGAAATTTTACCAGTTCGGAAATGATGACAGGGAATTCAGTCTTGTCGGAGGACTTACCGGAGCATTTCTTTTTGCTGTGGTAACACTTATAACCGCATATCTTACCGGCTCGAGAAGTATCGGCTCTTACGTGCGTTTCATGATACTCTACATTGCGTTTGTGCCCCATCTTAAGCTGAGTTACCTTGCGAGGCTTGCCGATTTTTCATACACCTTCCATATCAGGGATCACAGCTTCAGTGCAAAGTGGCAGGGCTCGCTTGCTCTGTGGGCATCGGATGTGTCCGAATATTTAAGGATACTTCTGCCCATGACGCTTCTCATGCTCGGCGCGACGATACATGACAAATTCCCGAAGTGGTATCGTATTCTTCTTGTGACTGCCATAGTTATGGCACTGCTTCTTTACGTTTTTGAAGGAACGGTCAATCTTTTCAAATACGGAATATCGATAATCTTTGTCATCATTATTTCCGACTGCTGGAGCAGGATGCGACTGCTTGAGGGACGAAAACCGCAGGTAATGGTGCTGTGGGCGGAGATGCTTCTTTTCGCGGCGATGTGGGCAAAGGGACTTACACTTGTTATAAGATAAAATCTTACGGGATCCGGACGGGTCCCGTAGTTTTTGATAATTGTTTCAATGAAGGAGATAGTGATGAACGAGAACGAGATAAAAGAGACCAAAGAAACGGTGGGAGATCCTGCGGAAAACGCTGCCGTAAACGCGGGTGATAATGCGTCTGAGAAAAAAGAAATGAGCCCGCTCATGAAAAAGCTTGCGGGAGGTGTCATCACATCCTGGTTAATGGGATATGGTCTCATGATGATCGGTTCGCTGGTCGGAAGCGTTGTGTTACAGGTTCCGCTTAAGCTTTTTGGTTTATTGACAGATGATCATCCCGTTATAATCACTGCTGTGACTTATCTGGCCTTTATAGGCATCTGGGCATCCGTGCTCATATTTATCAGAGGCTTTAGGGAGGAGATGCCCTATATCCGTAAGGTCATCGGCAAAGTGAGCTTTAATGCGTTTATCGGATTTATCCTGGGCCTTGTGACCGTAGGCGGATTGAATGCGGTCTGTATCTTTTTTGCCAAGAATAACGGGGATATCTATCTTTCATTATACGGCTTTGAGATAGTCCCGCTTATTTTTCTTTTTATCAGTGTATTCATACAGTCCGGTGCGGAAGAACTTATCTGCAGGGGAATTGTCTACAGAAGAATCGAAAAAACCTATAATCCCATAATGGCGACCATTTTTAATTCACTGCTTTTTGTATTTCTGCATTTAATGAATCCGGGGGTCACTCTTTTGTCGCTTCTGAATATTTTCCTCAGCGGAGTTCTGTTCTCACTCGTCATTTACTACACCGACAGCATGGCATTTGCCATGGCCGGTCATGCGGGATGGAATTTCTGCCAGAGTATTATATTCGGACTTCCCAACAGCGGTCTGGTATTTCCTTATTCGATATTTAAGCTGGATGCATCGAATGCAAGGGACTCCTTCTTCTACAATGTCGGATTCGGTGTGGAGGGTACCGCATTTGCGGTTATCATTCTGGCCGTGGCATGTGTCGTTATCATCGTTCTCGGTCAGCTGAAGGTTATCAAAAAGCTCGCAGACATCAGGCCTCTCATCTGAGAAAATACTGTGTTTATGCGGGCTCTTCGAAAGGGCCCGAATATCCTGAAAAAATTAAAAATATATTGTTGACAAGTAGCTCCATATCTGATAAATTATCTTTTGTTCGCGGAAGTGTTGGAATTGGTAGACAAGCAAGATTAAGGTTCTTGTGGCTGTTAGGTCGTGCGGGTTCAAGTCCCGCCTTCCGCATCAAAAACCCCTAGGCTATTGCCTAGGGTTTTTTTGATGCGCACGGGTCCCTTGGACCCGTGGGTTCATATCTCGTGATGCGCATGCGCATCACTCGGTCGGTTCGGCGGGAAAAAGGTTCGCCGGACCTTTTTCTTTTTCCGCCTCACCCCGCCTTCCGCGGAACGGGTCCGCCTAACCCGACGGGTTCAGATCTCGCGGCACTGGGGAGTGCCGCTCGGTCGGCGCAATGCTGAGGTCCACCGAACGTAGCATTACGCGAAGCGTTATGCCGGCGCCCTTGCCCTCCGCATAAAGATATAATAAGCAGATTTATTCTGATTAAGATATAATGTGGGAAAGGCGGAGCTTTGAAAGGCGGTCGGATATGTTTATTCGCTACATTATCAATATTGTGGATATATTCTATATTATTTTGTCACTCTTTATTATTGCCATGTCAGGGGTGAATAAAAAAAGGATATTCAGCAAAGCACTCCTTGTATTGAGCATTTTCGGAGTTATCATTTTGTATCTGAATTCTGAAATGATTCCTTATAAATTGTGTCTTGGAAGTGATAATGATTCAGTTTCTTTATATTTGTTTATGTTGCTGGCGGGAGTGATCTATATTATCTCCATTGTCATCAATATAACAAAGCTGTGTAAATTCACAGAGACCGAAACTACGGAGAGTTCTGAACTGTTGAAGATCATTTTGCGGTTACTGACGGTGACCGTGATTCCGGTAGCTTGTATATTTATCGGAGTCGCTAAGCAATATTATATGATCAGAAATTGTGATGCCATTGTTGTTTTTTATTCGAAACGCAGCGAAAACAGATTGCTTGACAATGTTCTTTTCGGATACGTGATCACCGGAGATAATGTGCAGAGGTTTGATCTGATGCTGACAGGAGATCTTCACAGAGTCATGGATGACGATATGATCGAGGCGGAGTGTCTGGATAACAAGTCAAGGGCTGAACTCGGAGAGTACAGAGTTTTTGTAAAAACTGATGATGACATACATGTTCTGCATGGTGATAAAGTGATCTTTATCTATGATTCCGATCTTGGAACCTATTACAGGAATACTATATCCGAATGTTATTACCGACAAAGTGCTGTGCAGGATCCGGACGTTTTGCAGGATGCAGGTGATGTGTCCGGTGACGATGCCGATACCGATAACCCTGCTGATGCCGTACTGACTCCGGAGCAGGATGATACGCTTACGTCTTACGAGGTTGTTCAGGACATTCCTGCGGTTACATGGAGATCGGCTTTTGAAATCTATGGAAAGTGCTGTAACACAGAAGAGACGATAGAGGAAATACGACCTCAGCTGACTGAAAATGTCATAAGCAAAGAAGAACTGGATGCCGATCTGAAGGCTATGGAAGAATTGTTCACATATTGGGACAGTGCAAACGAAAAAGACTTTGTTAACAGTGAAATACCGGAAGATCTTCCGAATGACGACAGCCTTTGCATCGTAATACTCGGTTATTCGCTTTCTCCTAAGGGAGAGGTCAGGGATGAACTTAAGATGCGCCTGGATGCGGGAATAGAAGCGGCCGAAAGATATCCCAATGCTTATATCCTGGTCACGGGCGGGGGAACGGCT
>JAILOC010000144.1 GCA_024691045.1 Lachnospiraceae bacterium | reverse complement strand
TACGGAAATCTTGTTAAGAATGGGCTGGATTATCATAAAGCAGAGTCCGAACAGAAGAATGAAACGGACAAAGCTGATAAACGCATTCGTTGCTATCTTTTTCTTTCTGAGTGCAGACATCTTGGGTCTGTCTTTGGATTTTGTCTTGCCCGTACTTGCAGGAGCACTCATCACCGCAGTATTACTCATAATAATAAACCCTCCTGGAAATTAAGAACGAGCTGATGGCTAGGAACAAAATAGTCAGAACGAAATAGCACCATGCCATTGCAGACGACAGACCGTAGTTGAGCTGATCGACCATCGTATCGGTGATCTTAGTCATAACTTCGTTGTCGGTTCTCATACAGAAATCAACTATAGTGTAGACCCAGTTTACAAGGAAGATGGAGCTGACCATGGGGAATGTAACCTTCCAAAGGCTCTCCCATGCGGTACATCCTTCGATGGAAGCTGCTTCATACATGCTCTTGGGTATTGTCTGAAGTCCGGAAAGGAAAACGATGATCTGGATTCCGGATGCAAGAGCTATATCATAGATGTTATCAATGAGTTCGAATACCGTTTCGTAAGCCCTGGTACCTATTCCGGCTGTTCTCAGAATATCCTCGAGAACGGCGGTGACGCTTACGCTGGTCATGGACTCTTCAACAGTCGCATGCATCTGGGCGATGACCGAATTATCGGTTTCAAGTCCGAGAATAACACCGCTCGACAGGATTACGGGAAGGAAGAATATCGCTCTTACGAATGCTCTTCCGTGGAATTCCTGATTGAGTATCAGCGAAACGAAGAAGGCGAATACCATGATGGCAAGCGAGTAAACGATCATTCTTCCGAAGCCTTCAAGCAGAAGTCTCGAATAATCGGGATCGACTCTGAATGCATACATGTAATTCGAAATTCCGTTCCTGACCATTTCAAAGGAACCGGCACCTACCTGCACATCGCAGAAGCTCATATAGAACGACTGGACCATAGGCTTTACCATAAAGAGTAAAAAGCCGATTATAAAGGGTGATATGAACAGATAGCCTGTTACTGCCCTTCTCTTTTCAAGTCCGCTAACTTTTCCGTTTAATTTCTTCTTCATATCCGGGTCTCCGTATCGCCCTTATTTTACAACCTTATAATCTCTTGCCGGAACGTTTATTCCGTCTCCCGCATAATCGGTATATCCGTAGTTGACATATACTCTGGTTCCGTCAGCATATTCGGTTACCGATACGTAGTCATTGATATTTTCATGGCCGGTCATCTCCTGATTGAAGGTATGTCCGAGCTCATTGTTATATCTCGTGTAAGTCTCTACCAGCCTGTCGTGAACAGCTGCATAGCTGCTTCCGTAATACTGGGGATAAAGAGTCTTCTGAAGTGTCTTGGGATCTTCATCCATGATGCTGTAGCAAAGTCCTGCACCGTATTCGGCAGATGCGAGAATCTCATCGGTCTCACTTCCGCAGATATTTACCGGCATGCCGGTGTAATTGACATATCCGTGAAGAGCGAGTTCATAGAAAGGAATAAACTCATCGATTATGGTATATTCGCTTCCCTTAAGATCCATATGGGTGATCATATCACTGTAAACAGCCGCATAGGAGTTACCGGAATTGATCATCACGAATCCGCCGTTATCCTTGATCTCCTTGAGAACAGCTACCTGATCGATCAGTGCTTCCTGTCTGGAGTGGGGATCCTTACGGTAGAAATCGCTGGCAAGATCGGTTCCGACATCCTGGAACGAAGCACCAGTTGCTCCGTAAGAATCGCATGTCTTTACAAAGCTTCTCATCATCTTGGGGATGAGCTGCTCGTGGAGCAGGTAGTGCTCATCAAGATCGTCTCTGTCGCCGTAGGTGATCTGGCTGAAGGGATAGAGCTTGCAGAGCTCTCTGCTTATAAATCTTGCGGAATCCCTGTAAGTAAAGAATCCGTCGAAGATATTGGAGTTATATGCATACTCAACGATACCGTCAAGATATATCTGATTGCCCTGGGATACAACGGTATTGCAAAGGTTCTTGAGATCCCTTCCGGATCCGAGTGACATAATGGTATCAACATCCTTGATGTACTGCTGCTCAACGCCGCCGTTACACCAGCCGGTGAGCTTGACCACCATATTCTCAATACCGTCCTGATCAAGCTGGGTGATAACTCCCTCAGCCTCCTTATAGGTAGTGAGTGCAAGAGGTCTCGATACGGGCATACCGAAGATCTGCTTAACCTTGTCTACCGCTCCGAGAACTTCGACAACACAGGGAGCTGCGGTATCGGTATTCTCGGTAAGATATCCATCTGCATTCTTAAGAAGATATGCCTTATATGCCTTGGCCATATCGATATAGCTTCCGGAGTCGACGAAGGTATATCTCTGGGACATAACCTCATCGGGAAGGCCATCCTGGAAAGCGAAGATACGTGAGTTCGAAATGGAACCTACATCAAACTCTTCTCTTTCGATTACGCCGTACTCGGCGTTGACGTTATTGTAACTGTTGGATCTTCCGGAAATATCGGCTTCGATAGCCGCATATGCGGATCCGCCTTCAACGCTGCAGATGAAGGAATCCTTTCCGTTTGAGATTCCGAATGTGGAGAATACGGTACTGGTGCTGTGGACAAGAGCATCTCTCGCATGGCACATATCCCAGCCGTAAACATTTGCATAGTAAACGCTCTGTGCGGTCTTGCCGTTATTGAAATGGATGAGTCCGCCGCTTCCTTCGGGAACAAGAAGGAAACCTTCGTCATCAAGTCCGCCCGCTCCGAAGAAGGGAAGGACATCAACGGCAAGGATGGGACGATCCTTGGGATATTCCATAGCGGAATAAGGCATTTCCACGATAAGATCACCACCGTCGAGCCTGTAGGTGATGTCTACATTGTATACGGCATCGCTGCCCTGATCTTCGGTATTCATAAGTTCCTTGTCTTCAAGGAACTCTTCATATGTATATCCGGCAGATTCTTCAAAGATGGTCTGAAGCTTAGCCTTAACCGAATCGGTAGCTGTGTCACGAAGAATATAGAGAGGCTCATTGGCAAGATCCGGATATGTTGCAAGGAGAGCTTCCTTGTCATCCTTCTTGCCGAGATCGTTGATATCGTATTTCTTGTAGTACTGCTTGATGATATTGAGATCGCCGGAGCTGAGTTCAGCCATATATCCTTCCATACGCTCAACGGTACATACGGGAGGAATGACATATTCCTTCTGCACCTTACCGATCGAATAATGGACGGTTATGGATTCTCCGTCGGTATCCACTTCGTAGGTCTGGTTCTTGATACTGTAATCATAGTTGTTGTATGCAACTTCGGAACCGATCTCGTTAGCGTAGGTAACGTTAAGAGTGGATCTGATACGTCCCTTCTCCGAGCTCATTGCGATTCCGTCTTCTTCAGCATCCTCGGGAACCGAGTACCATACCTTGCCTGAAGACTTTACGAGCACATTGAAATAAGTAGTATTCGGATCGAATGTAAGCTTGAGCTCACTGTTCTCGAGTACTATCTCTTTTCCGTCTCCGGCATATGCATGAACGGGAATGATCTGCTCTTCTACTTCCGCATTTTGGTAAGTAACTACAAAAAAGATAAGTCCAGCTATGATGAGAGCAAATATTCCGGGAACGATCAGGGCCTTAAGGTTCTTGATGACCCCATTCCTGAATTCTCTCTTTTGTTCTTCACTTCTTTTTCTCATAAATACTCCGGTACAGCTTTTTTCTATCTGATGATATTATTCAGCGCACTATGCCCTGAACAGGAATTCTCTGTAAAGTGAATAAAAATATCCGATGCCC
>JAILOC010000122.1 GCA_024691045.1 Lachnospiraceae bacterium | reverse complement strand
CTCCTCGATAACTGCCTTCATGCTCCATACGGGCGGAGCGGGGCGGGATGTGTCCTCGTTCAAAAATGCAAATATGACATCAAAGTCAGGTTTTCTCTCCGGATATATTCCGTAGCCGTCCGTAAAATAGATCAGCCCTTTAAGATCGTCGAACTCCCTTACTTCCTGCAGGGTCTTTACGTAATCGAACACCGGTCTGAAATCCGTCGCTCCTCCGCCAACCAGCTTCATGCTTCCGAGAAAGCTTTCCAGCTGAGAGATATCGGTGATCTTATCATCCCTTCCCACCTCGGCATCACACTGTATGATGTGGATGTTGATCTTCCTAAAGAAGCTCTCACTCCGTTTGAGAAGGTCGAAGGTCTGCCTTATGAATTTCTTTACCGTCTCACCGCTGCAGGATGCCGATGTGTCTATCGCTATGACGAAGTCCCTGATCCTTTTATCCTCCCGGTATTCGAGAGGTTCTATAAGCGGCATGTTATCGTAATGCTCAAGTCCGTATGTGTAATAGATATAATCGAACTCGTCATCGCTGAGTCTGGTGTGCTCACCCGTTACCACGAAATGCTCCAGGATCCTCCTGTAATCATATTTGACCGCGGAGCCTTCGAGCAGATTCTTTTCGAGCGATTCACCCGAGGAACCCTTTTTCGAAAAACTCTTTGTCTCTGCAAGCACCTGCCTGGAAATCTTCTTCCACTCCTCTTCCGTCATCTGTATCTCCGGAGAAGAGTCCGGTCTCCACAGGTCGTGCGAATCGAGTGCAAAGGCTCTTTCGTATTCCATGACCCTCGATGGAGTAAGGGGATTTTTACGGAAGTATCTGTAGAGACTCTCAGCGGAAAGCTTTCCCACATCCTCCTTCAGCACCTTGAGCATTCCCGCCGTCGCAAGATCGGTATCGAGTCTTACGCAGTCCTCGTCAAGCTCGGCTATCACGTTTTCAACCGCGATGTCACAGGCAAGGTCCCAAAGGACGCGGTCGGTTCTTTCACCGGAAAAAGGATGGGAAAAGATATGATGCAGCATGACATGGAAGATCATCCTCGCGGGGAGCCTGAAATCCTTCTGTGCGGCGCGGATGATGTTTACGGGATCGTATACGAACCTTCCGATACCCGAATAGACATTCGCGCATCCCGGACGGGCCTCACTTTTAAGCTCCATAAGGCTTCTGTCGAGAAAGCGGAATGACATCATGATCTCATCCCTCGCAAGCTCTATTATCTTCGAGGAAAGAGCAAGGATCTCCTTTGTATCATTTTTCTTTTCTTTTTCATCCATACAGTTTGCGGTGCAGACGGTTTTCAGAAAAAAGGAACGCTGCATGGGCGTTCCTTTTACAGTATCCCGGAGTCTGTATTATCGATCGGCCATTAAGTACTTTTCTTCAAATTCCGACACCGGTATCGGCTTTGAGAAGTAATATCCCTGGAAGCAGTGGCATCCGCATTCTTCGAGGAATTCCTTCTGCTCTCCCGTCTCGACGCCCTCCGTGATGACCGACAGTCCGATATCGATCGCCATGTTGATGACGTTGGACAAAATGAATCTGGACTTGAGCTGTGTATCGGCATCCTTGATGTCGCGCAGGAAAAGCATATCCACCTTAAGAACATCAACCGGAAGTATCTTGAGTGTGTTGAGCGATGAATATCCGCTTCCGAAATCGTCCATCTCCACAATGAACCCGTCGCTTCTGAGTCTTCTGATCACATCCAGAACAGCTTCAACATTTCCCATCATTGCCGTCTCGGTTATCTCAAGCCGCAGCTGTTCGGGCTTAATACCGTACTTTCCCGCATATGCTGTTATATCTCCGTAGACATCGGTAAAATAGAAATCCCTGGGAGATATGTTCACGGACAGATACATATCATCATATCCCTCTTCATTCCATCTTCCGAGGATCTTGCATGCATATTCCCACATATAGCGGTCGACCCTTGCGATGAGTCCCGTCTTTTCAAGAACGCCTATGAACTTACCGGGAGGAAGCATTCCCTTTGTCCTGTGATCCCACCTGATAAGGCACTCACCGCCTCTTACCTTTCCGTCCGAGGTTACCTGCGCCTGGATGAAAGGAATGATCTCTCCGGCCTCCATGGCATCATCGACGCTTCCTGTTACCATCTGTTCCCATAGAATGGACTCGCGGACCGAATCGTCATAATATGCGACAACCTTCTGCATATCGTTCTTGATCCCGTCTATCGCAAGAAATGCCCTGTCGAATACCATCTGGCTGGTAAGATCCGGTGAATCGACATTGCAGACGCCGACATGCATGGTTACCGGATATTTGTAATCACCCCTGTCGATGTAAAGAGAACTGCAGATCCTGGTAAAAAGAACCGGATCGAAATCATCCTTTTTCAAAAAGAGGCCGAAACGGTCACCGGTTATGCGTCCGACAATGCTTCCTGGTCCCATGATCTCGGCAAATTTACACGCTATATCCTTCAGCACGTCGTCCGCCCTGTCTGTGCCGAACACCTCATTGATGCTCTTAAATCCGGTGATATTGGTGACTACGGCAACATATTCCCTGCTGTCTTTACGGGAAAGCTTTTCATCCGTCAGTCTGTAAAGGGCGGAGATATTGTAAAGCCCCGTAAGCGAATCATGCATCGCAAGGAATCTTTCCTTTTCCAGCTCGACCTCTTCGTCCGTACGATCCTTGATCTTGGCATAGAAGCCGCAGTAATCATGGCGGCTGTCATAAACATCGCACACATCGATCTCATAGATCGTATCGATGCCGGTC
>JAILOC010000118.1 GCA_024691045.1 Lachnospiraceae bacterium | reverse complement strand
GATGATAACAGCAAATGTGATCCTCTGTTTATTTATCAGGTAAGGATAATTTGTCCTGTACGGCAATTCCCAGATTTTACCTTCAACTCCGATGGTTAATAACTGGTTTTGAACATATTCACTATCCGGGGTGAATCCATTCTTCTCGATATAGCCAAAGAATTTTTTGTTGTTCTTGTAGTCCCGGACTGCCGAACAGATCATCATCCAGGGACCGGGATCGATAAGGCAGATAAGAGCCAGAGGTTTAAATGTAGATATCAGACCCCCGATAAGAAGGAAGATCATTCCGACAAACGGAACACCGGATATGAAATGATCTGATCTGCTGCTCTCATATGCCGCACCATAAGTCATGATCACAAAGAACAGTCCTATGCCGTTCAGGATAATGGATAATGCATTTGTGGTGATGAATTGCTGCATACATATTAAAGGGTATATTTATATTCTCTATATATAGTGGTATAAAAATATGTCGATGTGAAACTTTTTTCAAAAACCACTATCAATTGTTTCACGTGAAACATTCCACCCCTAAATCTAGAAAATGTTTCACGTGAAACATTAAAATCTTGTATCAGCATATTAGGAAGAAATTCGGAATAACAATATATGGTATATATGTCCTGCCCTATCACAATGGTTTTTTGGAAGGGGTTCCGGGTTTTCTCGGATACGCCTTAGGGCAGGGGCCGTCTTTCGAAATGATGACCAGATCCCTTACCATATCACTGTCCTGAAGAGTAAACTCATCCTCTTTAACTACCGAAGCATTCAGAACAGATAAAGCATGAGCGGATGCATCAACTTCGGATGATCCTTTATCGGATTTATAAGCTACAAATGTACCGCCCTCTTTTACGAAGGGTAAACACAGTTCACAAAGTACGGGAAGATTTGCCACGGCACGCGAGACACATATATCATACTGCTCTCTCATAGAAGAAATATGTCCTGCTTCTTCAGCACGTCCGTGATAAGTGGAAATACCTTTCAGTCCGAGGGCAGATATTACCTCTTCCAAAAAGTTTAATCTTTTTTGCAATGAATCAAACAGGGTAATATTCAGCTCAGGAAAAAATATTTTCAGAACCATACCGGGGAAACCTGCACCGGTACCAACATCGATCACTGATTTTTTTCCGGACATATCAATATCCCTTACGATGGTAACCGAATCTATGTAATGCTTAATTATCACTTCATCGAATTCAGTTATCGCAGTAAGGTTGAGTGACTTATTGGTCTCAGTCATCATCTCATAATATGTATCGAGCTGCTTTATCTGATCATCGGATACAGATATGCCATACTGAGACAGATATGAAATTAACTTGGAATAATCATGCATATGTTTATGACACACGTGTCATTTATCAGACACCCGGTTTTTGTCTGTTGATCTTTTCAAGGTAAACAAGAAGTACGGATATATCGGCAGGTGAAACGCCTGATATACGCGATGCCTGTCCTACTGATACAGGTCTGAATTCCTTCAGATGCTGTCTTGCTTCAATGCGAAGTGAAGGAACATCATCATAATCTATATCTTCGGGAATGAGCTTTACTTCAAGTCTCTCCTGTTCCTTGACCTGTTTTTCCTGACGCTTTATATATCCTTCATAACGGATCTCTATCTGAACCTGCTCGGTCACGTCATCAGGAAGCTGCGGTCTTTCGGGATCGAGAGGTGCAAGCTTTTTATAATCAAGCTCCGGTCTGCAGATAAGGGAAGCTAGTGAAGTAGCTGTAGAAAGCGGAGCGGAACCGATCGACTCCAGATACTTACAGGTCTCACTTCCGGCACCGAGCATCACACTCTTTAATCTGTCTATCTCCGCATCAATGGATTCTTTTTTCTTTAATATGCCGTTATAAACTTCATCGGAGATAAGTCCGATGCGGTGTCCGTACTTTCTGAGTCTGAGATCCGCATTGTCCTGTCTTAAGAGCAGTCTGTACTCTGCCCTTGAAGTCATCATACGATAGGGCTCCCTGTTATCCTTGGTCACAAGATCATCTATGAGAACACCTATATAGCTTTCGCTTCTTTTAAGAACAAGGAATTCTTTTCCGAATATCTCCATTGCGGCATTTACTCCCGCAACAAAGCCCTGTGCCGCAGCCTCTTCGTATCCGCTGCTTCCGTTGAACTGACCGCCCGCAAAAAGACCTCTTATCTTTTTGAATTCAAGATGAGGATAGAGACACTTTGCGTTGATGCAGTCGTATTCTATCGCATAAGCGTTTCTTACGATCCTGCAGTTTTCAAGTCCGGGAACGGTGCGGTACATTGCAAGCTGTACATCCTCGGGCAGTGATGAACTCATTCCGTCGACATACATCTCATCCGTATATAATCCTTCGGGCTCTATGAAAACCTGATGCGATTCCTTCTCTGAAAATTTTACGACCTTGTCTTCTATGGAAGGACAGTACCTGGGACCTGTGCCTTCGATGATCCCGGCATATATCGGAGATCTGTCAAGATTAGCCCTGATAATGTCATGAGTTTTCTTATTGGTATGTGTGAGCCAGCATGAAACCTGGTCTTTCTGTATCGTCGCAGGATCGGTGGAAAAGGAAAAAGGAACGATAACCTCATCACCCTTCTGTTCTTCCATCTTGGAAAAATCAATTGTCTTTCCGTCCATTCTTGCGGGAGTTCCGGTCTTGAAACGTCTGAGCTCAACTCCGGCATTCCTTAATGAATCGGAAAGATGAGTCGCAGCCTGAAGCCCGTTGGGTCCAGTATAGGTAATTGATTCACCGGTAAGACATCTTGAATTAAGATAAACTCCCGTACAGAGTACAACAGCTTTGCAGTTATACTGAGTACCTGTCTGTGTACGAACACCGGTTACATATTTTTCATAAGATCCTGTTTTTTCATCCGAAGGGATCTCTTCCCAGAGAAGTTCGCAGACCTCGGCCTGCTTGATGGTAAGATGCTCCTGTGATTCGAGAACCTTTCTCATAGCCCCCGAGTAATCCCTCTTATCCGCCTGTGCCCTGAGAGAATGTACCGCGGGACCCTTGGATGTATTGAGCATCTTGCTCTGGATAAAGGTCTTGTCGATATTCTTGCCCATCTCTCCGCCGAGAGCATCAAGCTCCCTAACGAGATGACCCTTGGAAGATCCGCCTATATTGGGATTGCAGGGCATGAGTGCGATACTGTCGACACTTACGGTAAATACAACTGTTTCAAGTCCGAGCCTTGCACATGCAAGTGCGGCCTCGCATCCCGCGTGACCGGCTCCGACTATCGCAACATCAATATTAAATTCCGCACCTCTGCATTTAAGATCCATATTATTTGCCCATACAGAATTTAGAAAATATCTCATCGGCAAGATCGTCGCCGAGTTCTTCACCTATTATGAGTCCGAGTTTTTTATATGCATTGTAGAGATCTCCGCAGTAAACATCGATCTCCACACCCGATACTATTCCTTCTTTTACACCGTTCAGACTATCAAGCGCATCCGTCAAAAGTTCTTTGTGTCTGAGTCCGGTGATGACAACATCAGACTTTGATGTTATTTCACCTGATAAAAATCCTGCCCTGACTGTACGCTTCAGATCTTCAAGTCCCTGTCCGCCGGAAGCGCTCATGATGATGCAGGGATATCTGTCAAAAAATTCTTCCCTGGTAAGAGCGGAGATTTCCCTATCCGCGGATTCCTTCAGATGATTGTAAACATCATCGGGTCTTACCATAAGCGTCTTATCCGCTTTATTTAGTATAATGATAAGTTTCTTCTTATAAACCGCAGAAAAGATCTGCATTATTTCCGTAGTAAGATATTCGGATCCGTCTATCATAAATAGTATAAGATCCGCATTTTCCGCAGCACTTAAGGCTCTCTTTGTTCCGATCGATTCAATTACATCCTCGGTATCCCTGATGCCTGCGGTATCGGTAACCTTAAGAAGTATATCATCAAGACTGACATACTCTTCTATCGTATCTCTTGTTGTTCCGGGAATATCGGAAACTATGGCCCTGTCATGACCCGTAAGAAGATTTAAGAGAGATGATTTACCGGAATTGGGACTTCCGACTATGCAAGTGGATATTCCTTCCCTTACAAACTTTCCCGAATCATAGGATCTTATCATTTCGGTAATCTTATCCGATATATCATCAACGGTCTCAGATAATTTCTCTTCATATCCCGTAAGATCGTAATGCTC
>JAILOC010000080.1 GCA_024691045.1 Lachnospiraceae bacterium | reverse complement strand
ATCATCCATCAATTGCATAGCTCGTTATTCGCCCAGATAGCTCAGTTGGTAGAGCAGCGGACTGAAAATCCGCGTGTCGCTGGTTCGATTCCGGCTCTGGGCACGAAAGAGATCTCATATTGAGATCTTTTTTTATTTGTTATTAAGCGCGCTATATGGAAAAAGGATCAGAGAGCCTTTTATGCCGAAACAATATGGTCTGTGCGTAATATATTGTGTCAAAAAGGGGCGTATGTATCGTCTCTTTTTTGTTGAGTTTTTATAAATATACAAAAACAGTAGGTTTATTGCCCTCAAACCCTTGAAAAACCTGAATTGTGTGTGTAAAATAGGGACAGTTTTCGTCACACATTCATTTATTTATAAGACAGAAAGGCGTCAGAAATGAGTCAGGAAATCTTAAACATTGAAAAACTCTGCGTCAGCATCGGCGACAAAGAGATTCTTAAAGGCCTCGACCTGCAGATAGGCGAAGGCGAGACCCATGTCATCATGGGACCCAACGGTGCGGGTAAATCCACACTGGGCAATACCCTTATGGGTAAGGAAGAATACGAAGTCACTTCCGGCAAGATCGATTTTTACGGAGAAGACCTCCTTGAGATGAAGACGGACGAAAGAGCCAAGAAGGGGCTCTTCATGACCTTCCAGAATCCCATCGAAGTACCCGGAGTAAGACTTTCCGAGTTCGTAAGAAGCGCATGCGAAGCACTCGGCAACAAGATGAGTCTCTGGAACTTCAAGAAGGCCGCTGCCGAGCAGATGAAGGTTCTCAACATGGATCCTTCATATCTTGACAGAGAGCTTAACCTCGGTTTTTCCGGCGGTGAGAAAAAGAAAGCGGAGATCTTCCAGCTTCTTATGCTCAGACCCAAACTTGCGATCCTCGACGAGACCGACTCCGGCCTCGATGTTGATGCTGTGCGCACCGTATCCGAAGGTGTCAAGGCATACCAGGAGCAGACCAAGGGATCACTTATCATAATCACACACTCAACCAAGATACTTGAGTCGCTTAATGTCGACAAAGTACATGTTGTTTATGACGGAAAGATCGTAGCCGAGGGCGACAGAAGCCTTATCGACGATATCAACGAAAACGGATTTGAGAAATATATGAAGGATTGAATATGAGCGAAGAAAAAACATATGTAGAGGACGTGAACAGGACTATCTACGATGTGATCGACGACGACCATGATTCCTTCAAGCTCGAGCAGGGTCTCACCGAAGATATAATCCTTCAGCTGTCCGAAGAAAAGAAAGATCCGGAATGGATGAGAGACTTCAGGCTTAAATGTCTGAAGCTGTATAACGAAATGACAATGCCCCAGTGGGGCCCCGGCGTTGAAGGCCTGGACATGAACCGCATCTACACCTATGTCCGTCCCAATGCCAAGATGACCAATTCCTGGGAAGAAGTTCCCGAGGATATCAAGAACACATTCGAGCGTCTGGGAATCCCCCAGGCTGAGAGAACATCTCTCGCAGGTGTCGGCGCGCAGTACGACTCCGAGCTCGTTTACCACAATATGCAAAAAGAAGTCGAGGAGCAGGGTGTCATCTACACCGACTTCGAAAGTGCGCTTAAGGGCGAATATGCCGATCTTGTAAAAGAGAAGTTCATGACGCTCCTTGCTCCCACCGATCATAAGTACAATGCACTTCACGGTGCCGTATGGTCGGGCGGTTCATTCGTATATGTCCCGAAGGGAGTCAAGGTTTCCGTACCGCTCCAGTCTTACTTCCGCTTCAACGCAAAGGGTGCGGGCCAGTTCGAGCACACACTCATAATCGTTGAGGACGAGGCCGATCTTCATTTCATCGAAGGATGTTCGGCTCCCAAGTACAATGTGGCAAACCTCCACACCGGTGCGGTAGAGCTCTTCGTAGGCAAGAACGCGAGACTCAGATATTCGACCATCGAGAGCTGGTCCAAGAATATGTACAACCTCAATTCCAAGAGATCGCTCGTACAGGAAGGCGGAAGAATGGAATGGGTATCCGGTTCGTTCGGTTCCCACGTTTCCTATCTGTATCCTTCGACCATCCTCAAGGGCGACAATTCCACCATGGAATACACCGGAATCGCATTCGCAAGTGCGGGACAGAATCTCGACACCGGAATGAAGGTAATCCACATCGGAAAGAACACCTCATCCGTAGTCAACACCAAGTCCATCTCCAAGAACGGAGGTATCAATACGACCAGAACTTCCGTACAGGTTATGCCCCAGGCAAAGGGTGCGAAGTCTGTCGTAAGCTGCGAGTCCCTTATGCTCGACAGCGAGTCCAAGTCAGACACGATCCCCATAATGGACATCCGCACGGATGACGCCGATGTAGGACACGAGGCAACCATAGGAAGCATTTCAGACGAAGCTGTCTTCTATATGATGAGCAGAGGCATGAGCGAAGAGGATGCCAGAGCCCTCATCGTAAGCGGCTTTGCGGACAACGTATCCAGAGAACTTCCCATGGAATACGCTGCGGAAATGAACAATCTGATAAGACTTGAGATGAAAGGAACAATAGGATGACGGCTGAAAAGATCAAGATAAACAGCCTCGTTCCTCCTACCTGGAACAGGCTCAAAGTAAACGATACCACGGTAGAGATCCCCACAGGCACCGCAGCGGGTCTTACCGATCAGGGATTAAACACAAAAGAAGCAAATGCTAACGACTGGCAGATAGAGACCGGATGCGGCGCGGAACTTTCGAAGTTCCTGGCCGGAAACGGAACAAAACCGGTACTTGTTGCCACCGACGGTGACAAGCTTGTCAGCATCAAAAAGAAATACACCGAAACCGCTGCCGATATTCTCTGCTTCGAAGCAAAAGAAGGAGAGACCATAAACATCCTCACCGATGCATCATCCGATGATGCGACGGAAGGAACCGCGGTACTTCAGGTTCTGCTGAAGGCCGCAAAGGGTGCGAAGATCAATCTCGCACAGGTAGTAAGGCCCGGAAAGGGACTGAAGGTAGTCAACGACATCGGATCGGTCGCAGCGGAGAACGCTCAGATCAACATCGTCCAGGTATTCGTGGACGGAAGCGATATAAGCACCGGATCAAGGACCGCGCTCGAAGGCGTGGAAGCCGCAAGCGAAAATCATATCGGACTTGTCAGGACGAACGGACAGACCATCGATATGAACTACGTCATGAAGCATTTTGCCAAGTGCACCAAGGCTGATATAAACGTTACCGGTGCTCTTTCCAAAAACGCCGAGAAGACCTTCAGAGGAACCATCGATTTCGTAAAAGGATGTACAGGTTCCGACGGAGCCGAGGCCGAGAACATGCTCCTTCTTGATGACACGATCGTCAACAAGACCGTTCCCCTTATCCTCTGTACCGAGGAAAGCGTAGCGGGCAGCCACGGAGCAACGATCGGAAAGCCCGCAGATGACATCATCTTCTATATGACCAGCAGAGGCATTACCAGGGAAAGAGCCATACAGATACTTGAGCGCGCATCCCTTGAAGCTGCGGCGAACAAAATAGAAGACGACGGAGCAAGGGAGTACGTACTTGATATAATCGCAGGAAAATACGCAGATGAATGATACAGAACTCAGAAACAAAGTGATCGATTACAGAAAGCTTTTTCCTGTTTTAAAGCAGGACATCGCATATCTCGACAATGCGGCAACCACCCAGAAGCCCGCATGCGTTCTTGATGCGATGAGAAGCTACTATGAGAATGACAACGCGAATCCCCTTCGCGGAGTCTACGATCTCAGCGAAAGAGCTACGGAAAGCTACGCAAATGCAAGGGCTAAAGTTGCATCATTCATAAATGCCGCAGCACC
>JAILOC010000062.1 GCA_024691045.1 Lachnospiraceae bacterium | reverse complement strand
CATAAGTCCCATTCCCGCTTTTATGATCCTCTTCATCATAGGGCATACCCCTTTCCAAGTTCTTATATGATTATAGCAGAACGGGACGTATTCATAAACCTGTTATCTGAGAACCGTGATCAGTTCATCCAGAACCGTACCCCCACTGGCCATAAGACACTGTGTTTCCCATGTAAGACTTTCTCCGTCCCTATAAGCTGTGATCCTTACCTTTATGACACTCTCGTCATAATCCAGCGGCACGGTAAATTCCGTTTTTTCTTCGAACATATACCCGGGTGCCGGAACCGTTACCGTCTCCGCCGAATCAGCACCGGCAATATCAATGTTCCGTCCCTCGATGATATATAAAGTATCGTACTGTGAGAGTTTTTCATTTTCAAAGGATACAAGCACCGCATCGGGGTATCCCCACACATCGGACAGGACATATCCGCTCTCTCCTCTTTTCATAAATACAACTCCGTCCTGAAATACCAATGGCCCCGTCAGTTCATCAAGATATCTGTTAATGCTGCCGGACACATCAAGTTCACAGATATCCGCCGAGCTTTCAGCTGCGATGTTTCCGACATTATCCTCCGAAATGACGGTTATCGCAAAATTACCGTTAAACAGCATATTCTCAAACGCGGGATCCCTGCTGTTTTCATCCATCTTCAGTTCCATATGCCAGAATGTGCCCGGTACGGATATGGTATCTGCCATACCGTTATCGTAATTGTATATCCTTATATCAAATCCGTCCTTTGCACCCGAGCATCCGTCCGTGATGCGAAGCTCCACAGATACACTCCCAAGTCTTCTGTCAATCACATAATCACTCACTGCATTGGATATATTGCTCACGGACAGTCTTTCGAATTCTCCTCCGTTTACGGATACATAGCATTCGGGCGCCGTCGCATCACCTATAAGAGTCAGCCCGTTTTTAACATCCTCTTCACGGCTGCTGCTTATGATCCGTTCAGATCCGGCAGGCAGATGCATACCTTCTTCCGCATGTGCCGACGCTCCCGGATAAATGTACACTTCCCCTTCGCGGGAAAGAGAAAATTCTCCCGTAAGACTGAGCCTTCTGCAATCATCACTTCTTTCCGCTTCATTAATATCCCCCGGGATAAGATAAAATCCCGGTGTTCTTGCGATCCCGTCAAGCATTACAGACTCCCGGACCGCATCAGGGTTTCCGTATTGCACTTCATACAAGGCATACTCACTCAGGCTCCGGCAAAAATATACTTTGTCAATCTGGTATCCCTTTCTTGCGTACCCTTTTATATAAGACGAGTGCTCAAGGAAAAAGGAAACGGAAGGATCCGCCCTCACATAATATGTATCCTGACCGTAAGGTGCCTTGAAAACATTCTCCGATTCCCTTATAGCAAGCTTTTCGGTGATGACCGGATAAGGTATATAAGCCTCCCGGCCGTCAATTGCCATATCGAAAACATCCCCTATATTACCCGCCCTGTCTGCGGCTGCGATATGGATGTATCTGCTGCTTCCGTCCGGGACAAAGGAAAAACCGCAACAGGTAAGCTCATCATCCGATGCGCTTTCATACCATTTCGTGAAGTAAGCATCGGGCGCTGTTCCGGATTTTTCTGCCCAGGCAGACGGCACGAACTGTCCTCCGGCAACATATTCTCTATCCGCTGTTTTTTCGCTATCAACAATAAAATAGTAACCGTACACACCGGTAATGATACAAAGACTCTTAATATCCGTCTGCACATATATATCATCGGATGCGATGATATCCTGTGCTCTGTATGCCTTAGCGATATATGAATATTCGGAGCCGTTATCCTCCGGCATTTTCCAGAAGACGCTTACCCGATCTGTTTTCGGATCATATTCAAGCCATGCCATTTCAACGGCTGAGGGAGCATTTGTATCCGGTGAACTGACAGTGTGCGCGGAATCTGCATAAAACCTTATCCGGGGTTCCGTAATGATACAGTATCCATGGCAGTTTAAATCTTCCTCAGGATAAATGCTCTCATCATGGGACAACACCCTGAGATTTCTGTACAGGATCCCTTCGGAGTAAAACGCAGTATCTTCACCGCTTTTTCCCAATCCCGTGATATTGACAGAGCATGTGATCATTGCGTGTCCGTTACCTCCGCATACGCCGCTTCGCATTTCCCCGTTTTCGACTCCGCCGATGTATCCGCTTCCTCCGCCGCCACCGCAGCCGTAAGAGAAATTATCCACCGTTCCTCCTCCGCCGCCGTACCAGCCGCCTCCGCCGCCGCCGTTGGTTATGACTGCATAATCGTCATCCTGATATGAATAACCGCTTCCACCGCAGCCAAAGCTCCCCATTCCTCTCCTGCCGCCTCCGGGGCCGGTCTGGGTTCCTCCGGTTGCAGTACCTTGTCCTCCGGGCCACGGAGAGGTTCCCGTTCCGCCGACAAGCCCTCCGCCTTCACCTGAGGTTGCATTTGAACCACCGCTTCCTCCGCCGCCTCCGGCCACGATGTATATCTCTTCCCTGGAAACCGAAAGATTCCTGAGCAGTCCCGATACGCCCGCGATATGTGTAGCACCTCCTCCGCTTCCACCGCGGTTTCCGTACGCATCTCTTCCTCCGCTTCCCCCTCCGTTATATCCGTCTTTTCCGCCCGCACAGATATAGAGAATACTGCCCGCTTCAAGATGGACCGTACCCGCAGCATATCCTCCGTTACCGGCCGAATTTCTTCCGTGCGTCGTGGCACCGCCTCTTGCTCCCCATACCTCCAGCGTGTAGTCCCCTTCGGCCTCTGCGGTGTATGTTTCTATATTTCCCGTATATGCAAATTCCTTTTTTACGTTCAGCACATAATCGGCACCGTCTCCTCCTTCGCTGATCATAAGAGGATCTCCGTTCAGCCTGATCACAGAGCTTTCGCCGCCTTCACAGATAACTCCCTCATCACCGGATTCACACACGCCTGCTCTTCCCGTATATATCTCAAGGACATCCCCTTCATTCAGCAGCACTTCACAGGATGTAAACTCTCCGTTTTCGCCGGAGTAATCCCCGTAAGAAGCTCCCGCTCCTCCCCACAGCTTAAGTGTATATATGCCCGTATGCCTTACGGCATACACCTCCGAAACACCTTCCCCATCACAGATAATCTTTCCCGCATCCTGCGTAGCCCCGGTATCATCCTGTGCGGCTTCGGTCCATGCTTCTCCTACGTTACCGGATATGTAATACCTGAACAGATCATATCCGGATGTGCCCGGAAGACTCAGATCCGTAAGTCCTTTATAACGAAGCCAACCAAAGCTTTCGTTTCCCATGTAATCCGGAACGGCATTCAGAGGAAGCGATCCGAAACGGGCATACAGCACGGTGTCGCGATCCGTATCAAACAGGTCACCGTTCATCCCCGCAAAATGCTCTTTTGAAAAATCCGGTGCCGTATACCATCCTTCGAAAACATAACCGGGATACCGGGCATCCGGAAGTGTGACAGGAATGCTTTCCCACTGTGCCGTTATGCAATCCGTATTTCCGTCTGTTTCGGATGAATGGACATATATGACCTTTCCGTCCGATGTCACTTCCCTGACATGTCCGTCCATATTATCAAGTCCGGACATATTCCCGTAACTCCATCCCGAAAGCGCGGTATCCGTCCATATCGGGTCCGTACCGGGCCCGCCCATCATATCCAGTTCTATCCGGTAACCCCTCGGATGCGATAAAAGCGAAGGCTCAGCCTCCGTCTCATACATGTAGCCTTTGCTGATGAGATTAATTCCTTCAACCTGTTCACCGTTTGCCACGCCGGCGTATGCACCGGGTTCATCCCTGAAGGCTCCTCCCGAAATAAGAAGCCTGCTGTCACACTTTTCCCATACCGCATAAAGTGTGATCACCTTATCATTAGCATCATCACCGCATCCGCTCAGATATGTGAAATGATCTTCGAGCGCATCCCGCCGGCATCCGTTTTCCAGACAGGCGGAGCCGTCCGGTGTTTCGCTCCAGCCGGCGAAAACATATCCCGGATTTATATAGACGTTTTCCCTCAGGCTTTCCTCACCGCACACTTTGACGCCTTCATATTCACAGCTTCCGCCGTAGTAGAAAACCGAATCGGGCATTTCGCCATGGACGGCACCGTTTCCGTTATAGCGTACGGTGTAGCGGTTATAGGATATAAAGCATTTACACATATGGGTTCCGATCGCATGATCGTTTTCAAGGTTATCCCCCTTCAAGGGACACACGAACATATAACGGACAGGATGTGTCATAGCGAAGTCATCCGTTCCGGCGAAAACATATCCTATGTTTCCGACACAGGTGTCATCTGTATAAACATATCCCGTAACGCTCTGCCCGCAATCCGCACAATATGCTATCCATCCCGAATCATATTTACCACGGCACTTAACGTTCGGAAGACCTTCCACACCGTAATATTCATATTCGGCACAAGCGGAAAAGGGACCGTGGATACATCCTGCTTCACTGTGGGTGAGCACCCACTTTCCGACAGGTATCACGGAATCCGTTATCTCTCCCGCATAATAATGCTGTCCCGGTTTTAATTCGGGCTGTATCTCTTTTCTGCTGACAACACCCCGGGGTATTACAGTTCTCCCTTCACCGCCTCTGTAATATCCTCCGTCCGTATACACATATGTTCCGTATGAAGACAAAGCATTTCCGCCCGGATGAACCGTGGTCCAGGCCATCCCCTGACTTCCTTCATAGAATCTGATATATGGATTTTCCATATAGTCTGTCATGACGCTTTCCGGAGAAGGCAGGCTTATCGCAGATGCATTCAACGAACCAAGCACCGACAGTCCCGCAGACGCCGCCATAAGGATACTTAAAGGTGACATCAGAATTACGAAAACGCTCATCATTACCTTACTGATTCTTTTTCCCTTCATCACAGCCTTCAAATCCGTACCTCCGTTTCAGGACACAAAAAAACGGAGACCGATATCTTCTCCGTAAAAGAGAAAATATAAGTCTCCGTATTTGACAGTTTTGCTTTCGAATTATGTCAGACTATATCACAGTTTTTTTATTCTTTCAATAGCCTCTACGGTATTTTCGTAAGTGCCGAATGCCGTAAGTCTGAAGAAGTGCTCTCCGCTGGGACCGAAGCCCGATCCGGGCGTTCCCACAACGTGAGCGGTGTCGAGAAGGTGATCGAAGAATTCCCAGCTGGTCATTCCGTTAGGAGCCTTGAGCCAGATGTAGGGAGCATTTACACCGCCGGATACCTGATAGCCCGCATCCTTTAATCCTTCGTAGATGACCTTGGCATTGTTCATATAATAAGCAACCTGCTCTTTTAACTGTTTCTTTCCTTCTTCGGAATAAACGGCCTCGCCCGCTCTCTGGATGATGTAGGGTGCTCCGTTGTACTTGGTTCCGTGACGTCTTGCCCACATGGGATGAAGGGGCGTGTCGCCGGCCTTAAGATCCTTGGGGATGACGGTGAATCCGAGTCTTACACCGGTAAAGCCCGCATTCTTGGAAAACGATCTGAACTCGATCGCACAGGTTCTTGCTCCTTCGCACTCGTAGATGCTGTGGGGAACATTCTCCTCGGAGATATATGCTTCGTATGCGGCATCGTAAAGGATGATCGCACCGACCTTGTTTGCGTAGTCAACCCACTTCTGAAGCTGATCCTTGGTGATCGCGGATCCTGTGGGGTTGTTGGGGAAGCACAGGTAGATGATATCCGGAGTTTCGGTGGGAAGCTCGGGAGCAAATCCGTTCTCTTCGAGGCAGGGCATATAGATGACATCTGACCACTTCTCCGTTGCGGGATCCCAGGTTCCGGTCCTTCCGGCCATTACGTTGGAATCAACATAAACGGGATAAACGGGATCGCACACCGCGATCTTATTGTCCACGGAGAAGATCTCCTGGATATTGGCACAGTCGGACTTTGCTCCGTCGGAAACGAAGATCTCGTCTGCTGAGATATCGCATCCTCTCTTTTTGTAATCGGTATCCGCGATGACATTTCTGAGGAACTCATATCCGAGATCGGGAGCGTATCCCCTGAAAGTTTCCTTGTTGCCCATCTCATCCACAGCTTTGTGAAGGGAATCGATTATTGCGGGAGCAAGAGGCTGTGTGACGTCACCGATACCGAGTCTTATGATCTTCGCATCGGGATGTGCCTCACTGTACTCTCTTACCTTCTTTCCGATGGTGGAAAAGAGATAGCTTCCGGGAAGCTTGAGATAATTATCGTTTACTTTTACCATTTTGATTCTCCTTTATTTCAGGGCCGGAAGGCCCACAATTCACTTAGCGGTCCTGATGCTCTTTTTCAGGATCTCCTTCAGTCTTTCGGGACCGAAGATATAATCCTTTTCGCAGAAATCGCAATGGATCTCGGCATCCTTGTTTTCTTTTATCAGTGCAGCGATCTCTTTTTCGCCGAGACTGATGAGAGCCTTCTCTACTCTTTCGTCGGAACAGTCGCACTTATATGCACAGTCATAGGTCTCGTTGAAATTGATATCGAGTCCCTTAAGAACTTCGCTTATCATATCCTCGGGAGTAAGTCCCTCATCGAGCATCTCCGTAACGCTCTTAAGGCTCTTAAGATTCTCCTCGATCACGGCTATCACATCATCACCCGCATCAGGCATCAGCTGGATGATGAATCCGCCCGAGCATCTTACGGTATTGTCCCTGTTCATGAGAACGCCCAGCCCCACAGATGAAGGGGTCTGCTCGGAAGCCGCGAAATAATATGTCATATCTTCCGCAATCTCACCTGTCTGAAGAGCGGTTCTTCCGACATAAGGTTCCTTAAGTCCGAGATCCTTTACGACGATAAGGTCTCCGTTTCCGATCGCACCCGAAACATTCAGATGACCGTTGGCCTTGGCGGGAAGTATCACATCCGGAACGGGCGTATATCCCTTGACATTGCCGTGTGAATCCGCGCATACCGTAAGTCCCCCGGATGGTCCGTCGGATTTGATCTGTATCGTAAGTTTGTCCCCGTCTCCCTTCATCATGATGCTCATCATCGCAGCGGCGGAAAGCGTTCTTCCGAGCGCCGCACTCATAACGGGACTGGTATTGTGGAGACGTCTGGACTCTTCACAGATGTTGAGCGTGGTGCACGCGAAGGCCCTGATATGGTAATCCGCAGCGGTTGCGGAAACTATATAATCTTTTTTACACTTTTCGTTCATCATTTACTTTCAGGCTTTTTAAGGACCGCATAGATCCTTTCGGTTTCTCCGCTCACTTCACCGTCCGTATCGGAATCGGCAATGAGCATTATCTCAAGTCCGCTTTTTGACGCAAGACTTTCTATGTCTTCTTTTTCGATACCGCGCTGGAGATGGGTCTCCTTCGCACGTTCATACAGGCCGTCTTCCCTTTTTATAAAAAGTGTAAGGTCGTATTCGTTGACGTTCTCATCCTCATCGTAGTAATTGTCCCAGATGAAGGATACATCGTCTCCCGCTTCAGCAATGGTTGATTCACCGATCGCCTCCCTGTATTTGTAAGAGGTATTGCAGTCGAAAATAAATACTCCGCCGGGATAAAGGAAATTTGAAACACCGGCAAAAGCCGCTTCAAGCTCCTCATCCGAAAGAAGATAATTCAGACTGTCACAGATACAGACTGCGGTTCCTATGGTCGAATACAGATCAAGTTCACATATATCCTGGTTCAGATACATGATGCCGCGCTCTTCGTCGGAATCCGCCGCCCGTGAGAGCATCTCGGAAGATATGTCGACACCGAAGACATCATAGCCTTTATCGAACAGTTTCCTCGTAACAACACCCGTTCCGCACGCAAGATCCACGACAAGATCTCTTTCGCTCGCGAGAACGGCTTCTTCTTCGGATGCGGCTTCTCTCCTATCGCCCGATGTTTCAGACACACCGTATTTTCTGATGTCTCGGTCTATTCTTTGGGCCCATTCATCATACGGAACATCGTTCATCAGTTTGTCATAAACCGAAGCGAATGCCTGATATGTATTTGTCACGCACATTCTGTCTGAACTCATAGATCTGTCCGATTGCCAAAAGTCATCCTCAGAATATTGCACTTGAGACAAGTGTGGAAGCAATTCCCATTATCACACCCGCAAGAGCTACTCCGAGCATGACAGCTGTAATACTCTCCTTAAACTTCATATCGAGAAGTGAAGCAGCAAGTGTTCCGGTCCATGCTCCCGTGCCGGGAAGAGGGATACCTACAAAAAGGAGAAGTGCAACAAAGAGTCCGCGTCCTGCCTTTGCCTGAAGCTTCTCTCCGCCCTTATGGCCTTTTTCCAGGCAGAAGGTAAAGAACTTACCGATCACCGGCTTATCCTTTCCCCATTCAAGAACCTTTCTTGCAAAGAAAAAGATGATCGGAACGGGAAGCATATTTCCGATCGCTATTATCACATACCCGAGAACGATATTGAACTCAGGATTCATTCCGCGGAACCAGTATGCTATCGGGATAGCGCCTCTGAGTTCGATAAGAGGTATCATTGAGATAATGAAGCATCCGAAATACTGTGTCATCGTATTTTGCACAAATGCCTGTGCAATGGTTTTTGCCAAAGAACCCATTTATATTTCTCCAATCATTAATTTCTTAAGTTTACTTCTTTTCCAGGATATCCCTGAGATTTGCGACAAGAGTGTCACATTCCTCGTCCGTACCTACAGTTATCCTGAGATACTCGCTTATACGAGGCTTGTTCCAATATCTGACATAGATATTTCTCTTTTTGAGTTCAGTAAAGATATACTCCGCAGATACCGAAGCATGCTTTGCAAAGATGAAGTTGGTCTTGGAATCCTGAAATTCAAAACCGAGCTCTTTGAGCTTTATCTTAAGAGCCTCACGGGTTGTGACGATCTTCGCACATGTGGCCTTAAAATACCCATCATCCTTCACAGCTTCGACGCCGAGTGCAAGAGTAAGAGATGTCATGGTATAGGAATTGAATGAATATTTGACATCATTTAAGTATTTGATCATGGTCTCGGAACCGATGGCGTAGCCTATGCGAAGTCCGGCCATAGACCTTGACTTGCTGAAGGTCTGGATGATGAGAAGATTGTCGTATTCATCAAGGAGCTTAAGCGCACTTTCGGCGCCAAAGTCGACATACGCTTCATCGACTATGCACACGACATCACGGTTCTTATCAAGGATTGCCCTTATACTGTCAAGTCCCATGAACACTCCCGTGGGGGCATTGGGATTGGCGATAACGACTCCTCCGTTTTCTCTTGCATAATCTTCGGGAATGATGCGGAACTTATCATCGAGCGGTATCTGTTCATAGGGGATCTTAAAAAGATCAGCCCACACATCATAGAAAGAATAAGTGATGTCCGGGAAAAGTATCTTCTTATCCGAATTAAAAAACGTAAGAAAAGCCATCGCAAGAACGTCATCGGAACCTACTCCGACAAAAACCTGCGAGGGCTTTACATTATACTTTTCGGCGAGCACGTTCACCAGTGATGAACATGCAGGATCCGGGTATTTCCTTAAAAGCGATATGTCGTATCCTTTTAAAAGTGCTTCCACCCCGGGTGCGGGGGGATAGGGATTCTCATTGGTGTTGAGCTTGATAACCTTTCCTGTGGGCTGTTCGCCCGGTACATAAGGTACTACTTTTCTGACATTTGATTCCCAGTTCATCCTCTTGCCTCTATATCCTTTGCGAACTGCACACCGACCTCCGGCATGCCCATCGCATTATATACTCTCTTTAATCCTTCGGCGGCATCCTTTCCCGAAGATGTGATCACAACAGCGGGGATTGTTTCAAATGCCGCATTATAGAACCATATGGCCGCTTCTTCAAAGTCCTGGATTCTCTCATAAAAGAGACCCAGCTCCAGACATACTTCCGATGAAGGATCGCTCGCCATCAGTTTGGTTATGTACTTGAAAAACATAACTATGTCGCCGTGTATTCTGGCGGTATGCGAGATAACAAGGCATGCCTTGTTCACACAGTCGGGATCCATTTCAACATCGGCCGCACACGATACGAAATACGGAAGCGAATTCCTGAAATCATCTTCGGTACCTGCGATGAAGAGCTCCCTGACATACATATCAAACAGTCTCTTGCTGAGCTTTCCGCCGCCGAGCGTGGCCTTGGAGAAAATTTCCAGATCCCTTTTGCCGTGGTTTTCTTCGGGCATATGGGTTATGACTATCTCACTGTCAAAAACTATGGGATCGAGCCTTACCATCTCGTGGACGGGCTCCTGCCATACGAACTGTCTGAGACGCTTGAACATCTTGGGACGGAGCTCTTCGTCAAAATTGTATACGGTCGAATGGCTGAGCTGATTTCCGTAACGCATCTGTACGATCTCCACCTCTTCGGGGAGCATGGTCTTAAGAGCCATGAACTTGATGCGGTTAGCCTCATCGATCACCTCATCGGCATCTGCGGAATAGATATAATCCATGGTCGCTTTGGAAAAAGCAAAATTCCTCGCATCGGAGAAATCTCCGGTCCAGGTAAAGTCATATATCTTGTCCGTATATTTGGCGGCTATCTCCTTGGTCTTGTCATTGGAGCCGGTATCGACTATGACGATCTCATCCATAAGATCCCTGATACTGTCCAGGCATCTTGCAAGAATGTTCTCTTCGTTTTTGACTATCATTACGCAGGATATTGTCATAACACATGTCCTCCCCTCAGACACAGCAAAACAAAATTACCCTCAAAGGGTAAAAATCTGCATACATTGTTATTTTATCATATTTTTCAAGTTTTTACACAAAAAAAGGCGGCCGCTCCGCTCCGGAACGACCGCCTTAAATAATCACCCTATTCGGATAAAGCTTCCTCATTCAGACCATCTATGAGCCCGTCGGAATGAAGCCTGATCTCCTTGTTCAACTCCCTTACTTCCTCTATTGTACGACATTTGTCGGTAGCCGTAGTAATAAGCCAAGTTATGAACTGCAATTGTTTATTGGTCAATTCTTTCACCATAACCTCTCACCTCCGCGAGCAGGTCCTTTCCTGATCATAATGAGCCCCGAAAGATACCTGCTTTCGAGGCAATGATAACATGTATACACTGATCCATCAATAAATCTGAGGCATGAAAATGTGCGGAATGATCACCGGGATAATGAACGATAAAGCGATGTACGGAATGAACGGAACAGGTCTTTTAAGTTTAAGCCCGCGGGCGATGTTACCGCGCAGGAACTGCACGGCTGAAAGCATCACCAGCGCCAGGCTCATATGCATTATATGCCCTTCCAGACCGGGGCCGGTAAGACACAGAAAGACCGCGCAGCACGAAAATGCATGGCTGTCGGCCCTTCCGTATACCCTGCACATGATCAGTTCCTGTATGCCAACCGCCAGGATGCTTTCCGGGACGTATGAAACCCATACGCCACGTCTTTCGAAAAGCATCATTAACAGACCGGCGGAGAAGATCCACCAGACGGCATTTGTAACACTCTTCGTACGGATATCCTCATATGAAGCAAGTGCCAGGGATACCAATGCGAGAGCCGAAGATAATATTATAAGCATTTACTCTTTACCCGCACCGCATGACCACATAGAGGCTCCCCGATGCAAGACCCTCATAAAAAGCGGGAGCATCCTTGCTTTCGAGGTAAATATTGAACATCACCGCAGGCCCGGTATCCGATATGACATTTCCGTATCCGTCATATCCGCTCACGACATATACGTTTTCGCACAGAAGCTCGCCTTTCCCCGTTTCCGGATTCACACAGCAGATATCGATCCTGTCTCCTGCCCTCAGTATTCCGCTGACGGCCTTTGACAGATCGTCTGCCTTAAAACCGGCCATGACAGGCTCCTCCATTTCCGAGATGACCGTATCCGGGCAGGTGAACATATTGTCTGTAAGGATTGTTCCACTGCTTATGTCGTAAACAGGAGACAAGCCCGAGGCCGTTTGCGGATCAAATGCCGCATGATCGGGTATGCTCCCGGCATCAACACTTTTCAGTACAAGATACTCTCCCGCATTGGAATCATCTATCACCGTGCCTTTGGGAATGACAGATGCCGCAACATATACTTCCTTTTTCTCAAAATCGGAAAGAGCCTGTCTCTGAAGATATGTCATTACCGCGAATACTCCCGCCGCCGTTATCAGGGCCGAGACGAATAATCCGATCTTTACCTTTACTGTTTCATTTTTCCTGTTGTTTTCTTTTCTCATAAATCATCCTTTTTCACTTACGGAAAGGGTTTGCCGAGCATCTCGGCATACGCCTCCTTGCATGCCCTTATCCTCACATCAAATATCCCATATGTATCAAATGATATCTTTGCATACGCTCCGGCGGATCTTACCGTAAGACCCGATGGCGTTTTCATGCTTCCGTACACTCCGGTACTTTCCGCGATGCCGTATCCCGATACCACGTATTCCGTGACATTATCACCGTCAACCGTATATATCCTGAAGTCATCTATGTTTACTTTTCCCGTGATGTAAAAGTCATCGGCTCCGGAATAAGTCATATCCGGCCCAAGCCGCATATTATCCCTGAGAGCCTCTTCGAACAGCTGCCTTGCATGGACCGGATCGCCTATCACAAGACTGTGATCCGTTCCGTATCTGTAAGGATCCACATCGAGAGCGGCCAGGCATGACGCGGCAAGCGCATCCTCAGCTATATCGGAATCGGCTTTATACCTCAGGATCTGCAGGCTGACCATTGCCATGACAAGAACGAACAGCAGGGCATACATCCCCATGACATATTCGATCTTTCCCGGATGCCTTTTTCCAAAACATCCGTTAATACTTGGCGGTAGATGTCCTGTATTCCGAGATCTCATAACCGTCCTCCGTATATCCTCTTATTTCGAGCCTGACGGGATTGCCGTATCCCACTTCCGCAGTGTCCGTTTGTCCGAGAGAGATATCATAAAGTCCCGTGTCGCGAAGCTCCTTCAGGATCCCATCCCTGTCCGTTTCATCAAGGTATCCCACGGTTTCCATCCTCAGGATGTAGCGTCTGGAGATCTGACTGACACCGCTCTTTACATTTACTATACGGACGCAATCTGCAAACGCCGTGAACACTACCGCTATGCATATGACAAAGATTCCCATCGGCATCACATCCCCGACGCTTCCTTTTCTTTTCTTAAATGCGTTCATCATATGAACCTCATATCGGGAAAACCGAATGCGCCCGGAGTGCTGAGTATGCCCTTTGCACTGTCGGTCATTGCCTTGACTATCGTCTGTATGAATTCCGTAAGAGAATCCTTCATGACCACGCAGAGCAGCAGAGCTATTATGCAAAGCCCTACCGAAACGAGAATCCCGTCAAGTCCCTTCTCTTTTTTCATCCCATGCTCCAATATCAATTCCCATAAAGGTTTTCTGTTCATTTCATTTCTCCTCTCTTATTTATCTGAATCCGACGGCTCTGCTCATCATATAGACGATGCAGGTATAAAGTGCCGTTCCGAGCACCGCTCCCAGGACCATCAGCTGGCTCAGGGTAAGAAGCCTGTCCAGCGATGCTTTCCTTGCGGCAAATATCTCACTTTCCATATCCGAAGCCTGCTCCGCTATGTCCTTCAGAAGATCTACCGCCTGTCCGGATTCAAGTGCCTGGACAATTGTCATGCACAGTGAATCGATATACCTGTCATCGAATGAAGACCTGAATCTTTCAAGCGATGCATATATATCCGATTTCATGATGACATCGGCATAAAAATCCGTCAGTGCGCTCCGGAGCCTTATGTTCTCGACGGATCCGGAACACTCCGCAAGAGCATCGGTAACATACACTCCGCTCTTTATCTGAACACCCATCGAGTGATATATGAGTTTTATGTCGTGCAGCATTTTCCGGTTATCGCTTCTGTTCAGTGCTGGGATCGTAAACGGAAGGATCAGTCCCAGTCCGGCGCCGAGCAGGATACCGTTTCCGGGTGATATCCGGTTGCCTGCAAGAAAACCCGCCGCACCAAGCAGAATGCACAGCGCGGTAAAGCTTCCCGGATCGGTCTTCTTTCCCAGATGAAAGCATGCTCCGTTTTTCCTGAGCCAGTCTTCCAATCTGATATACAGAGCGTTCTGCTTCTGTCTCTTTCTGATCATTCCGGCAAACTCCGCACCGCTTGCCATCACTCTGCTGTTTCCCGGATCCATGACCATACAGATGATCGCTCCCGACAACAGACTGCAGAGTATCATCATCGCCATGGCAATATATGCGTAATACTTATTTGGAACCATTCAAAACCTCACTTATACAAAGATGCGGCCTGAGCAAAGAACATCATAAACACCGTTCCGAGAACTCCGAGTGTGACCCTTCCCGGTATGCTTCCCAGAACCACCGTGCTTATCTGTGTCTCCGCAAGACTTGCCGATATCGCGATTACCACATAACTCATTACCATAAGAAGCACCATATTGATCGCCGATTCCCTGAGCATTGCTTTCCTGTCGGAGCTCTCCTTCAGGTAATCACGAAGACTTCTTCTCGTGTCGCTCACAAGTCCCGCAATATCCTCACTGTACCTGGAGGTTATCTCCATATTGCGGATCAGCTGTTTGAACTGAGGATGTTCGATCTTATCGGCCATGGTAAGAAGTGCGAGCGAGATATCCCCGCTCAGTCTTCCCTCGGCGCCGCACTCATCAAATACCGTTCGCAGCGGTTCGTTCATATAGATGCTTATCTGTCCGAATATGTTCGAATACACCGCTCCCGAAGCCGCATATGAACCCAGAAGGTCGAGGAGTCTCGGCAGGTCCTCGCCGGTTTTTCTTAAGTTGCGTATCTCGAGAAGCTTTATAAGCGCATATACGGAAAAAAGAAACACCGCCGCAGAAACGGCCCCGGCAATCACTCCCATTGCAATCCCGGATGATATGAAGATAAGCGCGCAGGCCAGGCTCATCAGGGCTATGAACTTTTCGGTCGTAAGTCCGGGAAGGAATCTTACGATCCCGCTGTAGACCAGTGCCTTGTCTATCCGTGACCAGAACCCGTCACGGTCCGCTCTCATCCTTATTGCTTCTCTTTTCCTTAGTGCATTTTCCCTTCCCTTTTCATCAAGCCGTCTGCTCAAAAGCCCCGCGGTCTTCTTTATATTCTCTGTTGTCCTGAACCCCTCCATAAGTCCGTAAAACCCGGCCAGCAAAAGCGTGAAGAC
>JAILOC010000018.1 GCA_024691045.1 Lachnospiraceae bacterium | reverse complement strand
CCGACAACATGTGTCTGACCGTAGATATCTGTATTCTGATTGACGGCAACTGCGGTGTATGTTCCGTCGGGACGCTGGGTTATCTCGAATTCGGTGGTATAAGCGCCGGGCTCGCCGTAAGGGTCAGTCTCATCAACAACTTCGGTCTCTCCGTTACCGGATACATCCTCAGTATCCGGTTCGTCATGAGTTACGGTCTCATCTATTACATCGATCATTCCGGTATCTTCGTAGATCGTGAATTTGGACTGTCTGACATAGAAGCCCTGGGCATATTTCCAGGCATACGATCCTTCAGGTGCGAATATTACAAGCTTATAACATCCGTCGAAAGCACTTTCATGTATGTTCCGGGTATGCTCTGTAAAGGTTACGGATTCAAGATTGACATCATCTTCGAATGCATAAATCCCGACGGATTTGATATTGGATGGAATATTAACGGAAACCAGGCCCATGCAGTTTGCAAAGACGAAATCATCAATCTTCGTAAGGCCGGAGCCGATTGTGACACTCTGAAGCCTGTCGCAGTCCCAGAATGCATATTCATTTATCTTCTTTACACTGTTAGGGATAGTGACTGTACGGATATGATCGTTGTCCCTGAACGCATCGGTTGCTATCTCGATGACAGTGGAGGGGATAACGACATCTGTCGCAGTTCCGTTGTACGAAACAAGCGTACCCGACCCCGTAACAGAAAACTCGGGGACGGATGCAGCATCCGCCCCCAGAGGAGGAAGCTGCATCACGAGTAAAGCGACTATTATCAGGATCACTCCTAACAGCTTTCTGATTCTTTTCATTAAAGTTTCCTTTTACAGTAACTTTCGGACTGTTTAATACCTGCTTTCAAAAGCATTTTTTCCGGTCATTGTCTTCTTCCCGGTGCATTATTCCCGGTATTAGCCTTTACAGGCTTTGCGATCTTCTTGTCCTTCATAAGGAAGAGAACAATGGAGATTGCGAACAATGCAATCGATATGAACCACTTCGGATGGATGAAGTCAGCGGTCTTGGGTGTATTGTCCAGACCGTTTCCGGCTCCGCTTCCGTCACTTCCCGCAGTCATCTCAACAGTATTTACGTAAATTACGTAAGGTGAGAAATGTGTACAGGTGAAGGTTACACAGGGCACACCGTTAATGGTCGTGAATCTCGCATTGAGAGGATCGATCTCATTATTGGTGATTACAGCAACCTTATTGTTGGCGGCATATCCTACCATTGAATCGGGAAGCGGGATCGTGATCGTAATGGTAAGGCCCGATGTGTCGGTTATCTGTGTGGTTCCCGCTGCATCATAAAGGCTGATATCGAACGGGAAGTAAATGATATTGTCAAGGGTTCCGTACTTCTTGAGCAGTGCATCGAGAACAAGCTTATTGGCAGTCTGGCTCTCGGTGATCTTGATGGTGAAGTTATCGGTTGAACCGTTGACGGTTGCGGATACAACACCGGTATTGGAAAGACCGTTCTTGTCTATGACAACGGTTGTTCCGCTGCTTCTGGGCACGTTGCCGGTCGAAGGCCAGTAATTGGTATTTCCTCCGCCGTTATTTCCGCCCGATCCGTTTCCGCCAGCACCGTTATTTCCGTTGCCTGCGGTCTTGGCTACAAAGTTGGCCGTTACGGTCACATTCTCACCGGGCATGGTAACTACGGTAGCGGAAAGTGCCTTGGAGGCAATAGGTGCGGTTGAAGGAGAAATGGTCCAGCTGCTGAATACGGTACCGGTCTTCGCTTCGTTCGCAACTATTACGACCTGTGCTCCGGGCTTGTAGCTTCCGGATCCGGAACCGCCCACTACGGTAAGTGTGTAGTAAGGTCCGTTATAATCATCCGCACCGTTATAATCGGGGTTGTTGACCATGGTGAATCTCATATTCTTATCCATGGTTACGGATGAAGGAGAAGGTGACCACTTGCACTGCTTATATCCTGAAGGCATCATGAGATCGGGAGGTGTGCCGCCCTTTTCTATCGAAAGTGTCTGGTAAACGGTGACACCGTCGGTGTAATAATAGGTTGCGGTGTACTTATCCGAAGAAGTGGGATCTGTTCCGTCAATGGGAACGAGCACAAACTTGGTATCGGAATTGATGACCGTCTCGTTAACATCAGGTGACCACTTCCACTCGGTTCTGGAGTATCCGGGAACGACTATGTCAAATGCTTTGTTGCCGGGATCGACTCCCCAGGTCTGATACAGGCTTCCGTCGGGAAGATAATATGTGACCTTAAGCTGGCCGGGGCCTACTGTTCCGCCGCCGTTTCCGCCGTTACCTCCGTTTCCGGAAGTGTACTTGGCATAGAACTTGATGACTCCGTCCTTCTCTTCCACCTGATCTATGGTGAAAAGAATGCCGTCTCTGGGATCGATCCTTGTCCAGGTCTGGAAGGTGTATCCGGTCTTGGCCGTGGGCATAAGTCCCGAGATGAGGTTGGGATTGATGTAATACTTGGTAACACCGCTTTCAACGGAGGTTAAAACAGGAACGTTATCAACAAGTACCGCTCCGGTAGCACCGGTATCGGGATCGGTATCATAGAATGCTGCGGTATAGGATTCATTAAGTCCCTTATACTTAGCAACAAGAGTGATATCCTCTGTGATATTGAAGCTGGATCTGTAATCGTAGGTCTCCTCGGTATCATACATATTGTAATAATACTCGAAGGCAAATCCGGCATTTGAATGCTTGTTGTCGGGATCCATGATGGGATCTCTGAGGATGACCTGGTCTCCCTCAACATACTCATCGGTAAACTCGAGAGTAGCCTTGGTAGCGTTCTCATCCTTGTAATCATAGTAGCTTATGTAGAAATGCTTGATGGGAGTAAATGCCTGTACAAGATACTTATGTCCCTCAAACAGTTCGTATGCCCTGCTCTTATCCGTAACATTGCCGTTTGCATCGGTCTCTGCAGGAGCATAAACCGTCAGCCTGCTGTTGGCAGATTCAGATACGCCGCCGTGATCCGATGTATCATCGTTAGGATCTGTCATGGTTGTGGTTATCAGATCAAGACCGCCGTTCTGCCAGTACAGATCGTTGTTCATAACGGTCAGGTTCTTGATCGCCGAACCCTTGAATGCCATGCTGTCTATACGTGAGCAGGTCTGGGGAAGTGTTACCGTAACAAGCTGGCTGGTATCCTCAAACGCTAATGAAGGCAGATTGGTAAATGAAGCATTTTCAAGATTGACAACGTTGACCGCGGTATCGGCAAAAGCTTCCTCGGAAACTCCCTTTATTCCCTTGGTCTCACCGGGCTGGATGGTTCCTGCGGTTCTTCCGGGAAGGAATTCGATCAGTGCATTCTTGGCACCCGAATTATCAAGAGAATAAATAATACCGTTCTCGGTCTTGAAGTACGAATTATCCTGGAAATCTACATTTGAAAGAGATGATGAATGTGTTGGATAGGTTACTCCGCTGCTGCGGTTATACATATTGACCCTGAAAGGAGCAACACCGAGGCTGCTGAGTGCAGAGTCAAATCTGACTCCCGTAAGGGAATCATCATTGGCAAATGCATGATTCTCAATGCTCTTTACACCGTACATCTCGACATTTCCGAGAGCACCGCAATCCGCAAAAGCCTCTTCTCCGATATTATCAACAGGCTGTGTCGAATAGACATAGGTCATACCGTCACAGTTATAGAATCCGTAATCGGGAATCTCCAGGTTATTCTCACCCGAAAGGGTAAGCGCGGTAAGCGTTGAGCATCCCGCAAAGTCACTGCCGGCAGCAGTGATCTGAACCCTGCCGTTTGAATCAAGGACGGGATCACCGCTTGCATCCTTAACATATTCAACATCGATCGCAGTAAGACCGGTTGTGTTGACAGCCATAGGGAAGCCTACTGTATTTGCTGCAAAAAGGCCGTCCTGAATCGACTCAACGCCCTTGGGAATAAAGAGTTCCCTGCACACCTCTACAAGCTGCTTGTCATAGGTTGTTCCGGATACGGCGATCTCATCACGGGACTTGGTATTTCTTTCAGTAAGATAATGGCTAATGGCAGCCTTCTCTTCAGCATTGAGATATTTGTTAGTTGCTGCCGCATAAGTCGAAAGCGATCCCTCTGTGGGGAAATTAACAAGCTCGGCGCAATTCTTTTCGGGATTATAACTGATCTCCAGAAGCTGGGGGAATCCGGAGAAAAGGATGGGCCATGCTTCCTTCTGTGAAGGATGGTTATACTTTCCGCCCGCACTCATGGCATACGCAAAAGGAGTGCAATCCGCGGATATGGTTGTTACAAAATACAGCTTGGTCTTGGGATAACCGCTTGCATCGGATGCAGGCGCTCCGGATGCCCCACAGCTATGTGTGGTGGTTTCCTGGGTCTTGAATGCTTCATCTCCGATCTGTACCTGATCGTTTTCAAAGACGACAAATTCAAGATTATGGCATCCCTTGAATGCCCTTGCACCGATACGGTTAATGGATGAAGGAAGTGTTACCTTGCACAAAGAGCAGGTATCCTGGAATCTTCCGTCGGGCAGTGACTCGATATGATAAGGTCCGAAAGCTTCAGGGAACGAAAGAGAACCGACCTTAAGGGATGAGGTCTCGATCGTATCAAATCCGCAGAGCGTATTGGTATCGTTAACCTGGTAGATGGCTTTTCCGCCGGGAACGGGATTTCCGCTCGCATCATACATAAGACCGCTTGCATCTGCATTCTGCTCGGTCACAGTCTTCTCATAAAGCTCTTTTCCGAAATACTTGTATGTGAATTCATATCCTGCAGACATATTCTGGCACATATAATGAAGCGCACCGATATTGTCCTTGGGAGGCTTCGCTGCAGCGGGATCGATACTCTCAAAATAGAACTTGTCGGATACGAGCTGCGAATGGAAGGAGGTCGATCCTTCAACATCAAAGCCGCACTCGGTATGGTCATCACTTACAAAATACACATTAGGGCTCACAACGGTAATCTTTTCAAGATTGGGGCAGTCCTCAAACATATTGATGTTGAGGGCATGTGCTCCCGAATTGGCCGGATTCGAAAGATCGACATCCGAAGTATAGCCCTCTCCGAGCTTGGAGGGCAGGATTACGGTTGTAAGGTTGGAACAGCCGTAGAAAATATGATTTCCGATATATTCGAGCTGGGACTTTTCTGCTGTGGGATTGGAATTAATATCACCGGAAAGATCCATAACTGTAAGTCCGGTGCAGTTTTCAAATACGCCGTCACAGAGCATCGAAATGCTGTGAGGGATATAGATGTTTTTAAGGCTGGCACAGTTCTTGAATGCATACGCACCGAGAGTGGTTATTCTGGGGCTCTCGGGCATTCCGACACTGGAAAGGCTTCTGCATCCGTCAAATGCATGGTTTCCGATCGCAACAAGACCGTTTGAAAAGGTGATGCCGCTCAATGCGGTGCATCTGTAAAATGCATAGTCTCCGATACCCTCCATAGTCGAAGGAATGGACAGATTTACAATATTACCGCCCTTAGTATCTGCAAATACACCGTTCGAAGGATGAAGATCATCTATGTCATCCGGAGATACCTTATATGTCTTGGATGTTGTATCGTAATAAGAGAACTGGTTTCCGATATATCTGACAGCAATATTATCGACATACTGTCTCGAAGCATCTGTACACTGCTTAAATCTGCCGTCATCAGAATCTGATACCGTCTCATCGCGGTAGAAAAGAGAACCTTTATCTATAGCCTTCCAGATATCACTGTTATCGGCCTTGCAGGGATAATACATTGTATTTTCCACAACATAGGTATAGATAACATCTCCCGTTTCAGCTCCGGAATCATCAACTTCTCTGATAGTCTTTTCATCCACGCGGAACAGACCTATTCTGTTAGGCTTAACGAGCTCGTAATAACCCGGATTATCACGCTTGTCCTCGGGAACGTAACCCTGAAGGATACCATATAATGTCTGGCTTCCTGCAGAATATTTGTCAAAATACGGAGCTCCGGGACCATCTTCAATGGGATTTGTGGTGCCGCTCTTAACTTCGACCTGGAACTCATATCTGTCGATGCTTCTGTAGAAAAGGAAATCACCGGAAACATTTGCAAGGCAGTAACCTTCGGCATCCGAAAGCTTCTTATAGCTCTGGACATACTCGGGGATAACCAGGCTTCCCGAACTGTCAACTGCTCCGGAGGGATCATATCCCAGAATGACAGCAAATTTATTGGTATCTCCGGGCTGGTCGATACCTATAGCGTTTACATACGCAAACTGGAACTTCATATCTCCGGTTATGTAAACGGTAGTTGCGGGATCCACAAAGGGTATCTGGCTCAGGGGAGTCTTGGTTGTCGCGGTTCCGCTCTTGATGATGTAATACTCTTTTACATCGGTGCCGTTACAGGAATTGGCAGCCTGAACCTCTCCTCCCTGTATTGATCTTGTCGGAATCATTGCGACCAGAATGGCAGCAACCATGAAGAGAGCGCCGAGGGTCCTTCTGACCTGCTTCTTCATTCTCCTCTTAATTCCTTTTTTATTTGCCATGTTACAATCCTCCCGCATAACAGACGTATGCAAAACAAGAATCAGTTAATCCTTCTGGCCACAACAGCAAAACGGCCGTTCTTTTCCTCATAATCACAGGTTGAAAGTGTGAGCAGATGATCTCCCCACACTGCGGTAACACCCGTATCATACAGCGCCATCTGAGCCATCTCATTCATATATGAGTTGAACTCTTCGGCTCCGTTTGCATCTATGAACTGATAATATTTAAAGGAAATATCATTCTCTGTCTTAAGCGAGGTCCTGAATGCATACATAACCTCGTATTCACCGTGTTCATATATCGTATCGAATCTGATCGTCTTATGTGTCAGGTAAAAGTTGTAATCCTCGTACTTAACCAGATTTCCAAACATCCTTCCGCTCTGCATGTGGTGTCCGTAAAGGATCAGATTGTCGGAAGGTTTGATCGCATCACAGTTGCAATCCATGAAAATACAGCCATTCTTGTCATTCTCCTGATTGAAGCCATGGGTCAGATAATATTCATTATCCGTGGTCTGCATTACAGGATATTCTAAAAAAGGCTCTCCATTTATATCGGCTATTTCGAGCCATCCGATTAGTCTTTTGTTCTGATTATATAAATTTATATATTCAGGAAGTATGTCCGGTATCTCCTCCTCGTCAACATAATGGATTATCGGAGCTCCGCTTTCTTCCTGATCGCCGTTTAGTGTCTGCGCCTCACTGCCCGCCTGTTCCCTGAGATTGCTCAGAAGATCGGTCGTCCTGTCGGATCTGTTCCTGGCAATATTGTAGATCGCAATATAGAGAATGCAGGCAGCCGCAACAAAAAGCGATGCAAACAGGATTATGCGTCTTGTCTTCTCCTGCTGTTCAAGGATCTTCCTGGCCTGCTTTTCAATATCGTCATCAGGCTCTTTCTTTTTTTCCTTGCCCTCGGGCTTCTTCCTGCTGACCCTTATCTCTGTCTTTTCGTCGGAGGATTTCCGGCTTTGCTCCATCTTATCGATGGTGTCGTCGATCTCTTCCATGAAATCCTTACCGAGGTCCGTTCCGAAGTTTATCCTTCCGCTATGTAGTTTTTTGGAAAGGAGCTTCAGATCCGAAAGCGACATGTGGTCCATCGACGCTTTGATCTTGTCGATGGCAGCTTTGTCGGCATTTGCCAACGCTATTTCCCTGTCGCCTTCGAATTTACGCCCTTCGATTATTACGATCTTACCCATAAGGCTTTATTTTACAACGAAGTTAACAAGCTTTCCGGGAACATAGATCTCTTTAACGATCTCTTTTCCGTCAAGGTGCTTGGATACGGCCTCCTTGGCTCTTGCAACCATTGTTTCCTTGGAGGCATTTCTGTCCTCTTCAAAGGTTCCGCGGAGCTTGCCGAGTACCTGTACCGCTATGGTGATGCGGTCCTCAACGCACTTTGCTTCATCATACTCCGGCCATGAGGACTGATAGATTCGTCCGTCAAAGCCTTCGATGCTCCAGAGCTCTTCGGTTATGTGAGGAGCTACGGGATTGAGGAGCTGAAGGAAGGTCTTAAGATCTCCCTTAGTGATCCTGCCTGCCTTGTAGAAATCATTGATAAGGCTCATAAGGGCAGCGATTCCGGTATTGTACTTGAGGGTTTCGAAGTCGCCGGATACCTTGCGGATGGTCTGATGGATCTTAACCTCAAGATCCTTGGAATATGCATCTCCGTCTTCCGTGATGTCCTGAAGCTTCCATACCCTGTCGAGGAATCTTCTGCAGCCCTGTACGCCTTCCATGCTCCAGTTTGCAGCCTGGTCGAACGCACCGATGAACATCTCGTAGGTTCTGAGGGTATCGGCACCGAATTCTTCGATGATATCGTCGGGATTAACAACGTTACCGCGGGACTTGGACATCTTCTCACCGTTCGATCCGAGGATCATGCCGTGAGAGGTACGCTTTGCATAGGGCTCCTTGGTGGGAACAACGCCCTGGTCGTAAAGGAATCTGTGCCAGAATCTGGAGTAAAGAAGGTGGAGAGTCGTGTGCTCCATTCCTCCGTTATACCAGTCAACGGGAAGCCAGTACTTAAGTGCTTCCTGTGATGCGAGTTCCTTATCATTGTGAGGATCGATGTATCTGAGGAAATACCATGAAGAACCCGCCCATTGAGGCATGGTATCGGTTTCTCTCTTAGCGGGTCCGCCACAGCAGGGACAGGTGACATTTACCCAGGAATCCATTGCAGCAAGAGGTGACTCACCGTTATCTCCTGGAAGATAGCTTTCGACCTCAGGAAGCTCAAGGGGAAGATCCTCTTCCTTAAGAGGCACATATCCGCACTTATCGCAATGGATGATTGGAATGGGCTCGCCCCAGTAACGCTGTCTGGAGAATACCCAGTCACGGAGCTTGTAATTGGTCTTGGCATGTCCGATTCCCTTTTCCTCAAGGAATTCGGTTATCTTCTTCTTGGCCTCGGCAACGGAAAGCCCGTCAAGGAATCCGGAGTTTACAAGCTTGCCCTCGGCAACATCGGTATAGACCTGCTCGGTAACGGGCTTGTCAGAACCTGCGACAACCTCGATGATGGGAAGGTCGAACTTCTTCGCAAATTCCCAGTCTCTTTCATCATGTGCGGGAACAGCCATGATGGCACCTGTTCCATAGCTCATGAGTACATAATCTGATATCCAGATGGGGATCTCTTTGTCATTGACGGGATCGATCGCGGTAAGTCCGTTAAGGCATACACCCGTCTTGTCCTTGGCAAGCTCTGTTCTTTCGAAATCGGACTTTCTGGATGCTTCTTCACGGTACTTTACAACCTCATCGTAATTGGTGATGCGGTCCTTGTACTTTTCGATATAAGGATGCTCGGGGCTCATTACCATGTAGGTTGCGCCGAACAGGGTATCGGGTCTTGTGGTATATACGGTGAGCTTGTCCTCAGTTCCGGTAAGCTTGAAATCAACCTCGGCACCGGTTGAACGTCCGATCCAGTTTCTCTGCTGGGTCTTGACTCTCTCGATATAGTCAACGCTGTCGAGTCCCTCGAGGAGCTTATCCGCATACTCGGTGATCTTGAGCATCCACTGTGACTGCATCTTACGAACTACGGGAGCTCCGCATCTTTCGCAGACACCGTTTACAACCTCTTCATTTGCAAGTCCTACCTTGCAGGAGGTACACCAGTTGATGGGCATCTGGGTCTTATACGCAAGTCCCGCATTGAAGAGCTTGAGGAAGATCCACTGGGTCCAGTGGTAATAGCCCGGATCGGTGGTATTGACCTCCCTGTCCCAGTCAAAGGAATAACCGATGGAATGGAGCTGCTCCTTGAAACGAGCAACATTATTCTTGGTTACGATCTTGGGATGGATTTTATTCTTGATGGCATAGTTCTCCGTAGGAAGTCCGAATGCGTCCCAGCCCATGGGGAACAGAACGTTATAGCCCTGCATACGGCGCTTTCTTGCAACGATATCAAGAGCGGTGTAAGGACGGGGATGTCCTACATGCAGACCCTGTCCCGAAGGATAAGGGAACTCAACAAGCGCATAATACTTGGGCTTGGAAAAATCATTAGGTGCAGCGAAGGCCTTCTCATCGTCCCATACCTTCTGCCACCTGGACTCAACCTCGTGATGATCATAAACTGACGCCATTTTATTTATCTCCTCGTAAAAAAGGGCACAAAAACCCATAATTTCTTTAATTATATGCTATAAGACCCTTAAACGCAAGGAAAACAGTGGATGAACCACAAGATGTTGTAGTTTGTTTTTTCCTGTGATACAAAAAATCCTCCGCACAAGGCGGAGGATTTTAAGTAATCATGTTCCGGTAACAAAACAGGTCTTTTCAGGCCCTGAAACCGGTTATTCCGTAACGTTACCTTCGGCAACCTTCTGTGCTCTTGCGGTAACTTCGGCTTCCTGAACATCCGAAGGAGCCTGCTCGTATCTTGCAAACTCGAATGAGTACTCACCCATACCTGCGGTCATGGATCTGATAACGGTTCCATATCCGAAAAGTGAACTCTCGGGGATCTCTGCCTCGATGCAGGTCATT
>JAILOC010000148.1 GCA_024691045.1 Lachnospiraceae bacterium | reverse complement strand
CGTTGCGGTAGCAAGAACGGTGGTATCACCGTAATGCATGAGCGCACAGCCGTTTGCCTGCTTACCTACTCTGTCGATGTCAACAACGAGTTTTCTGCCGGCAAGGTCCATTTCATACTTCTTGTACATAGATGCCTCCTTTAAAAATATCTTATGGAACAGAGGGCACCGAAACTACTGAAAAATCAATGAACATCCGGGTATTCATTTGCTTTTCAGTGGTCTCGGGACAGCCGTCTGTTCCTTGCTTCACAGCTTTGGGTCCGATGGGATCCATACATCCCTTAAATGCAGTAAGAGAGGCGTATGCCAAAGCACCGCCTCCCGTCAGATACTGAATTATTTACGAAGTCCGAGCTTTTCGATGAGTGCACGGTATCTGTTGATATCTTTGCTTGCAAGATAGTCGAGAAGTCCGCGTCTCTGACCGATCATCTTGAGCATTCCGCGACGTGAGTGGTTATCCTTGGGATTAGCCTTAAGGTGCTCGGTGAGCTCGTTGATACGAGCGGTGAGAACCGCAACCTGTACCTCGGGTGAACCGGTATCTCCGGGTGTGCGGGCATACTCGTTCATGATGGCTGTTTTCTTTTCTTTACTGATCATTTCTGAATCCTCCTGTAAAAATATTAATTTCTTCGTGCTTCGCCCATAACAAAGCCGGGGTGGAGTATTCCTCGCGGCTGCGCCACGGCAAAATCGCACGCAAAACACATAATACCATCATTTTCCATAAAAAACAAGGAAAAATTTAAGTTGCAGAGGCTCCGGGCAGGCTGCACGGATGGCTCTGTTTACAGCACCTTGCTCAGGAAATCCTTGAGTCTGTCATTTTGGGGATTCGAGAAGAATTCCGCAGGTGCGTTCTCCTCAAGGAAATCGCCTCCGTCAAGGAACATAACCCGGCTCGCAACCTCCCTGGCAAATCCCATCTCGTGGGTTACGACAACCATCGTCATATGCTCCGAAGCAAGCTCCTTCATTACCTCGAGAACCTCTCCTACCATCTCGGGATCGAGTGCGGATGTGGGTTCGTCAAAGAGCATGACCTCGGGCTTCATGCAGAGCGCCCTTACTATGGCGATACGCTGCTGCTGTCCTCCCGAAAGCTGGAGCGGATAATCCGTTGCCCTGTTTGCAAGACCTACCCTTTCAAGAAGCTCCATTGCGTATCCTTCGGCTTCTTCCCTGCTCTTTTTCTGGAGAGTCATGGGAGCTATGGTCAGGTTCTTGAGAATATTCATATGCGGGAACAGATTGAACTGCTGGAACACCATTCCCATCTTCTGTCTGTGAAGGTCGATGTCTGTAGCCGGATCGCAGATATTGACACCGTCGAAGATTATCTTTCCTCCCGTAGGCTCGTCAAGCCTGTTTAAGCATCTAAGGAATGTGGACTTACCCGAACCGGAAGGTCCGATGACACATACGACATCACCTTTTGCGATATCCACGGTGATCCCGTTAAGTACCTTGTGGTCACCGAAGGATTTCTGCAGGTCTCTTACGCTTATAAGGGGGCCTTGCGAATAATCATTTTTCATTCTTATTAAGCCTCCTTTCCACTTTCCTGGCGGCAAATTCAAGCAGACGCACCATGACAAGATAGATGAGTGCAACCGCGATAAGAGGCATGAATGCCGAATATGTGCGGCTCCTTATGATATCTCCGCCCTTGGTAAGATCCTCGAGTGCGATGTAGCCCGCAATGGAGGTTTCCTTCAAAAGAGTGATGACCTCGTTGAGAATAGTGGGCACAACATTCTTGATGGCCTGGGGCATGATGATGCGCGTCATAGTCTGAAGATAGGAAAAGCCAAGAGATCTTCCCGCTTCCATCTGTCCCTTGGGAATGGACTGGATACCGGATCTGAAGATCTCAGCCTGATATGCACCGGAGTTGATGCCGAATGCGAGAATGGCGGTAAGTACCTTGTCTATCCTTACGCTTCCGAAGATGACGAAATAGATTATCATCAGCTGCACTACCACGGGGGTTCCGCGGATAACGGTAAGATAGAGATTGCACAGAAAATTGGGTATCTTGAGCTTTCCGGTGTTATCATGGATATTTCTGATCATTGCGATGCAAAAGCCAAGGACAAGTCCGAGGAGCACCGAAAAAAATGTCAGCTTTAAAGTGACGAGCAGGCCGTTTGCAAGATAATGCCAACGGCCGTCGTCTATAAAGTTCAGATAGAATTGTGATTTAAAATTTTCCCACATATCAGTTTGCAGAAATGTACTTGGCTACGATGGCATCAAGAGTTCCGTCTGACTTGAGCTCTTCAAGCGCCTTGTTGATCTGCTCGAGAAGTTCGGTATTGCCCTTCTTTACTGCGATCGCATATTCCTCATCGGCATATGCTTCGTCAAGGATGATGAGACCTTCATTCTCGGTGATGAAAACCTTGGCGGGCTCGTTGTCGATGATGACCGCATCGATCTTACCCTGTGAAAGAGCCTGTACGGCCTCCATTCCCTTTGCGTAGCGCTCGATGTGATCGTCGCCGAACTCTTCGGATGCATAAATGTCGCCGGTGGTTCCCTGCTGAACTCCGATGTTCTTGCCCTCGAGATCCGCAAGTGAAGTGATGCCTGAACCTTCAGCTACGATAACGACCTGACGAGCGATGGCATAAGTGGTTGAAAAATCAACATTCTCCATTCTCTCTTCGGTAACGGTCATTCCGGCCATACCCATGTCAGCCTTTCCTGAGGTAACCTCGGGAATGATGGCATCGAATGCGATATCCTCGATCTGAAGCTCGCATCCCATCTTCTCTGCGATAGCCGCTGCGATCTCTGCATCGATACCTACGATCGCGCTTCCCTCATGATACTCATAAGGAGGGAACTCGGCATTGGTAGCCATGACAAGTACACCTGCCTGAGCTGTTCCGCTTGCGGTTTTTCCGCATCCGGCAAGACACATTATCATAGCGGCACAAGTGATCAGTGTAATAAGTTTTTTCATAAAAATCCTCCTTGCCTTTTCAGGCATTTATAAACGGGGCTTTGCCCCAAACATTATCTGTCATCCCGTATGTACGGATCAGGGTCTGTAAGCTTCTATATCTGCGGCAAGTCTCTCCTTCAGGGCATCAAGCGAATCGAACCTGGTCTCGGGCCTGCAGAAGGATTTAAGGTATACCTCAGCATCGCGTTCATAGACATCTCCGTCGAAATCATACAGATATGTCTCGACTCCCTTCACCTCATGGTCGGATATCGTGGGCTTGCAGCCTATATTGGTAAGGCCGTGGTATTTCCTTCCGTCTATATACACATCCGAAGTATATACTCCGTTCGGAGGAAGGAGCTTGTCTTCGTCCGGAAGAATATTGATCGTGGGAAAGCCGAGAGTCTTGCCCATATGATTTCCGTGGACGATCTGTCCGAATATGAAATAGGGGATTCCGAGAAGCTTTTCGGCCTCCTCCATC
>JAILOC010000068.1 GCA_024691045.1 Lachnospiraceae bacterium | reverse complement strand
AACACGTATCTGCTGCAGCGAAGCTCTTTAGGCTTCGCTGTTTTGCTATAAAGCCCTTCGGAGGAAGAGATGTCAGAGCTTACGGTAATAGTTCCATGCAAGAATGAGGAAGAGGCAATACCTCTTTTTTATGATGAGCTTATCAGAAATACCGGATTCCTTGAAAAAAGAAATACCGCTCTTAAAGTTCTGTTCATCGATGACGGTTCCGACGACGGAACCGTTTCCGCAGTAAGGGCACTCAATGAAAAGGACCCCAGGGTGCATCTTATTTCTTTTTCGAGGAACTTCGGAAAAGAAGCTGCGATGTATGCTGGACTTAAGGCTGCGGACTCGGACTTTGCGGTCATAATGGATGCGGACCTTCAGGATCCCCCTGCGCTTTTAGAGGAGATGTTCTCATATCTCGATGAGGGTTATGATTCGGTTGCCACAAGGCGCGTTACCAGAAAGGGCGAGCCCCCTATCAGAAGCTTTTTTGCAAGGCGCTTCTATAAGCTGATGAAGAGACTTTCCGATGCGGATATCATGGACGGTGCAAGGGATTACAGGCTTATGACGAGGCAGTATGTCGATGCCGTTCTTTCCATGACCGAGTATAACCGCTTCACCAAGGGTATCTTCGGGTGGGTCGGATATAAGACCAAGTGGATCGATTTTGAAAATGTCGACCGCGCGGCCGGCAAGACCAAGTGGAGCTTCTGGGGACTTGTCGTGTACTCGTTCGAGGGCATCACGGCATTTTCGACCAAGCCGCTTGTCCTCAGCTCGATACTGGGCGTGGTTCTTTGCTTTATTTCCTTTGTAATGATACTGTTCATCATCGTAAGATGGCTGCTCTTCGGCGATCCCGTGGACGGATGGCCGAGCCTTATGACTGTCATCGTATTTGTGGGCGGGTTACAGTTTTTCTGCACGGGTATCCTCGGGCAGTACATATCCAAGGCATACCTCGAAGTTAAGAACCGTCCTTTGTATCTTAAGGATGAGAAAAACTGCTTCTGACGGGAATCTATCCAATGCTTAAGACTATCATACTGATAATGTTTCTTGCGATAGTGTCCGCCTTTTCGGGAAGGACGCTGATGCTTTTATCCGGTATCTTTTCCAAAAAGGATACCGATCTGTTTTCATCATTTTCTGCAGGCTCACTGCTTGTGATCGTCATCTCATTTGTCTCACATTTCCTTACGATCCTTGGAGACGGACTTGTTTTCACCGAGAAAAGATACAGCGGGATCTTCATGGTCGCTGCCATGACCGTGGGGTATTTTGCGTTTGTCATCCTTACCATTATCAGGGGTAAGAAGGAAAAGGAGAAAAAGGAAAAAGAGAAGATAAAGACTGTCACTGTTTTATTCTTCCTGATCGCGGCTGTGCTTTCCGCAGCATGCTTTCTTACCGTTGTACGTGGAGAGAGGATCAATTCCGCCGGTGATGAGACTCTCGAGACCGTGGTCACATTCCTTAACGGAGCCCCCATGTACACTGTCGATCCTCTTACCGGATCCGCATATGCCGAGGGACTTCCTTCGAGATATAAGATATTATGCCTGAGCGGATTCTATTCCGTTTTGTGCGAAGCCTTCGGAACAGCTCCCGCTTCGCTCATCCGGTCGATAATGCCGGGCTTTTGGTTCGTCTCCGGACTGTCTGCGATGATCGCACTTTCGGGCGCTCTGTTTAAGGGGGCTAAGGATGAGCTTTTAAAGAGGTCGGTTTTCATATCGGCGGCGGTTCTGTTTATCTTTGCCGCAGACCTCTCATCATATGCACAGGGATTTGCCGTTCTTTCCGCAATGTGGACCGGTGCAGCGGTAAGGGTATGGGTGCTGATCCCCTTTATGCTTTACTGTCTCTTTGACAGAAGATATGTCACCGCACTTCTTCCTGTTTTCTGCGAAGCGTTTATCTGCAGGACTCAGTACGGAATAGGTTTTTGCGCCTGCATCTATGTTGGGTATGTACTCTTTATGTTCATTTTGAAAAGGAGGAAAAAATGCTCAGAGGCCTCATAAATGATCATATTCTTCATCTGAGGGAATGTATCCTGATCGGCGGTTCGCTCCTGGTCTCGCTTTCCGCGGGATTTTCGTGCCTTGTCCTTTCGGGAAAGAAAACCGATGTGAGGGTAAGGGCGCTTATCTGGTATGCAGCAGCGGCACTTTTGTTCCTTCTCTGCCCCGTTACCGCATCCGTTCTGAGAATAGTCACGGGAACCTATTATGATTCACCCGATATGTGGATCATTCTTCCCCTCATCCCGGTCGGTGCGATAATGACAGCGGTGCTTTTTGACGAACTCTATTCAAGGGACAAAAAGGTATCTATTCTTGCGGTGGTACTGTTTGCTGCGGCAATCCTGCTCTGCGGATCTCTCGGAGGAAAAAACGGAAACACAACCGGAAGACCCGAGAATGCCGGAGAAAGCGAACGGCTCATCGCCGAGATGGTCTATGAGAAAAAGCTCCTCGGCGGCTCCGAGCAGGTAATACTTGCTCCGGATGATATGATCGCCTATCTGCATACATATTCGGGAAATGCGCTCACCCTGTACGGACGGGATATGTGGGATGGAAGACTTACCAAGAACAGATACGGCTTCTATTCACAGGACCTTATAGATATACATGATGATATGATAAAGGTGTCGGACGGTGAGAAGGACCTTGCCGCAGATCTTTGCCGCAGGGCGTTTGAACAGGGTGCGACAGTTGTGATCCTTCCTCCCGGCGGATACGATTATGAGGCCGTTAAGGAAGCGGGATATGAGATAACATTTTTTGCTTCGTGGGCGGATGATGAGAATCTTATCCCGGGTTATGCGCTGGTCACACCCGAGAATTTATCAGAGTGATATGTCTTTTGAGACAATGTAAGGATTTTATAACTTTTGAGGATCATGATAAGCGTAGTAGTTCCGGTTTATAACCTCGACAAATACATAACGGCAACGCTGGACAGCATCACTTCCCAGGGAATCCCCGATATGGAGGTGCTGCTTGTTGACGATAAAAGCACCGATTCATCCGTTTCCGTCATAAACGATTACATCGCAGCTCACCCGGATGCGGGCATAAGGCTGATCGAGCCGGATGGAAAGCTCAAGGCATGTGGTGCAAGAAACTTAGGTATCCGCGAAAGCCGGGGAAGATACATAGCGTTCCTCGACGGCGATGACCTCTGGATGGCGGATAAGCTGAAGAAACAGCTTGCTTTTATGGAAGAAAGGAAATGCGGTTTTTCCTTTACGGGATATGAATTCGCAGATGAAAAGGCTCAGCCTTTGGGCAAGATCGTAAGGGTGCCGGAGACGATAACCTATTCGCAGGCACTTCGAAACACCACTATCTTTACTTCGACCGTCATCTTCGATACCGATATCGTGAAAAAGGAAGACATAGTTTTCCCGGACATCTTATCCGAAGATACCGCCCTCTGGTTTGCGCTTCTCAGGAAGGGCTATAAGGCCTTCGGACTTGACGAAAACCTGACACTTTACCGCCGCACGGGCAATTCCCTGTCCTCCGACAAGAAGGACGCCGCCCGCCGCATCTGGAACCTGTACAGGAGATCCGAGCATCTTTCCCTGCCAAGAAGCATTTTCTCCTTCATCGGCTGGGGCTTTAACGCAGTAAAAAGAAGAATATAAGGGGGTTCGGGCATATGCCTGAGCCCTTTTTTGTGATATAATGAATCGATTATGGAAAATGCGCTGATATCCATCATAATACCCGTTTACAATGCCGCGAGATATCTTGAGCGGTCTCTCGGCAGTGTCCTGAAGCAGTCATACCGGAATCTCGAGATCATCACGGTAGACGACGGCTCGACAGATGACAGCCTTGAGCTTTTGAATTCCTTTGCGGCAGATGACAGCCGCGTGAAAGTGATACATAAGGAAAACGGCGGATCGTCCTCTGCAAGGAATGCGGGACTTAAGATCGCGACCGGCGAATATATCGGTTTTATCGATGCGGACGATTACATCGAGTATGATATGTACGAAAACCTCGCAAGGCTTCTTGATGAGGATCCGAAGGCGGATGTTTCCCAGATCCTTTCGTGCGAAGAAAACGAAAACGGGGAGCTTATCAAGGCTTTCGGCGACGGATTCACTGACGAAGAGCAGCAGACAGGAAGGGATTTCTTCAGGGCGCTTCTTCTTCATCGCGGCGATAGTTCATTTTGCACGAAGCTTTTCAGGAGGGAATTCTTCGAAGGTTTTTCTTTTCCGGAAGGAAGGCTGAATGAGGATTTCGATCTTCTTGTGAAGATGAGCGAAAAGCTGGAGCTTCTGAAGGTCTGCAGGGAGCCGGGTTACCACATCGTTCTGAGCACTCAGAGCAATACCCGCGGCGCTTACAGACAGTCCTTCTATGAGAATGTGATGGAAAACGCCGAGAAGATGCTTGCACTTGCGGCGAAGAAATATCCCGGACTTAAAGAGGAGGCCGCACATTTTTATCTCGTTCAGGCTATGTGGCTTCTGCTGCATATCCCGGTCTCCGAGATGAACAGGGATAATAAGCTCTACACCAAGGTTTACGGCAATGTAAAGTCCCATAAGAGGTTCATACGCAGAGATCCGTACCTGACGAAGAAGCAGAGAAGAAATCTTTTGATATTTGCATACCTTCCCGCAAAGAGTGTTAAGAGGCTCTTCGGGATCATAAAGAAGACGAAATGATATTAGACGAAAAGCAAAAGAAAAAAGCGAGGTTGATGGAGAGCACCA
>JAILOC010000205.1 GCA_024691045.1 Lachnospiraceae bacterium | reverse complement strand
CATGGATGTTGCAAAGGCTATTGCAGACATCAAAGCAGGTAAGATCGAGTACAGACTTGACAAGGCAAACATAGTTCACGTTCCCGTAGGAAAGGTTTCCTTCACCGAGGACCAGCTCAAGGCTAACTATGATGCAGTCATCGATGCAATCCTTAAGGCTAAGCCCAGCACTCTCAAGGGACAGTATCTTAAGAGCGTGACCCTCGCTACCACCATGGGCCCCGGCATCCACGTTACCACCGCTAAGTACTCATAAGATTTACCTTTATATGTATCAGGCCCTTGACACAGGCAGTCATTGATGATATCTTGTTCAAGGTCTATATAAGCCGAAGACAGCAGGCATTCATGCGGTTGCATAAAGTTGCAGCGCATTGTTGTAAGTCCAGCCGAGGTGATGAATATATGAATCATCTTCATCTCCCGTGTCTTCAGACGCGGGAGATTTTTTCGGCCTCGTATTAAAAATCTAACAGGAGGTAAGAAAATGGCAAAGATCGAAGAGAAGAAGCCGATCATCGCTGAGATCAGCGAGTTCATCGATGGAGCACAGTCAGTTGTTGCTGTTGACTATCGCGGACTTACCGTTGCTCAGGATACCGAGCTTCGTAAGAGCCTTCGTGAAGCAGGAGTTGTCTACAAGGTTTACAAGAATACTTTCCTTACAAGAGCATTCGAAGGAACCGATTTCGCACAGCTCGATCAGGTTCTCGAAGGACCCACTGCAGTTGCTATCTCAAAAGAGGACGCAACCGCTCCCGCAAGAGTACTTGCAAAGTTCGCCAAGACCGCACCCGCACTTGAGATCAAGGCAGGTATTGTCGAGGGAACATTCTATGATGCAGCCGGAATGCAGGGCATTTCCCAGATCCCTTCAAGAGAAGAGCTCCTTTCCAAGTTCCTCGGAAGCATCCAGAGCCCCATCACCAATTTTGCACGCTGCGTAAAGCAGATCGCAGAAAAGGGTGGCGAAGCTGCTCCCGCTGCCGAAGCTGCAGCACCCGCTGAGGCTCCCGCCGAAGCACCTGCAGCAGAAACTGCAGAAGCTCCCGCTGAAGCTTAAACCCATCAGCAATCTACATTTGTTAATAACTTTTTATGGAGGAAAAATAAAATGGCTAAGTTATCTGCACAGGAAATTCTTGATGCAATAAAGGAGCTCAGCGTTCTTGAGCTCAATGATCTGGTAAAGGCTGTTGAGGATGAGTTCGGCGTATCTGCAGCAGCAGGCGTAGTTGTAGCAGCAGGCCCCGCAGCAGGCCCCGTAGAGGAGAAGACCGAGTTCGACGTTGAGCTTACCGAGGCAGGCGCTGAGAAGGTTAAGGTTATCAAGGTTGTTCGTGAGATCACCGGACTTGGACTCAAGGAAGCTAAGGACGCAGTTGAGGCTGCTCCCAAGGTTATCAAAGAGGCAGCTGCTAAGGCAGAGGCTGAGGATATCAAGAAGAAGCTCGAGGAAGTCGGCGCTAAGGTTACCCTTAAGTAATTTCTTGTATTATCTTAAACACCGAATGGAACCGAAAGGGGACACATTTCAAATGTGTCCCCTTTATTTTTGTCTCTTTTTTTACGTTTTCTTTTTTCTTTTACGTAAGCTTTTTTATCTCTGTTTTTAATTTATTTAAGAATTCCTTAAAATGACTTTAACTTTAACTCAGACATATTTTCTTGTGCTATGATAAGCGAGGTGTTGGAAAATCAGCACAAATCTTATATCAAGAATTACAATTCCGGAGAATCCGAAAATGGAAAAACCTGTAATACAGGTTAAAAATCTATATAAGATCTACCGCATCGGAGAGAACAAGGTCAGGGCACTGAACGGCGTTGACTTTACGATACAGAAAGGTGAGTTCTGCTGTATTGTCGGTACATCCGGCTCGGGAAAATCCACACTCCTGAACATGATGGCCGGGCTCGAACCTCCGACGAAGGGCGAGATAATAATCGGCGGCGAGCACATTGAAAAAAAGAATGAGAGCAAACTGGTTCTCTTCAGACAGGCTCATGTGGGATTTGTCTTCCAGTCCTACAACCTCATGCCGAATATGACCGCCGTTGAAAATGTCGCGATGCCTCTTACATTTCAGGGAGTCCCGAAAGACATACGTGAGCGGAGAGCAATAAAAATGCTCAAGACCGTGGGGCTCGGTAAATTCCTCGAACACAAACCCGGACAGATGTCCGGAGGCCAGCAGCAGAGAGTCGGCATAGCAAGAGCGCTGGTTGTAGAACCCGAGATAGTCTTTGCCGATGAGCCTACGGGAAATCTCGACTCCAATACGACACTCGAAGTTCTGAACCTTATGCGCAAGATCGTGCATGAAAAGAAACAGACCATGGTAATGGTCACACATGATAATTACCTTGCTTCCTTCGGAGACAAAGTCATTCATATAAGGGACGGCAAGATAATCAAGATAGATGAACATCCGGGCGGCCGGACAGAAAACACCGAAAACGAAACAACAGATTATTACCCGGGTGGAACACTGGCAATCCCGGGAGAGGAGATAAGACCCGATGAAAACGCGTAAAAGACTGATGGTAAGCTTAATAACAATATTCATGCTCGCAGCAGCGTTTCTTATAATTCCTGCAGGAGCAATGCATGTGCAGGCGGGTGGTTTTGATGCGTCATATCTCCCTTCGGGCGCTAATCCCTGTATTGATGTTGACAAGCAGGCTGCATACAACTATCTGATCCAGTATAAGAACAACCTGATCAATCTCAATAATCCTTCTCAGGATATCAAGGACAGACTTGAAAAGGTCTGGAGCGAAGCAAATACATATATCGCAAACAATACCTTTACTCCCGCAAGTCTTGTGTCTTATGTCAATACAACGATTGCGAATTTTGATTCCGTTATCGGGGATATCACGTCGATCGACAGTACCGAGGAATTCCTTTTCGTCAACAATAACTCATTGACGTCATCTGCAAGCTACGGACAGCTGACCTTCTATACCCTGTCGCTTATCAATCTCGGTAAAGTCGATGTTACCGATGTCGTGATCACTCCTCAGGAGAGCACCGACATCAATAAGTGGCCCTTCGAGATACTCACCGCGTCAAGCGTTCTCGTGATCCCCAAGATCCAGGCTTCATCCGATATCAATGTTGCACATACGCTTGCACAGGATGTCACCTGGGCATTCCAGGTTTCGCCTCAGGCTAAGACCGGAACCTACCCCCTTGTTTTCCATGTGCAGTATTACAGGAACGGCAAGCTTGCCACGACCGATATCACCACATACATTAATATCACCGGTGCACCCGGTGCGGGAATGTTATCCGAGAGCACGGGAAAGGACGAAAAATCTTCCACACCCAGGATCATCGTAACCGGATTCAGGACCGATCCCGAAGTTGTATACGCGGGCGATACGTTTAACCTGACCGTCACCCTTCAGAACACTTCCCTTTCCACCGCTGTATCAAATATCCAGTTTGATTTCAGGGCGGCAAGTGAAGGCGATAATAAAGAGACGACTTATGAAGCGTTTCTTCCCACTTCGGGTTCCGCAACAAAGTTTGTGTCTTCGATCCCTGCCGGATCGACCATCAGTATTTCCATTGAGATGACGGCACGGAGCGATCTTATGCAGAAACCCTATGTCATTACACTCGATGCCGCATATGAGGATAGCAATAAAGCTCCCTATACGATGAGTTCCAATATATCGATCCCTATCAAGCAGGAAGCCAGGATCGATACCGGTGAAGAGGAGATCCTTCCCGATTCGATCGAAGTCGGAAATCAGACCAACGTCATGTTCCCTGTTTATAACAAGGGAAAGACCACACTTTACAATGTTCAGGTTGATTTCATCGGAGATACCGTTGAAGGCGGTTCCACCTTCCTCGGAAAACTTGAACCCGGAGCAACGGGAAATGTCGATGCGATGGTGACCGGAATAGCTCCCACCATGGATGACGGTACCGTCATTGCAAGAGTCTCCTACGAAGACGAAGCCGGCAATGTATCCTTCATTGAAAAAGAGATCAGGATTTTTGTCTCCGAGCCGTATTATCCGGATGATGAAGGTTTTTATGATGACGGGTTCTATGAGGGTGATTTCGACGATATGGAAAAACCCGGTTCCGGAGTGAACTGGAAAGCGATCATCATCGCTGTGATCGTTATAATAATTGTTGCGATAGTCATCTGGAGAGTCATAGCAAAGAGACGTAAGAAGCTCAGAATGCTCAAGGAACTCGAAGACATTGACGACGATATTTAAAGGCAGAGTATGAAATTATCCGATCTTCTCCTGATGAGTCTGGAGAGCCTGTTCAAAAGAAAAGTACGTACTATTCTGACCATTATGGGTGTTGTTATAGGAACAACATCCATAGTTGTCATGATATCGCTCGGCATCGGTATGAAGGAAGCGCTTCTTTCCGAGTATGAATCCTATGGCGGCCTCAGGAGTGTGGAGGTTGAAAGTGCCGGAAGATACGACGATTCCGGAAAGGAAAAAAATCCCGAAGACACTTTGCTCAATGATGCGAAGATTGAAGAATTCATGTCGATCGATCATGTCACATCCGTCGATCCGGTCCTGAGCGCACAGGTTATCATTAAATGCGGTATTTATGAATGCAATACAGAGATACTTGGTGTGAACAGGGATGTTCTCGAACAGAAAGCGGAAGCACTCGGACAGGGAAGCATTCCCACCGAAGGGGAAGGTCTTCAGCTGATCTGGGGAAATATGATGCCCGCTTATTTCGTGAATACCAAGACCAATCAGTATGAATACTGGGAAACGGGGAATGCACCGAATATCGATTTGATGAATGACCAGATGTTCGTCATATTCGATACCGAGAAGTATTATGGGTCACAGTACCCATCCGAGGACGGTTCCCCCGTATCCGCACCCAAGAAATACATCATACCGACCGCGGGAGTCATCGCCGGCGATCTGGACACTTATAACGAGGACAGCTATTACGTTTATTGTGATATCGAAGCCCTTAAGGAAGTTCTTTCGAGGGAATTCCGCGGAAGAGTCATACCCGGGCAGCCCACCAGAAAGAACGGAAAAGCATACAGGGAGCTCTTCTATACCCGTGTGAACGTAAATGTCGATGAGATGGATAATGTCACACAGGTCCAGCAGATAATAAACGATATGGGCTACAGGGCTTATTCGAACGCCGAGTGGATCGAGTCCGATATGAAGATCATGAACATTATCCAGGCGGTTCTGGGCGGAATCGGCGGAATATCCCTTTTTGTTGCCGCGATCGGAATAACCAATACCATGATGATGTCCATATATGAGAGGACCAAGGAGATCGGCATCATGAAGGTCATCGGATGCCGTATCAGGGATATCCAGTTTCTCTTCCTGATCGAAGCCGGGTACATCGGCTTCATAGGAGGCGGTATCGGCATGATCCTTTCCTATGCGCTCTCTTTCCTTATGAACAGAGTTCTGGGGCTGGGGGCCATGATGTTTGAAGAAGGGGCCAAGCTCTCCGTCATTCCTCCCTGGCTCGCACTGCTCGCGATCACCTTTGCCGCACTTATAGCCATGCTCGCGGGCTTCCTTCCTTCGATAAGAGCAATGAAGCTGTCGCCTCTTGCCGCAATAAGAGCAGAATAATGTTTCAGCTGCAGTTCCGGCTGTGAAAATCTTAAGCCCCCGAAAGGGGGCTTCGAAAAATTTGAATAATCTTTTCAAAAATTTACTTGACCTCTTGAAATCAAAATGATACTATGGATGATGCACGTTTCTGCGACGAGCTCTTTTTTTGCACGTCAAAAAAAGAGAAGTGCATTAACAGAAAAAAGTCAACAGAAAGAACGGGGTGAAATTGTCAATGAGCAAGAACAGGATCCGCCCGGAGCACAGTGCCAAGGCAATGCGAATGAGCTATGCAAGGCGTGGTGAGGTGCTCGAAATGCCAAATCTTATAGAGGTTCAGACGAACTCCTATAAGTGGTTTCTTGAAGAAGGTCTTCAGGAAGCTTTCGATGATATATCTCCCATTGAGGACTTC
>JAILOC010000190.1 GCA_024691045.1 Lachnospiraceae bacterium | reverse complement strand
CTTCGTGCACAGATAGTATCCGTCCTTACGCTCAAGTCCGTAGCCTTTCAGGAACTCATCAATCTTTTCCGAGATCATGTGATAGAATGCGGTGCATTTATTGTCACCGAAGAAGGGATGCTTTTCCCACTCGAAGCTCCCCACATACTCGGGATAATGCTCAAGAAGGTCATTTGCAAGACTCCATGGATGGCCTTCGTACTTAAGCTCTCCCAAGTCCTTCTTTTCATCGGTAATACCCCAGTTGATCTCATGCATAAAGTCGAGAACATTTATATCAAGCCCGTGATCCTCGGCTGTAAAGGAAGCCGTCTGCCGGGCCCTTCCCATAGGCGATGAATAGACCGCACTTATAGGCTCTTTCGCAAGCCTTTGCGCGGTAGCCTTTGCCTGGATAACACCGTTTTCAGTGAGGCAGTCGTTGATGTAATCGGGCTCACCGTGTCTTACAAATATCAGTCTCATATGAGGATCCTCTGTATTTTCAGTTTACTGCTCCCAGATTTCGGTGGGATTCACCTCGTAATATAATATCATAGCATCGTACATATCTGCAGGTGCATAATTGATCTGATGATATGACTTGATGAATTTATACGTGATATTGTAATCCTCACCCAGAGAGCCCGTGCTTATGGAACGGTTTATCCTCTTACCTAAGGCACTTGAAGGATCCACGATCCCAAAATCAAGATAATATCTGTCTTCGGACATTGATCCCACCTGATAAGCAAGGGGATCATCGGAGCAGAATCTCTGTACGGTCCTGCCGTTTGTTCCGGGGAGATTATCGGAAGTGTAATAATAATCTGTTCCTATCGTGAAATAGCTGTCTCCGTAATCTTCGTTAAGGAAAGAGCCAAGATAAGTGAAATTGGATGAATTATTCTCTGTCATGTGGCCGTTATGGCATCCGATCATGATTGCTGAACCGTATTCCTTTTCCTCAATGGCAAGGATCTTATCTACAAGATCCTTCATCGCGGTATCCCTGAATTTATGGTAATTCGTAGTATTTAATTCAAGATCCATGAAGTACTTTATGACGCCTGCTGCGATACACGCTCTCTCAACCTCCTCAGTTGATGTAATGCCTGAGTATGCATCATAATTTGCGGTAAGGTCGCCTTCGATCTCATCCATGAGTGCGATTATCTCGTCATATCTCGAAGCATCATAGGTATCGTATGAATCTCCGAGAAGTTCATCCATGCGTGCCGTGTAATCGGCATACTTTCCGGCATCAAGTCTTTCGTAAAGATTGCTTATATATACCTTATCGTCGTTATCCTTCTGGATATCCATTCCGTAAAGACGGATCCTGTCGCCCTCCGCAGCGGTATCGTTGTATGCCCTCATCCATACGATAAGATCGCACATCTGCTGTGTTCTGTAGATCCTGTAACCAAGGTGATTAACCAGTTCCTTCGGATCACCCTCTCCACCCTGGATATAATCATTAACCAGACAGCATCCGCCGAAATCACCCTCGAGGACAAGAGCTCTGACATTGGAATTATTTACGAGCACCTCGAGCACATCGCGCTTGAGTTCCTGGAATTCCCTGTTTCCGTGGGTAGCTTCACCGAGTGCGACTATCCTGGTTCCCTCGGGGATCCTGATATCATCTATCGCTGTAACGGCAGCTTCGAAACCTTCGATCCTGCCGGGCTTTTTGAAGTTCATTATACATACTGTGATCACAGCGATCGCAATTACCGCTGCTATGATGATGGTTTTTGTTTTCTTATTCATACTTTTCATTCTTTTCGGTACTCCTGATAATAATTTTTCGAACGAAAGAAAGTATATCATCCGTACGCCCCCAAAACAATTGAGTAAACTTACCGTAACCTTACACATTTGTAAGGTTACAAAAAGGCACCGCAGTTAAAACTGCGGCGCCCCCCAAGATCAATATATTTATATATCAATCTCCCCTCTTATCCTCTGAAATCGATCTGTGTTCCGAGAGATCTCTCGGCTTCGGTCATGACGTTGTTGGATGCATAATCATACGAGTAATTCGATACCTTGTTGATAAGCTGATGCATGGAGAATGCCTCTATCATGACATAATCCTTGTGCTCATCAGTGTCGATCCTCTCGGATATTTCCTCGTCCTCGGCCTTTCTTTCCTCACGGCCTTTTTCGATACGTTCTTCGCGTGCCTTCTTTTCGGCCTCTTTCTTCTCTTCGGCCCTGAGCTCTTTCTTTTCTTCCGCTTTCTTTTCGATGCGTTCTTTCTGGAGCTCGGTTGACTTTTCTATGGTCGCGAAAAGTTTCTCGTTACCGTTTGATTCAACGCTCATACCGAAATTCCTGACGTTTGCTCCGGTGCTTGCGAGACTGTTCCTGGCTTCGAGAAGCTTCGCCCGGGACATTGCGATGATGCCCTCGTACTTGTTGCGGTAATCCTCATCGGTCGCCATTTTCTCGAGCTTTTCTTCATCGATCAGGACGACCTGCTTTCTGGCATTACCGTACGCCGCAGCATTCTGCTGGACCTGTGCCTTCATGTCCTTGCTGACCACGATGAATTCCATCGTACCGAACTTGGACTTAAGCGACTTGTAATAATCAGCCGCGGTATCGGAAAGCTTAACGTCTCCGATAGTAAATCCGTAGTCGGTCTTTCTCGGAACAAGCGAACTTGTAACGTCAATAGGAGACCACGCTTTGGTCTCTGCCTTGGACGATGATGCTTCCTTGGGGGAAGCTGCCGCTTTGGTATTTTCCGATGAGTAGGTCTGGGATGAATTCACGGCCCGGGCATTCTGCTCATAAGCATTAATGCCGTTAATTCCGTTCATAAGATCCACCTCCTTGTGAATATGCGAACTCCGTTTCCATATAAAGAATCAGATAAGGATACTTATCTTACATCTTATATCGGATGCATTTTTCTTATTCTTAACCCCAAATTTTAAAATACATACGATATTTTATTTTTGGGGATTTGGGGACGGATTTATTCATAAGCGCACAGAAGCCGAGAGGTGTGTGCGCGTTGAAAAATCCGCCCCCAAGTCCCGAACAGAAAAAGCGGATGACTGTTTAGCCATCCGCTTCGGTGTTACGTTGTTTAGTTTATCCCTGAAGTGCCTTGATGATCTCGGGAAGCTTTGCATCGACTTCATCATTGGCGAGCTGACAGGTACCTGCTGCAGCATGTCCGCCTCCGCCGTACTCAAGGCAAAGGTTTCCGATGTTAACGGTTGAAGCCTTGTTGATGATGGATCTTCCGATCATGACTGCGGTGTTCTGCTTCTTGAAGCCCCATGCCACATGAACGGATACTTCAACCTCGGGATGCATAGCGTAGATCATGAATCTGTTGCCGGCGTAGATGGTCTCTTCGTTTCTGAGGTCGATAACAACTACCTTTCCATCAACCTTAGCGATCCTGTCGAGCTGAGCCTTGAAGAGCTCCTGCTGCTCGAAATAGAGATCTACTCTTTCCTTTACATCAGGAAGCTTAAGAACGTCATCGATGTTGTGGTCAACACAGTATGTGATAAGTTCCATCATAAGGTCATAGTTGGAGATCCTGAAATCATGGAATCTTCCGAGACCGGTACGTGCATCCATAAGGAAGTTAAGGAGTACCCAGCCCTTGGGATCGAGGATCTCTTCCTTGGTGAAATCTGCACTGTCGCCCTTATCAACGGCAGTCATGATCTCTTCGGATACTCTGGTGAAGGTCTTGGCGCCGCCGTAATAGTTGTAAACAACTCTTGCTGCGGATTTAGCTTCGCCTTCGATGATGAATTTAGCCTTAAGCTCATCGGAATGTACTCTGAGCAGTTCACTCTCGTGATGGTCGAATGCGAGCTTTACTCTGGGATCAAAGGGGAGGTTCGTGGTGATGTCATCACCGGTAATGTCTACTTTGCCGTCCTGCACATCCTTGGGGTGAACGAATTTGATCTCATCGATCAGATCCATTTCCTTCAAA
>JAILOC010000176.1 GCA_024691045.1 Lachnospiraceae bacterium | reverse complement strand
GAGAGCGACAGACGGGGCTCGAACCCGCGGTCTCCACCTTGGCAAGGTGGCGCTTTACCAACTAAGCTACTGTCGCATCAGTCTGCTTTCGCACGACAAAAGTTAATATACTAAAAAGCAGACTCTTTGTCAACAAATTTTTTTTACTTTTCCTGTTCTTTCTTTTCGATGGCCAGGATATCGGCAACTTTGGGCGATGCTTTCTTCTCTGTGATGCTCCAGATCATGAATGAGATGATCGCACAGAATGTACCCGTGATGATGCCGCAGATAACGTCGGTGGGATAGTGTACACCGACATAAAGCCTTGAAAAAGCGATAAGGGCTGCAACGATGATTGCGGGAATTCCGATCTTCTTAGGACCCTTTACAAGGAATACGACCGCAGCCGCAAACGATGCGCCCGAGTGTCCTGAGGGAAAAGAAGGATCGTGCTGCTTTTCAATGAGAAGCTTAAGGCCGTCGACCACTTCGTAAGGACGGATGCGTCCGACATTGGGCTTGATGAGCACGTTGTTGATAAGGACTGAGAAGACCAGTGCTATCCCTGCCATGATACCTAAGGGGCGGGTCTTTTTGAAAAAGAGCATTACTATTGCGATGAGGATCCAGAAGAGTCCCTTGTCGCCGAGATGGGTTATGAACTTCATGATGGGAGTGAGTACATCACTTCTGACGTTTTCCTGGAGCCAGATAAGGAACTGACCATCCCAGGGCATGTTCAAAAATGCGTCCATTTAATTGTATTTCCTTTCACTATTGGATTGATCCTGTTTATTCACAGGTTCAATGATAACACAAAAAGAGGTTTTTATGTACGATAATGTTCAGGTCATAATACCGTCCTTAAATCCGGACGAAAAGCTCGCGGGGACCGCAGCGGGCATGATAGAAAAAGGCTTTACCGATGTTATCCTGGTCGATGACGGATCTGATGAGGCACATAAGGCAGAGTTCGGCAGGATAAAGGATAAATACCCGGACAACATCACCGTTCTTGTCCATGAAGTGAACAAGGGCAAGGGCCGCGCGATGAAAACGGCTTTCGAATACGTCCTGAAGGAAAGGAAGGATTCTGACGGAGTTGTTACCGTGGACGGAGACGGACAGCACACGCCGGAAGATGCTGCAAAGTGCATCGACGCGATGATCGAAAAGAAGGCCTTCATTATAGGATGCAGGGATTTCTCACTTCCCCAGGTTCCCTTAAGGAGCAGGCTGGGCAACGTCATTACCAGGAATGTGTTCAGATATGTATGCGGGATAAAGGTTTCGGATACACAGACGGGACTCAGGGCCGTGCCGGCATCGCTTCTTTCATATATGACCAGGGTTGAGGGCGACAGATACGAGTATGAGACCAACCAGCTCCTAAAGATAGGTTCGGACGGGATAGCTTATTCCGAGGTTCCCATCGAAACAGTCTATATAGATGACAATCAGACCTCGCATTTCCACCCTTTCCGTGATTCCGCACGCATTTACGGAGTCATACTGAAATTTGCCGCAAGTTCGTTGATTTCGTGTATAATAGACTTGGTTTGTTTCAGAGTTATTCTCCTTTTTATTCCTAAGTTCATCGCTGAAGCAACGAGGGGGACTATAGCGGGAACTCTTGCCAGGATCATATCCGCGGCTTGCAATTTCCTGATCAATAAAAAGGCAGTATTTTCGCATAAGGGGGGCACGGTAAAGAGTGCCGCCAAGTATGTGCTTTTGGCTTGTGCCCAGCTCGGAGCGTCTCTGGGGCTTGTTGCGCTGTTCACCTTCTGTTTCAATGTCAGCAGCGACTGGCTCAAGACTCTGATCAAAGCAGTTGTAGACACTTGTTTATTCTTTGTAAGCTTCAAGATTCAGAGAAACTGGGTCTTTAAAAAATAAGAAAGGTTGTATCTGTAAAATGTCCAGTCGTAATGAAAGAAGATCCGGTTCGGGAATCCGTACCGCGAAGATAGTATTAAAGGTTATCGGAAGGTTTTTCGCAATTCTCGGAGTCACTGTAGCACTTGTTCTGATTCTTCTCGTGGGAGCCTGTTTTTTGGCTATGCATGGCCCTTCTCCCGCGTTCAGAAGCCAGTTTGCTATGTTCGCATATGAGACAAGTGCCCTTAAATGGCTTCCCAAGCTTTTCATAGGGGAAGATGCTTTCAATCAGATCGTTGCGGAGAACACCATGCCTGAGGCAGAGGACGGAACCGCATCCAATACCGAGCTTATCCAGATCGCAGATCCCGCCGAGGTTGATGAGAGTATAAAGCCCATCGTCATCGAGGAGATCAACGGCGGAACCTATCACGGATATATGATGATAATCCGGGATCCATCGACCGTATTTGTCGGAACCGTAGATCAGTTCAGACAGGGCGACGGAGATGTCGTTAAGAAGTTCTGCGAAAGATACGGGGCCATCGGAGGAGTAAACGGCGGAGAGTTCGTCGACATGGGTTCGTACAGCTATACCGCATGTCCCGTCGGAGGAGTCATCACCGAAGGACAGCCGGTTTATGAGAACAATAATACCGGCAAGTGGAATCTCGTATGCCTTACGGGTGACAATAAGCTCATCCTGCTCAAGGGCTATTCCGTTCAGCAGGCGCTCGAGCTCGGAGTAAGGGATGCCGTACACGTAAAGCATGAGACCGGACCGTTCCTTATCATCGATGGCGAGCCTCTTGAGGTTCCCAGCATCGATGTATACGGCGGAGGAAAGAATCCCCGTACCGCTATCGGACAGCGTTCCGACGGTGCGATCCTTATGTGCGTTATCGACGGACGTCAGGCATCCAGCCTTGGCGCAACCTTCAAGGAAATGATCGACATTATGCAGGATTACGGTGCGATAAATGCCGCATGCCTTGACGGCGGTACTTCAACACAGATGGAGTATAACGGCATCACAGTCAATAATCCTTATTCACCCACGGGACCCAGAAGATGTCCCACAGCATTTATCATCAGGAGTACCGAAGAGAACACCTCCTACGATGCACTGGCTATTATGAACGGGGAGGCGTAAGAGATGAGCAGAAGTAACGGCAAAAAGAGTTATTTTGGATTAGGTCTTGCAATTTATTTTATTATCGGCTGCATCGGTATATTCTTTTTCCTCCGCTGGTTTAAGGGATATCTGACAGCTTATGAATCCGCACTTCCTTCAAACGGCATTGCAGAGGTCAGGGAAGCGTTCGAAACAGGTGCGATCGAGACCGTTATGAGAGGCGATAACCTTATCACCTCATCGACTTATTACAATGTTTTCGATTACGAAGCGCATATCAAGGATCTCATTGTCGGCAAAGAGATCACAATAGAGGAATCTTCATCATCATCCGCCGAGGTCCCCAGATATGTCATCAAGGCGGCGGGAGAGCCCGTTACAGATGTCACGCTCAGGGTCGTCGGACAGAATGATTACGATATGGACATCTGGGGATGCGACAAGTTCTATCCCGATGAGTACTGTATGTCGACCGATGTATATACCATCACCGTTCCATCGGATGTGACCGTATCCGTATCGGGCAGAACTCTTACCTCCGAAGACATCATGAAGGACGAGAGCGGGAATGCGGTTGTTAAGGGCATCGATCTTATATCCGGTGTCACATCGTATATGACCTATGTTCCCACCTTCACCACATATCAGATAACGGGACTCTGGAGCAACCCGACAGTTGAGGCTGTGTCCGCTTCGGGTGAACCTGTCTCGCTTACATGTGAGGGAACCACCTACAGTGCTCCCCTTCAGACCAATGCGGATGTCATGGCAGAGATCAACGCACTGATCCCGACCATCGTTGAAGCATACGGAAAGCATTTCATCGGAGTCAACTCTGGAGCGGTATATAATTACCTTCTTCCCGATTCCGAGTACAGGGCATCGCTCAGCACGGCTATGACGAATTTCTATCCCACTTCGCACATAACCAGCTACGATTACTACAACGTAAATGCGGACAATTTCGTAACCTATTGCGATAACTGCGTTTCCGCAGACATCACCTTCGATCTGATCGTAAAGTTCAATTCAACGGCTTACCAGACCAAGAACGAAGGAAGCGATGCGGTATGGGTATTCATCAAGCAGAACGGTACATGGTATCTTGCGGATGTTCCCAGACAGGAACCCAGAAGCCTTGAGGATGCCGGTATCACTGACTAAATCCTGACCGGCAGATAAACGCATAGTGAACAAGGGGACGGTTCCTTCGTTCACCTGCTTTAACTAAAATGTGACGAAAAAGGAGTGGGGCTATGAAATTAATATTCATTGGAGCGACCCATGAGGTTACCGGAAGCCGTCATTTCATACAGGCATGCGGAAAGAATATCCTTGTGGATTACGGAATGGAGCAGGGTATCGATACCTTCGAGAATGTGCCTCTGCCGGTTCCCGAGGCAAACATTGATTATGTTTTTCTGACTCATGCACATATCGATCACTCGGGGCTTCTCCCTCTTTTGTATGCGAGAGGATTCAGGGGACAGATCTTCGCAACCGATGCAACCTGCGATCTGTGCTCGATAATGCTCCGTGACTGTGCCCACATCCAGATGATGGATGCGGAGTACAAGAACAGGAAGAACCGCCGTACCAAGGATGCTCCTCCCGTTGAACCTCTCTACGGAATGGAGGACGCGGAGGGCGCGATAAGAAGACTTGTTGCGTGCCATTATGATACCGAAGTCGATGTATGCGAAGGCATCAAGATCCGTTTTACGGACATAGGACATCTCCTCGGATCCGCAAGTATCGAGGTGTGGATCACCGAAGACGATAACACCAAGAAGATAGTATTTTCCGGCGACATCGGACATCATATGCAGCCCCTTATCAAGGATCCCATTCCCACCAAGGACGCCGATTACGTGGTCATGGAGGCCACCTACGGCGACAGGGATCCCCCCGAGCCCGAAGGCGATTTTGAAACCATGCTGGCGGATATCATCCAGAGGACATTTGATAAAGGCGGAAATGTAGTCATTCCCTCTTTTGCCGTAGGCAGGACTCAGGAGCTTCTGTAT
>JAILOC010000161.1 GCA_024691045.1 Lachnospiraceae bacterium | reverse complement strand
CCTCCTTTCCTCAATCATGTGGTCTATATCAATCCGGGCTGTGGTACCCGGATGTGATACCCTAGTTAACGGGCTCATAATAAAGCTCTATTATGAGATCCTCAAGCGCCTCCTCATCGGGATAGAATTCCTCGAATTTGTCTCCCATCACAGTCTCTCCCTTGAGGGTATATACGCTGTCGGCACTGAAGCTGTAATCAGAGGACTCGGATGCAAGATAGGTATAGCTCGTTATATCCATATCTGTAGTCATATATTGCTGAACCAGGCTGTACAGATCACCTGCGACTCTTATATCGGATCTGATCGCCTGCTTAGCCTTAGCACCGAACAGTGTTATGTACTGTTTCTGTCTCTGGAGGCGTAATGATGCGGAATCAAATACCTTCATATCACGGTACTTCAGATACCAGTAGGCATCATCCCCCATAAGCGTAACGGTCTGGCCCTGACGGAAATCCACTCCGTATTTCGGCTGGACTATATCATCCAGCACCTCTACGGTGACGCCTCCGACAGCATCGTTCAGAACAGGTATCGCGTCCATGCTTAATGCCGCATAGGAGTTGATTGGAATTCCCTTGAAGAATCTAGATACCGTCCTTACCTGCCTCTCGCAGCTTTCCGTTCCTCCGTCTCCGTAACCGTGCTGGAGACATATCTGCTCCCTGTATCTGCCAAGGTAATTACCTGCTTCGTCGAATACATCGACATCCGCCATGGTATTCCTGTTGATTCCTACTACATTCACCGCCTGAGTATGAGGATTCAGCAGGACAAGGAACAGTGCATCCGCCTGACCTCCGTCATATTCTCCGGTGTCCTCTTTTCTGAGCCGGCCTTCGATATCGTCAACCAGTGTATAGTCAATTCCCATTACCAAGATCGTGATAATATCTTCATTGGGGCGGTACTTTACGCCTTTGTAGATGATGACTCCCTCTTCGGGAGTATCATCCGGATTTTCGGAATTCACGGTCTCACCGATCACAATGGGACTGTCGCCGGTTCCCGCGATGGGAGTGGTCATATTCTTACGTCCGATGGCACGTATGACAGTAAATGCTGCAGTCGCCAGGATAACAAGGCCGAGAAGCACGCCGCCGCATACCGCAAGTATATGTATCTTCCTCTTATTGAGCCTGATAGTGCCCTTACGATTTGGCATCTCTACTCCTTGGGATCAAGCAGTACTCCGACGACCAGAAATCTCCTGGTCGAATCATGATCCGTAGTACAGGTTGACAGGGTTACGATGCAGTCATCCGTCGTAACCTCCGCATCGGCCTTGACATTGGCCACGCGGTAGCCCTTGCCCGGGGTCATGAATATATCTCTCAGATACTGTTCGTATACGTATTCCTTAGAATAATCATAATTCAGGATGAGATGGAGCGACGGGAATTCATATGCCGCAAATATCTCATACACATATATATGATCCTCGGTATAGATGAAGAAGTAATGATCATCATTTACCATTGCGGGATCCCTGAATTTGTGCAGGGTCGAGAACATGGTGTCATCATCCATATTGTGACCGTAAATAAGCGTGTTCGGATCGGTGAAATCCCTGCTGTTATAATTCTCTGTATATATGCATCCGGGGAAGCCCGAGCTTCCATCGATATTATGGTTCAGATAATATGTATTATCGCTCGGATGCTGCAGTATCGGATAATCAACGCTCGTACCGGGTACATATATCCAGGCGTATATATCGGGGTTGAGCTCGTGAAACTCATCCCAGTCAAGCTCCTTGTACGGAACGTCAATATCAAGGCCCTTGATGTGTGTCATCGCGGCGCCGTCTACGTAGTAGATCCCGCCTTCATCCTCTTCGGATCCGTCATCACCGGGGACAACAGGTTCGGTCTGATCCTGAGGCGGAATGTCCGTGCTTTCCGGCTGCTTAGGATTATTGACCGATTCCGCAAGCGCCTGATACTGTCTGTCTGCCCTGTCCATCCGGACACTTTTATATATTATAACTGCAAGGCATCCGGCAGCTATCACAATAAATGCGATAAATGCCACGAGCCATTTTTTATTTCCTCTGTTCATACCACAATATATAGTGTTCTAATGCACCTAATAATACCACTGTATTTTATAATTTTTTAATAATGTTGTCAATTTTTTATTGGGATAAATTACCGAAATTTAACCTGTTTTCAGATGAAAGCCCGCATGACGAAATTGGCCAGATCGAGGCCTTTTTTTGAAAGTTTTAATTTTTCACCGGTATTCTCAAGAAGACCGTCCGAGATGAATCGCTCTATATGTCCGCCATACGCATCCCGGATGCCTGTTTTGAATCTGTTTTCGAACTCGGAAACGCTTACACCTTCCGTTAATCTTAGACCCAGGATCATATATTCGCTCATAAGACCCTTCTGATCCAGTTTTTCGATCAGGGCCGGTCCCGCAAGCGGATCCTTAAGGTACTCTTCCATATCGGAGGTATTACTGTATCTGCAGTGTCCGTAATATGACGCGGCATCAAGTCCCGCGGCATAGTATTCGACTCCGGTCCAGTAGCCAAGATTATGCCTGCACTCATAGCCCGGCTTCGCATAATTGGATATCTCGTATCTCTTGAAACCATATTCTTCAAGAATACGCGAGGTCATATGATACATCTCTCTGTCGGTATCTTCATCCGGAAGGTCAAGCTTTCCGTCCTCATACATTTCTCCAAAAGGTGTCTCCTCTTCTATGATCAGACTGTATGCGGAGATATGCTTTATGCTGTTCGAAAGGGTGCAGACCTTTCGAAGAGTTTCTTCGAAGGATCCTAAGGTCTGGCCGGGAAGTCCACTCATAAGGTCGGCATTTATATTGTCAAAGCCCGCTTTTTCTGCCAGTTTTACGCATGTAACGAAATCCTCGTAAGTGTGGATCCTTCCGAGGCTCTTAAGTTCGGACTCGTGAGATGACTGAAGGCCGAGGCTAAGGCGGTTTATGCCGCACTCTCTGTATGCTTTCAGTTTATCTTCATCCAGGGTTCCGGGATTGCATTCGATGGTTATCTCCGCGTCGGGTTCAAGGTTAAATCTTTCTTTTACGGTGTTCATCACCCTGACTATGTGCTCTGCGGGGAGTACGGAAGGGGTTCCGCCACCGATGAAGACGCTTCTTATGGACTTATCGCACCTTTCGCTGCCTATAAACAGGAGTTCATCACAAAGAGCCTCTATGTACTTTTCCTTCGTTTTCTCATCTGCGGGAAACGAGAGAAAGTCACAATAGAGGCACTTCTTAACGCAAAACGGTATATGTATATAGAGCTCTGATTTTGTAAGATCAGTTGTCATCATCAAGCTTAAGAACGCTCATGAACGCGGACTGCGGGATCTCCACGCTTCCGACCTGTCTCATGCGCTTCTTGCCCTCTTTCTGCTTCTCGAGGAGCTTCTTCTTACGGGTGATGTCACCGCCGTAGCACTTGGCAAGGACGTCCTTCCTCATGGCCTTTACGGTCTCACGTGCAATGACTCTTCCACCAACGCAGGCCTGGATGGGGATCTCGAAGAGGTGCCTGGGGATCTCGTCCTTTAACTTTTCGCACATCTTCCTTCCGCGCTCGTATGCAGATTCGGAGTGGACTATGAAGCTTAAGGCATCTACCTGCTCTTTGTTGATAAGGATATCGAGCTTAACGAGGGAGCTCTTCTCATATCCCTTAAGGTCATAGTCGAAGGATGCATATCCTCTGGATCTGGATTTGAGCGCATCGAAGAAATCATAGATGATCTCGTTTAAGGGAAGCTCGTACTTTATAAGAGCTCTTCCGGCTTCGATGTATTCCATGCTCACGTACCTGCCGCGCCTCTGCTGGCACAGCTCCATGATGGAACCCACGAAGTCCTTTGTAACCATGATCTCGGCATTTACTATGGGCTCTTCCATATATTCGATCTCGCTGGGATCGGGAAGGTTGGAAGGATTGGTCAGGTCGATGACGGTACCGTCCGTCTTGTAAACCTTGTAGACAACGGAAGGAGCCGTGGTAACAAGGTCGAGGTCATATTCTCGCTCAAGTCTTTCCTGGATGATATCAAGGTGCAGAAGGCCTAAGAAGCCGCATCTGAAGCCAAAGCCCAGAGCAAGGGATGTTTCGGGTTCGAAGAAAAGTGAAGCATCGTTAAGC
>JAILOC010000146.1 GCA_024691045.1 Lachnospiraceae bacterium | reverse complement strand
AGGTTCGGCCGCGATATTGGTCAACGTATTCGTGGGAGGACTCACCTCCCTTTCTTCCGGTGCCACCGTCATCGTGGGCCAGTACTACGGAGCGGGCAAAAAGGACGAAGTATCCAAAGCCGTTCACACCGGAATGGCCTTTGCCGTGATACTCGGCATTCTGATAACGGCGATCGGCATACCCACCACAAGGCTGATGCTGGAGGCTATGAACACCACCCCCGAATCACTCGAGGGTTCGACGATATACCTCAGGGTCTACATGGCGGGAATGATCCCGAACCTTGTCTACAATATGGGCGCCGGTATCCTCAGGGCTATAGGAGATTCCAAGAGACCTCTTTTATTCCTGATAATCTCTTCCATCGCCAACATCATCCTGGACCTTGTACTGGTACTCGGGCTCGGACTGGGCGTGTTCGGTGTTGCCCTGGCAACTATCCTTTCCCAGGCAATAAGTGCGGTCCTTACCATCATCGTGCTCGTCAGGGCAAGTGACTGCTACAGGCTTTATCCGCACCGTATCAGGATTCATTCCTTCTATCTTAAGAGGATACTGCTCATCGGCATCCCCTCCACAATCCATTCCCTTACATATACCGCATCCAATCTGATAATCCAGATCGCGGTCAACGGCTTCGGGACGGACACCGTGGCCGCATGGGTCGCAACGGGCAAAGCGGATCAGATCTTCTGGATGGTGAGCAGTTCCATGGGTATCACAATCTCCACCTTTGTCGCCCAGAACTACGGTAAGGGAAGCATGGAGAGGGTCAAAAAGAGCAGTGTCTGCGGCGCACTCTATCACACTGTCCTGACCACTGCCATAGTTACAGGCCTGCTTACTGTCGGCCCGTTCGTGCTCACCTTCTTTACCAAGGATCCCGTAGTGCTTGATATTGCCACATACATGCTCAGATTCTTCGTGGTCTTCTACTTCACCTTCATACTGATCGAAGTCACCCATGCCGTGCTCAGAGGAATGGGAAATGCAACGGGGCCCATGATCATAAGCGTATTCGGCGTGTGCGGAATAAGGATCCTCTGGATCTTCACTGCATTCAGGGTATACCGCACCATGACAGTCCTCATGACATCCTATCCGATGTCCTGGGGCATCAGCTCCATGATATCCCTTGTTTACCTGCTGATTGTCCTGAAGCTGAAGGGCTCCGGAAAGGACGCTTCCGCCAAAAGAAAACCCGTCATCCTTCCGCTTCTTTGCCTTTTGGCGGGTGCCCTCTGCATCCTCTACGGAATAACCGTCATGCTGGTGAACTCCGGATCGAAATTCTTCTGCGTATGGTATGCGGGAGGCATCTGTTTCCTTCTGCTTTCTCTTTTCATACGTAAAAGTATATTCGCAAAGCTTCCCAAGGCGGTAAATGCGCTGATTGCAGCCTGCGTATCGTTTGGGATCATATTCGTACTTTTGACGCAGGGAATGGTAGTGAGCGGATTTATGGATCAGGGAAAAGAAAACCTCGACTATATCATAGTCCTCGGTTCGCAGGTAAAGCCTTCCGGTCCCGCAGTGGTTACAAGACTCAGGCTGAACAGGGCTTACGAATACGCCGTAAACAATCCGGATACGATTATCATCGTTTCCGGCGGAAAGGGTTCCAACGAACCTGCTACGGAAGCCTCGGTCATGAAGGAATACCTGATGGATAAAGGCATCGATGAAATCAGGATAATCGCAGAGGACAAGTCAACCAACACCTCGGAGAACCTGCAGTTCAGTTTGGCTCTGGTGGACGGCCTTCAGGATTCATCGGTCGGAATCGTATCGAGCGAGTTCCATATGTTCAGGGCACTTGCGATCGCGAAAAAATGCGGCTACACCGATACGTACGGCATACCCGCAAGGTCTGTCAGGCTCTATCTTCCCAATAATATGCTCCGTGAGAGCATAGGAATACTCAAGGATTTCCTTATGGGGAATCTGTGAGGGTACGGAAGAAAAACCGGCGCTTCTGAAATGACCCGTTTTCGGAAAATTGTGGTAGGATAGGGTTGAAGGTTTCATTTTGAAGGGGGCAGAAAAATGGACATCAACATGACCGAGTACAGTTCTTTCTTACGGGAGAACCGTGTTAAAGTTAACGGTTATCTTAACAAGGTTCTGTGGTTCTTCACACTGACCGGACCGGCAATAGCGCTCGGGGTCTACGGCGGCATATTCCGCGACATCACATACACCACGTGCATATGCAGATCGGGAACAGAAAAAGCACGGCATAGACCTGAGTGCGCAGACCCACACCATTATGTACCAGACGATCAAGAATCAGGTAATGCCCGACCAGACGGAGGCCTTCACAGACTTTACGAATATCAAGACCATCAGGTCGAGACTTTCACATAAAAAGCTCATCAGCGCGGACTTCATCGACGTCGTCTCCGGCTGGTTCAGAGCACAGTACATTACCGTGGACCAGACGCTGGACGGCATTCCGAACGTTGTTATCTTCACCGCGCGAAATGTCGATGAGGAGAAAAAGAGAGAGGAACATCTCATCAGGATCTCAATGACCGATGAGATGACAAGACTGTTCAACAGAAGATGCTATGACGAGGATCTGAAGGAATTCAGAAAAGGAGAGCTTGCAGAGAATTTCGCTCTCTTTTCCATAGATGTCAACGGATTAAAGAAGGTGAACGATACGAAGGGCCATGCCGCGGGCGACGAGCTCATGGCCATCATCCATACGGACGATCCCGAGGCACTTCGCAAGACTATCAATGAAAAAGCAGCGGGATGGCATCGCAGTTTTCCATGGTGCCTGTGGACCGCTCACTGCTTCTGTCACTTCACTGCTTCTATCATTTCAAGGACCGCGGCCTTTATTTCCGCATTTGCCTTAAGCGCATCTTCCCTTGAAGACTGCCTGGTGTAGAAATAGAACTTTATCTTGGGCTCTGTTCCGGAGGGTCTTATCGCAAACCAGGTATCGGTGCCTTCCAGGAAGAATCGAAACGCATTTGTTCCCGGGATCTTATTCTCCGGATGTCTGATATCTTCTCCGCCGTCCTTATAATCTATGAGTTTTACGACCTTTCTGCCCGCGATCTCAGATGGAGGGCAGCTCCTTACATGCTCCATCATCCTTCCGATCCTCTTTGAGCCTTCGATACCTTCAAGCACCAGGTTCGGTTCATCCTCGGCATAGAATCCGTACTTTTCATAAAGACCCATAAGAACCTGATAGAGGGTCTTGCCTTCTTTCTTTTTATAATATGCGGCAGCTTCGGCAACGAGCATTCCCGCACTTATTCCGTCCTTGTCGCGGATATCCGAGCATGCGGCATATCCTACCGATTCCTCATATCCGAAAAGGTATCTCTCGTAATTCTTCTCAAGGAAGGGTATCAGGCCACAGATATTCTTAAAGCCGGTGAGGGACTCGTACATCTTCACGCCGTAGCTTTCCGCCATAACAGATGACATGGTGGATGTGACTATCGACTTGACCATCGCTCCGTTTTCCGGAAGTGTGCCCGCATCCTTCATTCCGTCGAGAATGTAAGCGACGAGGATGTATCCCGTCTGGTTTCCGTTAAGAGGCAGGTACTCACCGTTATCCATAAGAAGCTCGATGGCGAATCTGTCCGCATCGGGATCGGTTGCCATCAAAAGCTCCGCACCGTTCTTCTTTCCGAGTTCCTCGGACATTCTGAAAGCTTTGGGATCCTCGGGATTCGGATAACCTACAGTGGTAAAATCCGGGTCGGGATCACGCTGCTCTTCCACTATCGAAACATTTGTAAATCCCCTGTCCTTCATAACGGTCATGAAAGGAATACTCCCCGCACCGTTAAGGGGTGTGTAGACAATGGGAATGGACAGGTCAAGCTCTGCGCCCTTATGGATAGCAAGGCTTTCGATCCTGTCCAGATATTTCCTGTCGTACTTTTCGGAAAGGATTATTATCTTATCGTCGGACACTGCCCTGTCATATGCTTCATCGAGCGAGCCGTCAAGCATCCTCATTCCTTTTATTCCGGAAAAATAATCCACCGCTTCGATGCACTCCGTCATACCGTCGGCAACCGAGGAGCTGACCTGACAGCCGTCCTCCCAGTATGCCTTGAAGCCGTTGTATTCCCTGGGGTTATGGGATGCGGTGATATTGATGCCCGATATGCATCCGAGATGCCTTATCATAAATGCCAGTTCGGGAGTGGGGCGAAGTGAAGGAAATGTATATGCCATAATGCCGTTTTCCGCAAGGATCAGAGCTGTCATCTTCGAAAATTCGGCACTGAAATGCCTCGGATCGTGTGCGATCACAACACCCTTTTTGCAGGCTTCCGATCCTTTTTTAACTATATAATCGGAAATGCCCTGAGCCGCACGTCCGACGGTAAAGCGGTTCATGCGGTTTGTCCCGACACCCACCTTGCCGCGAAGTCCCGCGGTTCCGAAGGAAAGATCCTTGTAGAATCTGTCCTCAAGCTCTCCTTCATCAGTGACAGAAAGAAGCTCCGCATAAAGCGGGTCTTCCTTTTCCAGTTTTTCTCTCCACAAACCGGCCGTTTCGGAATACGTCATATTTCCCTCCCCAAAGCTGCTTTGATTCCGCACTGCTGTGCATGCTTCCCTAATGCTTTATTTTACCATAAATCCGTCATTACCGTACCTTTAGGATCGCTACGTATAAATAAATGATTTTGACTTTTTATATTTTGTCAGATATAATCTGTTAAAATGTAATCGATTGCTTTATTGACTTGAAAATCTCATATTCTATAATTAAAGAGTTAGGATAAAAGATAAAGGAACAAGGAAATGGTTAAGAAAATTCTTTCGGAAGTCAGGGAGTACAAATGGCATTCCATTATCACGCCGGTCTTTATGATACTGGAAGTTGCCATGGAAATGATCGTTCCCTACCTTATGGCTTCCATTATCGATGACGGCGTGTATGCCGGCAACATGAACCATATACTGAAAGTGGGGCTGTATATGGTGATCGCAGCGGTGATCGGATTCATCGGAGGACTGCTGGGCGGCAAATTCGGCGCCATAGCCTCCACGGGACTTGCCAAGAACTTAAGAAAGGCCATGTATGACAAGATACAGACCTTCTCCTTCTCCAATATTGACAGATTCTCAACTTCGAGTCTGGTAACCAGGCTCACCACCGATGTCACCAACATCCAGAATGCGTATCATATGATCCTCAGAATGGCGATGAGGGCTCCTGCGTCCCTGATCGTTGCCATGTGTATGGCCTTCTACATCAATGCCCGTATCGCAAGGGTATACCTGATCGCAGTCGTCTTCCTTGCCATAGTTGCCACCATAATAGTATCGGGTGCCAACAAGACCTTCAGACAGGCATTTCCCAAGTACGATGCTCTCAACGAATCAGTTCAGGAGAACGTAAACGCGATCAGGGTCGTCAAGGCGTATGTCCGCGAAGACGAGCAGATTAACCGCTTCAGGAAGGCTTCAGAAGCCATTTACAAGATCTTCTGCAAAGCAGAGAGCAGGGTCGTCATAAGCTTCCCGATCATGTCTGCGACCGTCTACACCTGCATCCTTACCATCAGCTGGATCGGTGCAAGGATGATCAGCGTCGGCGATCTGACCACCGGAGAGCTCATGAGCCTTCTTACATATTGCATGAACATACTTATGAGTCTGATGATGCTCTCGATGGTTTTCGTAATGATAAGCATGAGCGCTGCCAGCGGGGAGCGTATCGCGGAAGTGCTCAGCGAAGAGCCCGATCTTAAGAACCCGGATAATCCCGTTTATGAGGTAAAAGACGGATCCGTCAGGTTTGAGAATGTTTCCTTTGCATATAATCACGATCAGGGCGGAAAGGAAGTCCTGGAAAACATCAATATCGATATAAAGTCCGGCGAGACCATAGGCATCATGGGTGCCACAGGATCCTCAAAAACGACCCTGGTCAGCCTTATCAGCAGACTCTATGACGTAACGGAAGGAAGCGTCAGTGTAGGCGGCATCGACGTTCGCCAATACGACCTGGAAACCCTCAGAAATTCCGTTTCCGTGGTGCTCCAGAAAAACCAGCTCTTTTCCGGTACGGTCCTGGAGAACCTTCGCTGGGGCAAGCCGGATGCGACTGAGGAAGAATGCAAAAAGGCCTGTGTTATGGCATGTGCGGATGAATTTGTTTCCAATATGCCGGACGGATACAATACCTATATAGAGCACGGCGGAAACAATGTTTCCGGCGGACAGAAGCAAAGACTGTGCATAGCAAGAGCACTTCTTAAGGATCCCAAGATCCTCATACTCGATGACTCCACCAGCGCGGTGGATACGGCAACCGATGCCAAAATACGTCAGGCCTTCAGAAATGAGATCCCCGGCGTGACCAAGTTCATAATAGCCCAGAGGATCTCCAGCATTTCCGATGCGGACAGGATCATCGTCCTTGATAACGGACGGATCTCCGATATCGGAACACATGAAGAATTATTAAACAGAAACGAGATCTATCGTGAAGTATACGAATCCCAGACAGGCGGGTCCGGAGACTTCGATGAAACGGAGGTGGATTAAATGCCGGGACCGGGAAGAAATTCACTGGGAAGACCGGGGCCAAAAGCCAAGGATCCCGGTAAGATGTTCAAAAGGATAATGGGGTATGTCTTTAAAACCTATTACATACAATACGCTATCGTTTTTGTATGCATAATCATAACCGTCGCCAGCGGCCTTCAGGGAACTCTTTTCATGAAGGAGCTGATAGACAAGTACATCACCCCCTATCTGCTCAATCCCGATACGCTCCCGAATTACGGTCCTCTTGCCAGGGCCATAACCAGGGTAGCCTGCTTCTACGCTCTGGGAGTAGTTGCCAACTTCACCCAGCAGAAGCTCCTGATCGTGATCACCCAGGGAACGATGCAGACCTTAAGGAACGAGCTTTTCGAAAAAATGGAAAAGCTGCCCATCAGGTACTTCGATACACATACCAACGGAGATATCATGTCCGTCTATACCAATGATATAGATACCATGAGACAGATGATATCCCAGAGCATTCCACAGTGCATCAATTCGGTGATCACCATCATATCCGTGCTGGTCTCCATGATAGTACTCAGCCCCGTCATGACAATGGTAACGATTGTTATGATTTGTGTCATGATGTTCTGCACCGGCTTTGCTGCAAAAAACAGCGGAAAGCATTTCGCCCGCCAGCAGAAACAGCTCGGTACCGTTAACGGCTTCATAGAGGAGATGATCACCGGTCAGAAGGTGGTCAAGGTATTCTGCCATGAAGAAGCGGGCAAAGAACAGTTTAAGGACCTGAACGAGGAGCTCTTTGATGCTTCCTCCAAGGCCAATACATATGCCAACGCACTGGGGCCCATAAGTGCCCAGCTTGGAAACGTCAGCTATGTCCTCTGTGCAATAACTGGTGGTATCTTAGCGATAAAGACTCCCCTTACGGTAGGATCGGTCGCTTCCTTCCTCAGCCTTAACAGAAGCTTCAACATGCCCATCGCACAGGTGGCACAGCAGTTCAATTCCATCGTCATGGCAATGGCCGGCGCGGAGAGGATATTCGCACTTATGGATGAGGAGTCCGAGACCGACGAAGGATATGTTACACTTGTAAATGCGAAGAAAACCCCCGAAGGAAAGCTGGAGGAAACCTCAGAACACACCGGAATGTGGGCGTGGAAGCATTACCACAAGGCAGAAGGAACCACGGACTACAAGCCGCTTGAAGGAAATGTAGTCTTCGACGGTGTGGATTTCGGATACACCGATGAAAAGATGGTGCTTCACGACATCAAGCTTGAAGCCAAGCCCGGTCAGAAGATCGCCTTCGTAGGATCCACCGGTGCGGGTAAGACCACCATCACCAACCTGATCAACCGCTTCTACGACATTCAGGACGGCAAGATCAGATACGACGGTATCAATGTCAACAAGATCGTCAAGGCGGATCTGAGAAGGTCGCTTGGAATAGTACTTCAGGAAACCAATCTTTTCACGGGTACGATTGCCGATAACATACGTTATGGAAAACTGAACGCCACGGACGAGGAAGTCGTCGCTGCCGCAAAACTGGCCAATGCGGACGAATTCATCTCCAAGCTCCCGGACGGTTACGACACCATGCTGACCGGTAACGGCGCAAGCCTTTCCCAGGGGCAGAGACAGCTTCTTGCCATTGCCAGAGCAGCGATCGCAGATCCTCCCGTCCTGATCCTCGACGAAGCAACCAGCTCCATCGACACCAGAACAGAAAGGATCGTCCAGGAAGGCATGGATAAGCTGATGAACGGAAGAACCTCCTTCGTCATCGCACACAGACTTTCGACAGTCCGTAACGCCGACTGTATAATGGTAATGGAGCAGGGAAGGATCATAGAGAGAGGAACCCACGACCAGCTCATTGACCTTAAGGGAAGGTATTACACCCTCTACACCGGCAATTCAATTGCGTGAGTTATTTATAGCATTTATGCCGCAAAACCGGCATAGAACCTATTTTTATAACGCATATTATTACATATGAGGAGGACAGGAAATGTACGATAAGCAGTCCGGAACTATTTTTCTGGGAAAGAGCGGAGACAAGAAGATCTGCATCTATCCCAAGATGGCTAACCGCCACGGTATGATCTGCGGAGCTACCGGAACGGGTAAGACCATCACCCTGAAGGTCCTTGCCGAAAGCTTTTCCGATATGGGAGTTCCCGTATTCTTAGCCGATGTCAAGGGAGATCTGGCGGGCTTTTGCCAGCCCGGTAAGGATTCCGAGGATATGCAGGCCAGGATCGAGAGATTCGGATTGAAGGATGAGGGATTTGCTTTCGATTCATATCCCACCAATTTCTGGGATGTATATGCGGAAAAGGGAATGCCCTTAAGAACAACCATTTCAGAGATGGGTCCTCTTCTTCTCGCAAGGATCCTCGGTCTCAACGATACCCAGTCCCATGTTCTTGCCATGATCTTCAAGATCGCCGATGACAACAACATGCTGCTGATCGATACCAAGGACCTTAAGTCCATGCTCAATTACGTAGCGGACCATGCCAAGGAATACGCTTCCGAATACGGAACCATCGCAAGACAGAGCGTAAACGCGATAATAAGATCACTTGTGACCTTAGAGAGCGAAGGAGCCGAGTATTTCTTCGGCGAGCCGGCACTTGATATCAACGACTGGCTCCGCAGGGATTCCGATAAGGGAACCATTCAGGTACTGGATTGCCAGAAGCTCATCAATCATCCCGATATGTACGCAACATTCCTTCTCTGGATGATGAGCGAGCTTTTCGAGTCACTTCCCGAGGTCGGCGACCTCGACAAGCCCAAGATGGTCTTCTTTTTCGATGAAGCACACATGCTGTTTGATAACGCACCCAAGACCCTGATGAACAGGATCGAGCAGGTGATCAAGCTCATAAGATCCAAAGGTGTGGGAATCTTCTTCGTAACGCAGAACCCCGGAGACATTCCCGATGAGATCCTGGCACAGCTCGGTAATAAAATTGAGCACGCTCTTCACGCATACACTCCAGCAGAGCAAAAGAGAGCCAAGGCAGCTGCCATGAGCTTCGTAGTCAATCCCGAATTCGATACCTACGAAACTCTCCTCTCCCTGGGAACCGGAGAAGCGCTAGTATCCGTCCTCGATGAAAAGGGTGTTCCCACAATGGTTGAAAACACCAAGATCCTTCCTCCCTGTTCGCTTATGGGTTCAATTGACGATTCCACCAGAGACAGCGTGATCAGGGGAAGCGGATTATTTAACAGATACAGCGATTATTTCGACAGGGATTCGGCATATGAGTTCCTTCAGAGAAACCAGACACTTGTAGAGGGTGAATTACCCGCAGGTCAGCCCGCACCGGGCACTGCACCCGCACAGGGAAAGCCCGCCAAGCCTGACAAGAACTCAATGAGCTACAAAACAGCCAAGGCAGCACAGAGCGTTGCCAAGACCGGAGCCGGAACCGTAGGCCGTGAAGTCGGTAAAACGGTGGGCGGTGCGATCGGCGGAAAGTTCGGAAAGACCCTCGGCGGAAACATCGGATCGAGCATCGGAAGAAACTTCCTCGGAGTGTTCTTTAAGTCATAAACTTAATTCCTCAACTGTTAAGTCCCCTGCGAACGGTTTTCACTGCGCAGGGGACTTTTTTGTGCTTATATTTCTTTCGGAATAGGAAGTGATGTGTATCAGTTTACATAAACCAATATTTTGACATCTTTGTCAGCAGACATAAAATCGTATAAAGTATTCGCATTTTATTTGCAACCAACTATTATCTTGAAAGTTTTTCCGCTAAATTCATTGTCACATTTCCACTTTATGACACAGACGTCTGTGGAAAAATAGGAGATTTGTCCGAATTTCCAAAGGAAAGTTATCCACAATAATTGACATCATAAAAACTAACACAAGTGTCGTCATCGTAATTTTGTATACACAACACACAATATAAAATCTTCATGTCATTTTTTGAGCCCAAAATCGTCACCAAAAAATCTTTCGCAGACTTTTCTCCTTCCTCTTCTTTTTTGGAACCTGAATTCACCGGATAGGGCTCAAAAATTTCAGGCTCCTGCAGATCACATGACATAAATACCTCTTCCGGGCATAGCCATCCGCTAATCAACGCGGTCATTCGTTAAGTAATCGCTAGTTTACTAAACGCAATATTATAATATGTGATATTTTACTTAACAGTGCTTTTATCCTTATGTTCATCCGCCCTATCGGGAGGGGTATTTTTTGATCCGGCATTCCGGGAAAGCGTATCCGTTTTTTCCGAAGACAGATTTTCTGATCAACCCATTCCCGGGACAGGGATCATTTTCCGGCTTTCAGATCACAGCACTCGGAAATGAAAGAAAACTTAATGATTTTTCCCTTTTACAATGAGAAGATTTATATTAAAATGGTCTTACGCCCAAAAAGCGAATCACGAACTTCTGAAAGGAGTCTGTCATGAGTAAAAAATTCGGTAAATTCCTGTTAGGTACTGCAGTTATCGGCACCGTAGCCGCAGCGGCAGCATATTATTATTATCAGAAGAAGGAGGAGCCCATCATTCTCGACGGAGATGATGAAGATGCACAGGAAGCTCCCACCCGTTCATATACCTCTCTGGACAATATTTCCGAGGTAGCCAAGAAGTTTACCGAGTCTGCCAAGACCACCGCAGGCAAGGTATCCAAGAGTGCCAAGGAGGCATATTCCAAGGTGAAGGATAAATTCGCCGCATCCGACGATCTCGACGATCTGTTTGAGGATTTCGAGGACGATGAGGATGAGGAAGCAGATTTCACCCCCCTCTCAGAGACAGCCAAGGAAGCCGTTCAGGAAGCAGGAAAGACTGTTGAAGAGTTCTTTGATGACAGCGATAAAGCCGAAGGAACTTCCGAAGAAGTAGATAAATAAATCAGATGCACATCAAAGGGGATAGCCGCAAGGCTATCCCCTTTTTTTATAAACAGGGGAAAACAGAGGGGACGGCTTACGCTGTTAGTTCTTTTCCCAGACAAGCCCCTTTTCCCTTGTAAATGCCCTGGTTTCCTCCATGGGCATCGGCTTTCCGAAATAAAAACCCTGGGCTTTGTCACAGCCGGTCATCTGCAGGAACCTGCATTGTTCCTCCGTCTCAACGCCCTCACACAGTGTATTCAGTCCCAATCCGCAGGCTCCCTTGATGATATAGCGCATAAGCTCACGCGACCTGAGATTCGTATCAAATGAACGCAGGAATATCATATCCAGCTTAAGAACATCAAAATCATACTCTGCGATCGTATTAAGGGAGGAGTATCCGCTTCCGAAATCATCCAGCCACAGACTGTATCCCTTGGTGCGCATCTTATCACATTCATGACTGATGTATTTAACATTGTCATTGAGCGCACTCTCCGTGATCTCAATATCCAGCATACTGCGGGGGACATCATACTCTTCTCTTGTAGCTTCAAGTATTCCGAATATATCGCAAAGCTCGAAATCAAGCCTTGATATATTAAGGGATACGGGCACGACATCCTCTCCGGCATCCTTCAGGTTCTTATAATCCTCGCAGACTTTCTTTATCACGAACCGGTCGACCAGATGGATCAGATGGAACTGTTCGAGTGTCTCTATGAAATCTCCGGGTGAAAGGAAACCAATGACGGGATCTATCCAGCGTACGAGTGCCTCATATCCGCAGATCTTGCCGCTCCCCAGATTTATGACCGGCTGATAGAATACCTTGATGTATTCTTTAGCGACAGCTTCCTCGACATGATCCACAACATACTGCTGTCTTCTGAGCTTCTCGCGGAGTGCCTCGTCATATATACAGTAATAATAGTCATGCCTGCTCTTTATGCTGTTGCAGGCAAGTCTTGCATGATCGCAGGAAAGACCGACCTCCGGACGTCTGTCTTCGGGGAAGTAGATACCTGCCTTTATCCTGACCCTCGCGGTCGTATCTTCGGAGTTGAGCATTGTCTTATAGACCTGCTCGACCTGATTCAGCACCTCATCTCTCGAATTTTTGGAAAAGACAACGAAATGATCATCCGAAAACCTTGAAACGATGCTGGAATTAAACGCACTCACAATAGCCCTGCTAAAGTCACATAGCAGGTTATCTCCGGCATTGAAGCCGTATCTTTCGTTATATAGCTTAAAATTGGGAATATCGAAATGAATGAATGCCATATCTCCTTTCCAGGGCACGAGCGAACTGAGGTCCATCGCAACCTGATGATAGAAGAATGACATATTGAAAAGTCCCGTCAGGGGATCCGTATCCTGATGGGAGCTGAGGAGCTCGGCCTCAGCGAATGAATTACGGTTTTCGTTAAAGAATTCGTTCTGGTCTACGTCAACGATAAAGACATAGAAGAAGCTCTTGCCGTTCCGCCAATGGAGAAGATGTCCGAAATCCTCGATGAATTTTACTTCACCCTTTTTGGTGATAATGCGGTATCTTACATAATCGTGTCTTTTGTCCGAAGCCGTGGTCTGAGCTACTATCTGGTTCTGGACCTTGTGAATATCATCCGGATGGACCATTCCGCTGAATGTTCCACCGACATACTCATAGAATTCTTCAAAGGAATCGCAGTCGTAAAGTCTTATAACATTCGGCTCGGCATACAGGATGCTCTGCTCCCCCTGGGCTTCATATATAAAAAAGCCGCCGGGCAGACCGGTAGGAATGATCCCGCCTGATTTAGTGATGATATAATCTTCTGACATAAAATCTCTCCCCTCATTATATGCAGAACTATCACAATATTAACTTGTCTGTCCGGACAGATATCCTTCCCGGATCCTCCCCGGAAAGCAGCGCTTACTTCTGGTCTTTGACCTGAGACAGCTGCTCCTTAAGATCCCTTACCTTGTCCTTGATCCTTGCATTGGCTCCGGGCGAAGTAAGTATTCCGGATACCATCCTGCTGCAGGTTGTGTAATCCTTCAGATGGAATGCAAGCTGTGCAAGCAGATAATCAAGTGTTGTGGAATCCATTCCGGCAATTGGTGAACTCTCGGAAGTCCTTGCCTCCAAAAATCCCCTGTAAGCATTCTCTTCGTACTCGGCTTCCTGGGCCTTTAATGACTCTATCAAAGCCTTGTTATCGCCTTCCTGAGTTGCCAGATACTCACCGTAGCTTCTCATGAGCCACGCGGTTCTGAGACATACATAAGCTTTCTCACTCATCTTGCCACGCTTTACCACCGCACAAGCAAGTGCCAGCTTGTAACGCTCAAGAGCCTGTTCGAAGGAATAGGTCTCATCGTCGTATTTGGTAAGAACGACATTACTGCTGATCTGCTCCTTGATCATCTTGACCTGCGTGGGAAGAAGCGAGGTGAAATATCTTCCCAATGCGGCATATCCGCAGACGGGGCAAAGAAGGACATCATATTTCTCGGCGGCAAAGCCCTCGTAGATGGGGCGGAGATCAAAATCCGTCTTCTTGAGCTTGGCCTTTCCGGTCTTCATTATCTTGGCGCTGAAAGGCTGATCACATACGGGACACTTGAAGCTCTTGTCGTAAATGAAGTCCGTTTCGACAAACTCCGGCTCCTTATGAACATTTGTCTCAGCGGCTGCCTTCTCTTCTTTTTTTTCTTTTTCGAAGATATCTATATTTTCAAGTTTTCCAAGACCAAGGCTTTCAAGCCCGGATAAAAGACCGGCCATAATATCCTCCAAAAAATAATCTGATCAATTTGATGCGGGAAGGGTAAATGAACTCTTGAGTCCCACGATACGGTTGAAAACAAGCTTGTCTTCGGTCGAATCCTTGCAGTCGACTACGAAGAAGCCGTTTCTTACGAACTGGAATCTGTCGAAAGCCTGTGCGCCTGCAAATGCGGGCTCAAGCTTGCAGTTATCGCATACGGTAAGTGAATTGGGATTGAGGTTGACGTTACCGTTCTCGTCATATACACCCTTCTCCTCATCGACGAGGTTCTCGTAAAGCCTTACCTGTGCAGTGATGGCACTCGATGCGGGAACCCAGTGGATGGTACCCTTGACTTTACGTCCGTCCGCAGATGTGCCTCCCTTGGTCTCGGGATCGTAGGTGCAGTGTACGACTGTAACCTTGCCGTCCGCATCCTTCTCACAGGATACTGCGGTAACATAGTATGCGTTCATAAGTCTGACTTCATTTCCGGGGAAAAGCCTGAAATACTTCTTGGGAGGCTCTTCCATAAAGTCGTCTCTTTCGATGTAAAGCTCTCTCTCAAAGGGAACCTGTCTTGTTCCGAGTTCTTCGTTCTCAGGGTTGTTGGAAGCGGTTACCATCTCGCTCTGTCCCTCGGGATAATTGTCTATCACGAGCTTGATGGGATCGAGAACAGCCATGTAACGCTTTGCAACGGGCTTAAGGTCCTCCCTGATGCAATATTCAAGTGCTGCATAATCTGCGGATGCCTGCGACTTGGAGATACCGCAGAGCTCTACGAACTTTCTGATGGAAGAAGGGGTAAATCCTCTTCTCTTGAGCGCTGCGATGGAAACAAGTCTGGGATCGTCCCATCCGTCAACGGTGCCGTTTTCAACAAGCTTCTTGATATATCTCTTGCCGGTGACGACATTGGTAAGATACATCTTCGCAAACTCTATCTGTCTGGGAGGATTGGGATACTCGAGCTCCTTGACAACCCAGTCATAAAGAGGTCTGTGGTCTTCGAATTCAAGCGTGCAGAGTGAGTGGGTGATTCCCTCGACGGCATCCTCGATGGGATGTGCGAAATCATACATGGGATAGATGCACCACTTGTCACCCGTTCTGTGATGGGTCATATGTGCGACACGGTAGATGACGGGATCTCTCATGTTGATGTTGGGAGATGCCATATCGATCCTTGCCCTGAGGGTCTTCTCACCGTCGGCGTACTTGCCTTCCTTCATTTCCTCGAAAAGAGCGAGGTTTTCCTCAACGGATCTGTTCCTTCCGGGATCGTCCTTGCCGGGCTGTTCGAAGGTTCCCCTGTATTCCCTGACTTCATCCGCGGTCAGGTCGGAAACATAGGCCTTGCCCTTCTTGATGAGCTTGACAGCACCTTCATACATCTGATCGAAATAATCGGATGCAAAGAAAAGCCTGTCCTCGAAATCGGCACCGAGCCATAAAACGTCCGCCTTAATGGACTCGACGAACTCGGTCTTCTCCTTGGTAGGATTTGTATCGTCAAATCTGAGGTTGAACTTGCCGCCGTACTCCTGAGCCATTCCCGAATTAAGGATTATGCTCTTGGCATGGCCTATATGGAGGTAACCGTTGGGCTCAGGAGGGAATCTGGTCATAACATGATCAAACCTTCCCGTGGCAAGGTCGTTATCTATCTCATTCTCTATAAAATGTTTGGAACGTTCTTCGGTTTCTGCCATTTTATAACTCCTGATATTTTATCTTGACAGTCATGCACCGCGTATCGGCATTAACTGTCGTATGTTATTTAATGATGGAAAAGTCTGATTCCGGTGAAGCACATTACCATATCGTACTTGTCGCATGCTTCGATGACCACATCGTCCCTCTTGGATCCGCCGGGCTGTGCAATGTACTTTACGCCGCTCTTACGGGCTCTCTCGACATTGTCAGCGAAGGGGAAGAATGCATCGGAGCCACAAATAACATCTGTATTTTTAGCGAGCCATGCCTTCTTTTCCTCTCTTGTGAATACGGGAGGTTTCTCAGCGAAGATGGTCTGCCATGTACCCTCGGCAAGAACATCCTCATACTCATCACCGATGTAGAGGTCAATAGCATTGTCACGGTCAGCTCTCTTGATGGTGTCGAGGAACTTAAGGCCGAGAACCTGGGGGCTCTGGCGAAGGAACCAGTTGTCAGCCTTGCTTCCCGCAAGTCTGGTGCAGTGGATCCTGGACTGCTGTCCCGCACCGATACCGATAGCCTGTCCGTCCTTTACATAACATACGGAATTTGACTGGGTATACTTTAGGACGATGAGAGAAACCTTCATATCCGCAAGAACATCCGCAGGGATATCCTTATTCTTTGTAACTACGCTGCCGGGAAGGACCTCATCGGCATTGAGCTCATTTCTGCCCTGCTCGAAGGTGATGCCGTAAACCTGCTTCTTCTCGATCTCGGCAGGCTTATAATTCTCATCGATCTGAATGATGTTGTAATTACCGCTCTTCTTGCCCTTGAGGATCTCGAGTGCTTCGGGCTCATAACCGGGAGCGATGATGCCGTCGGAAACCTCGGGCTTGATCAGCATAGCGGTGCTGACATCACATATATCGGAAAGAGCGATGAAGTCGCCGAAGGAGCTCATTCTGTCCGCACCTCTTGCTCTTGCGTATGCACATGCAAGGGGGCTGAGCTCAGCCTTCTCATCAACCCAGTAGATCTTCCTGAGAGTATCGGAAAGGGGACGGCCGATAGCCGCACCTGCGGGTGAAACGTGCTTGAAGGAGGTTGCTGCGGGAAGTCCGGTAGCCTGCTTTAATTCCTTAACAAGCTGCCATCCGTTAAACGCATCGAGGAAGTTGATATATCCGGGTTTACCGTTCAATACGGTAACAGGGAGATCGCTTCCGTCCTCCATAAAGATCCTTGAAGGTTTCTGATTGGGGTTACATCCGTACTTAAGCTGAATCTCGCTCATTTTCTCATACTCGCCTGTAAAAGGCGTCCTTTCTGTGAAAATAATACAGTATTACAAATAGTGATTATAACATATCATCACCCCGCGTGTAATCCGTCATTTCTTAATTAATGCGAAATTACATCAACGGTATAAAAAATTCCCCGGCTTCTGATAGGAAGCCGGGGAAACTAAAACAAATCCGGATCATTTATTGGCATTGATGATACGGCTCTCTGCGATGCCGGTCTCAATGTCGATGTATCTGACGAAAAGTGATACCCTGTTGTCACGGTTGAGTGAATCCCAGATGATAAGAGCGAAATCGTCGATATCATCGGAGATCTTGACGAACTCAGGCTCACCGGTGAAGCTGGGAAGGGGATCGCCGTCATGCTTGTAGGTGTGGATGAAATGTCCCTCACCGGCCATGGGTTTTCCGTAGGAATACGTGCAGTGGATGGGTCTGTCCTCGCTGCCGTCCTCGCTTCTGATGATGGACATCTGATAGTCAAACTTGCCGCCGTGAACGTTGAGTACAGCGGAGATCCTGGGTGTGTAATTGGGAGCATCGGGCTCGAAGGTACGGCTTCTGAGCGACTGCTCAAAGGTGAAGCCCTTATCAAGGCCGTTCCTGATGGTATCGGTCTGGTCACCGTTCGTAACGATGGTGGTATGACCGTCAACTCTTACGGGATGATATATGATGAGGCTGGGATCACCAAGCTTCTTCTCATCATAGGGTCTGGTCTCAATGCCGTTATCCTCGGGAACCTCCACGAAGATACGGTTTCTGCTGTTAACGCTCCTGCCCATTATGAAGTAAGCACATACGGCGTATTTTCCGTTGGCGCTTTCTCCCACGATTATTCCTCTTCCCGGATAGGAATTGGCTCTCAGGCTCGATTCAAGTGACATAATAATCCTCCTCTTTATTTACTCTGATCACCGATCACATATTTATCTTCAAATTCATTCCTCTTAAGAGGCTTATCGTAATAATAGCCCTGGATGAATTTTATCTTCATTCCGTGCAGCTTTTCAAGCTGGGCTTTATTCTCGATACCTTCCACACAGATCCTGACCCCTATGGTCTCCGCAAGCTCCGCAACCATCCTTACAAAGGACTGTGCATAAGCATCGGTGTCCAGGTCACGTACAAAGCTCTGGTCAACCTTGATTATATCAAAAGGGATCTCCCTTATGTGATTAAGCGATGAATAACCCGTACCGAAATCATCCAGTGCGATCGTACATCCAAGTGCCTTGATCCTGGTAAGGATCTCTATCATCCTGGGCATATCGTTGATCGCAAGCGATTCGGTAACCTCCAGGCACAGATGCGCAGGATCGATGCCCGTCTTCTTTATGGTCTCTTCAACCGATTCGACTATGTCATTCTGAAGGAGCTGAACGACGCTCAGGTTGACATTGACCTTGTAATCCTTGGCGTATTCATCGTTCCAGGCCTTGCAGTTTTCACAAGCCTTCTCGAGAACATGTCCGCCGATGGGATTGATGAGTCCGAGATACTCCGCAAGAGGGATGAAGTCCGAAGGCGAGATGAAGCCCATCTTGAGACTGTTCCATCTGACAAGTGCTTCCGCACCGACACATCTGGGCTCCGGACCCTCGACATCGATTATAGGCTGGTAGTAAACCTCAAACTCCCTGTAGCCGGTCGTAGAGGCATCTCTCATATTCTTTTCCATATCGAGACGTCTTCCCGATACGGTTTCCTGACCGTCGGTATATTCCGTAACACGGTTCTTGCCGGCCTTCTTGGACGAATACATCGCAATATCCGCTTTTTTCAGAAGATCCATCACACTCTCACCGTAATCGGGGAAGATGACGGTTCCGATACTTGCGGTACAGTAGTATTCGATCTCCTTGAGAATCCAGGGCGATGCGAAGGTGGTATCGATGCTGTGCTTGATCTCCTCGTACCTGCCGAAAGCGGAAGGAGGTACCAATACAACGAACTCGTCGCCGCCCATGCGGTAGCAGTATCTTTCGACCCCCATTATCTTCTGGAGCGATGCGGATATCTCCTTCAAGAGAACATCCCCGTACTGATGGCCAAGACCGTCGTTTATATGCTTGAAGTCGTCGAGATCTATGAATATAACGGCTCCGCGCCTGCCTGTCATCTTAGCTTCGTCAACAAGCTTGGACAGATCCTTTTCACAGCACATGCGGTTGTAAAGGCCGGTAAGGAAATCGGTGAACGCCTGCTGCTCGATCTTGCGCTGGTACAGCCTTCTGTCGGTCACATCGTACAGCGAATAGAGCATTGCGGCCGATCCGTCCACCCACTCGACCCTCTTGTACATAAGGTCGAACCATCTGCGCTTTTCGGGATAATAGATCTCGAAAGAACCGCTTACGGGATTTTCGAAATCACCCTTTGAAATGATATCCCGAAGCTCTCCCTCCTGCCAGTCGGAACCGAAGGTATCCGTATGCATCCTGTTGGCAAAGAGCACTTTACCTGTCGACTCCTGTGTCAGGTAAACGCAGCATCCCACATTGTCGAGGATCTCGGTAACGGATGCGGAATATCTGGAGATCGTGCCGTACATAAGTCTTGCACGGATGATGCTCTGCATGATCCTTACGGCATCTCCCGCAAACCTTATCTCATCCATGTTCCAGTTGCGCCTGCGCTTCTTCATCACAAAGCAGGCAATAAAGGTTCCCTCGCCGTTTTCCCTTACAAGAAGAGGATAGCTCATGAGCGCAAGGATATCGTACTTTCTTACCCCGTATAGCTCAGGCTGCTTATCCAGTGATGATGAAGAAAGAATAACGGGGCCCTCGTTCTTGAAAGCATCAGCCAAAGGAACAGTACTCTTAAGTGTGAAATCCGAAACATATCCGGGTGCACTGTACTGCGCCACAACGTCCATATTGCCGTCACCGAGCCTGAATATATCAGCCCCGTCGACCTTGAGGTAATCGGCAACCAGATTAAGCCACTTCTGGAAAACAGCTTCAATACCGTCTCCGGAATCCATGAGCTCGAGAATGTTCTTCGTGGTCTCAAGAGTGATGAGATTGGAATCGGCCTCATCTCCGGTATAGAGAGAATCGTTGTCCTTATTCTTGGCCGAGGGAGGAGTCAGATAGCTCTCCGCTCCCGTCTTCATGAAATCAAGGAAATTAGCGAACTTTTCGGCAGTGATATTTCCGGGAGCTGCGACGATGCATATGATATACATCTTGCCGGCAGGCTTGATGCTGACCGCACCGATCCTTACCATCCCGTCTTCACTGTCCTCTATATTCTGAATACAGATATCTTCGGGTGTCTCGTCACCGATATCGTCCATCATACGGTCCAGATATTCGCTTCCGATGAGCTGGGAAAGAGCACCTGAGCTTACGCGGTCATTACTGATCTCACAAAGAGCCATCCTGTTCTTGTCGAGAACAATGGCACTCACTCCCGCAAAGGCGCACATCAGATCCTGTATCATCTGAAGTTTTTCTCTGTCGATCATCCTGACGGCGGACATAGACACCTCAAAACAATAATTTTGAAAAGCAAAAATAAAGGTCCGATAGTATTAATGCGTGAAACAATTCCCCCCATCACACAAAAACTGACCTTTTACACTAAAAATATATCACAATTCCCCGAGAAAAAAAAGGAATCAGTGCATTAAGAATCGATTAAAAAACAAAACGGCAGGATATATATCCTGCCGTTTAAATATCTGTTTATGCGTCAACCGAGTAGTTGGGAGCTTCCTTGGTGATATGAATATCATGGGGATGGCTCTCCTTGAGGGATGCAGCCGAGATCTTGACAAATCTTCCGGTCTCGGTGAGAGTGGGAAGATCCTGTGCACCGCAATAGCCCATACCTGCCCTGAGTCCTCCGAGGAGCTGGAATACCGTATCCTCAACAAGTCCCTTGTATGCAACTCTTCCCTCGACGCCTTCGGGAACGAGCTTCTTGGCATTTTCCTGGAAATATCTGTCCTTGCTTCCGTTCTCCATGGCTGCAATTGATCCCATGCCACGGTAGACCTTATACTTTCTTCCCTGGTAGAGTTCGAACTCTCCGGGGCTCTCCTCGCATCCTGCGAAGATCGAACCCATCATGCATACGCTTCCGCCGGCCGCAATAGCCTTGGTAACATCTCCGGAATATTTGATACCGCCGTCTGCGATGATGGGGATTCCATACTCTTTAGCAACAGCATAGCAGTTCATGACTGCGGTAACCTGGGGAACACCGATACCAGCGACAACTCTGGTTGTGCAGATGGATCCGGGTCCGATACCTACCTTAACCGCATCAGCTCCGGCCTCGATGAGAGCCTTGGTTCCTTCGCCGGTAGCAACATTACCTGCGATCACCTGAAGATCGGGATACTTTTCCTTGATCATCTTCACGCAGTTGATAACGTTCTGTGAATGTCCGTGTGCGGAATCGAGAACGATGACATCGACCTTGGCTTCGACGAGAGCCGCTACCCGGTCGAGAACGTTTGCGGTGATACCTACGCCGGCTCCGCAGAGAAGCCTTCCCTGCTCGTCCTTGGCTGCATTGGGGTACTTGATGGTCTTCTCGATATCCTTGATGGTGATGAGACCCTTGAGATTGTAGTTCTCATCAACGATGGGAAGCTTTTCTTTTCTTGCTTTTCCAAGGATCTCCTTGGCTTCCTCAAGAGTAACTCCCTCTCTTGCGGTGACAAGGTTCTCGCTTGTCATGCACTCTTTAATCTTCTTGGTGTAGTCTGTTTCGAATTTAAGATCACGGTTTGTGATGATACCTACGAGCTTTCGGCCCTCGGTGACGGGAACGCCTGAGATACGGAACTTGCCCATCAGTTCGTCTGCATCGGCAAGTGTGTGCTCGGGGCTTAAGAAGAAAGGATCGCTTATAACTCCGTTCTCGGATCTCTTAACCTTGTCGACCTCTTCGGCCTGTGCCTCGATCGACATATTCTTGTGGATGATACCGATACCTCCCTGACGTGCCATTGCAATGGCCATGCGGTGCTCGGTAACAGTATCCATGCCTGCACTCATAAGAGGAATGTTAAGTCTGATCTTCTTGGTGAGATTGGTGTGAAGGTCAACCTGATTGGGAATGACCTCAGAGTATGAAGGGACCAGGAGAACGTCGTCAAATGTAATGCCGTCTTCAACTATCTGTGCCATGATCTTCCTTTCCGCAGCGAATCTGCTCGTGATAAATAAATAGAAAAATGAAAAATTTTTAAAATGTTATCATCCGGGAAAACAAAAGTCAAGGAACGTTTTCGACAAAAGAAATGACTTTTTTGTCCCGCCTTTGCACGTATATGACAGCCGTCTCAATACTCACTGAAAACCCTGGGTATCTTGTTCTTGAAAGCCTTGACCATCTCCTCATCAAGCGAAAAGAGGATCTTCCTGCCTCCCTCATAATAACAAACGTACTTCTTGAGGCCGTTATCTGCGACGGGACAGCTGTAATCGGTGACCTTCATGTTCTGTCCGTTTCCGAAATTATCGAGCTTAGAACTCTTTTCCGGGGCAAAAACCTGGATCTTGTCAACGCTCAGGGTCTCCGCATGCTTTCTTCTTTCCTTGTTGAAGACCTTGTCGACAGAGATCTCCCTTTCAATATAAAGGTACTCGTATTCGACATCGGTATAAAGAGAACAGAAGTAGACACCGACTCCCGCAACGATTGCAAGGATCAGGCCGATAGAAAGGCCCAAGAGCAGAACTGCGGCGATACAGAGTATGCAGACGATTATGAGGACGATCTTGCCCGCCTTGGCCGCGGTATTAGGCTTTCCGGGCACCAGAAATTCGTAATATCCCTTATCCATATATTCCTCCGAACGGATCCTGAAAAATGAAAATTATCCCTTTAACTATAATCCGCTGCGGAAAAACTTTCAACATAAAAGGGCGGTGGAAAGCCCACCGCCCCGTTTGTTTATAAAACTTTAATACATTAGTTCACATCAAGGAAGCTGGCTCCGGTCGAGGAGTTGAACCATACATTGTCAACGCTTTTGGCTATCTTGACGGTCTCTTTTCCGTTGAAGTAGCAGAGCTTGCCCTCTGAGAAGAAGACGATCTTCTTGTCGGAGATGTGATTGATATCACCGTAGACCGAAGCGATGTATCCGAGATTTACTATCTCTTCGCCGTTATTGCTGTAGAGAACCGCATCAGCCTCATCGAAGCAGAGGATGCTTCCGTTATCATAGACAAGTCCGTCATAGTAAAGGGATACATTCTTGATGAGCTTGGTGTTCTCCTTGCCGTCATAAATGTAAAGATCGGCTTCGGAACCGTCGCTGTTGGCCCCCTTCATGAAATATACGACTCCGTTCTTGAACGCACAGAGCGCTTCCGCCTCGTCATCAAACTTGTCGTTAAGGGTAAAGCTTGTTCCCTTCATGTTGTAGAGAAGGATCTGCTTCTCATAATTGTCTTTCTTGTCCTTGGTATAAACCACGATCGCAAAAAGTCCGTCATCTTCGGAAACGATGGTATCGGAAATGTCTCCCTCTACATCAAGGGATATCTCGGTGCTGCTGCCCACAGCAACGAAAAGCTCACCGGATCCGCCGCTGCTTCTCGAACCGAAGACCTGGTCGTAAGCATCATATGCATAGCTTACATCATCGATATGTATCTTCTCTACAGAGTCCTCTGAAGGAAGTGAATATACTGCCATGGGAGTTTTATCGGTAAGATACTCAAGAACCACATCGGAACATTCGGATACAAGCTCTTCGCTCTTTCCGTCATGATAGTAATTCAATGAAACATATCCGGGATCGAAGGTATATTCCTTAAGTGACTCTCTGAGAGAGATTCTGCTCTGGATATCATACCAGTCTTCAAGTTCCTCATAATATACGTCTCTTGCGGCATAGTAGGTGTCGCTGTCATAACGATAGTACTTGTCGGCACTTATATCGTAATAGAACTCTTCCCAGTTGTCGCTGTTCCAGATGTAATAATAATCAACGCTGCCGATGGTGGTAAGACTGCAGTTGCTCTGCATATAATCAAGGGCATCATCATAATTCTTCTTGATCCTTCCCTGCTTGTACTCATCAAATGCCTCGCTCTCGGAAGAAGGAACAAATCCTGCGGAGTACTCGGGGCTTACGGGCTCGACGGCATTCTCATCGTCCTTCTCGTAAGGATCGATGATATAGTCGTAAAGATTGACTTCTCCGTCAACTTTCTCTGTGTAATAGAATCCGCTGTCGGTCATGGCACCGATGCTTTCATAGCTTTCGCAGAGCTCTTCATCGCTCTTTCCGTCAAAACCTGATACATGAAGCGAATACTCCCATGTCTCGGTATCAACCTTTGCGTAATAAACCTTATCCTCGGTAACGTTATTGATGTAACGTACATCATCATCGATCTCGGTGGTCTCGTACTTGGAATCCACATAGACAAGGCTGCAGTTACCTTCGTTGTCCTGATCCGTGAGAAGGAGAAGTCCCTTGCCACCGTTTACAAGACGTACGGAAGTAACATCCTTTTCCACTTCAACGGATTCCTTGCCGTTATAGACCATCAGCTTATCCTTGGTGGTAAGATATGCAACCCTGCCGTCGTCAAGGAATCTGAGGCTTCCGAGCTGAACCTTGTCATCGATCTCAACGACCTTGCTCTCGTTCTTGCTCTTATCCTTGCCAAGCTTGGAAACGGCAACCTTGTATAAAGTTGCGCTTCCGTCGGAATCGACATCATTGAAGAAATACAGGGTCTTCTCATCGTCCGACCATCTTACAAGAGAATCGGGAACAAAAGATGATCCGTAATAGCCATTGACCGCGAGATAATCCTTATCAATATCAATATCGCAGACCTCAAGGATCTTGGGCTCCTTGGCGGTTGCATCCATAATAACGCAGAGCGTGTCACGGCTTACATAAGCGACAACCGTGGAGGTATCACCCTTTTTGCCTGAGCCAAGCGCCTTGATACCCAATACTGCAAGTATCAGGACCACAACGGCTGCAGCTGCGATAAGGATTATGGGAAGAATCTTAGACTTCTTCCTGGGTGCCGCATCTGCCTGAGCAGCCTGAACCGCCTGAGGCTGGGGCTGTGCCTGGGCTTCTTCGGCTTTGGGTGCTTCTGCGGGCTTTTCTTCAGCCTTAGGAGCTTCCTCTGCGGGCTTTTCTTCAGCCTTGGGGGGTTCCTCTGCAGGCTTTTCTTCAGCCTTGGGGGCTTCCTCTGCGGGCTTTTCTTCAGCCTTAGGGGTTTCCTCTGCAGGCTTTTCTTCGGGCTGAGCCTCTACCTTGGCTCCGCAGGACTGGCAGAAGACAGCGCCCTCTTCCAGCTCTACTCCGCACTGTTTACATTTCATTGATTTGTCTCCCTTCTTTAGGTGCAGTTAAAACACAGTTATTTTCTTATTTTATCGTGAAAATGTCAAATGATCCGGATTCAGCGAACGAAAACCTCACAGCATGTACAGATAGAATGACGGCGGCAATATCCTTGTCACGATGCCCAAAACGGCAAGGTAACCGGCCGGATCGAAGTATACGGGGCATAGTATAAAAGAAGCAAAAAGCAGGACCGACACCGCGGGAAGATAAGTTTCGATCCTTTTGAAAAACCTGATAAAGACCACGCTCCATATACAGCAGAATACAAGCAGAAGGATGAAACATCCCAGATCCCTTATAAACGAAACACTCTCTCCGTCAAAGCACCTTATAAGGATGAAAGCCGATACGGCAGGCACTGCCACGGATGAGAGTTCATACAGGAACATGCTCACAGCTCTTTCATTCTTATTCAGTGCCCTGTAGAATCTTCCGCTCTCACCGAAAAACGATCCGGCCGAATACAGACTCAGTATAAAAAGAAGAACCGCGGCTGTTCCCCTGACCGGATCAGATCTGTCGGCAAAGGCAGCTGCAGTCTCGCCTTCCGGAAGATCAACGGTTTCATATTCAAGGCCGAAGACCTCATCGCTTGTGACAAGGTATTCGTATTTATCCCTGATGTAATCCCTTACCTCTCCGGGATCTTCGAAAATATCCGCTTCAGCATTTTCGACCATATCCGCATAGATCACTCTGAACATGGCGGCAAAGACCGTCTCTCTTACCGCCGCACTCTTAAGGGAAAAACCGGAGGTGACCAGGGTTACCATACCCCTTGTATCACCCTCCAGGACTCTTTCTTCCATATCTTCAGGGAAGATAAAACCGCATTCCGCACGGCCCTTTCTGACCATATCACGCAGATGATCTTCATCGTCTGTTTCGGTATAAACATATGCTGAAACATAGTCTTCACGGTTTTCAAGGACGTTCATGACCTTGCTTCCGTACTCGCCGGCTTCGTTCAGGATAATAACCTCGGAAGGCTGTTCGGACGGGATCAATGACTCATTTACAAGCCAGAGAAGAAGCCACATAAGAAGTATCCATACATATGTGAAGGGACTTTTAAGCCTTACCTTGAGCATAAGGAAAAGCCTTATCAGGTATTTAACCACGACAGCACCTCCCCTGCCACAAACAAAGCGGCTCCCGTTATAAGTTCTCTTACGATTCCGCCGTTAAAAACATCATCCCTCCAAAGTGCCGCAGGCATGAACCTTCCTGCGCTTACCGCCGCATCCGGCAGAAAGACGGAAGGAACAATACAGCCGCCGAGCACCAGCATGATCATGAACATGATAAGGAGTATCAGTCCCGAATCCTCCCTGCCCCTGAAAAGGCAGTAGATAAAATGCGAAAAACCGCATATGCAGAAAAGAACGGGGATGACATTCTTAAAGCCGGAAAGTATCTCACAGGCTTCCAATACCGATCCACCCGAAAGAATGAGTGCCTCGCTCTCGCGGGAGATCAGAATATGTGAAAACAGTTTAAGTACCAGAAGATAGACAGTAAAAATCAGAACGAGCTGGCACATCTCTACAAGGAGCTTCACAAAGCCGGTCTTCACCGGACCGAGTCCGTTTCTCCTGAGTGAGTGCTCCACACTCTTGCTCCTTTTCGAATAAAGGTATCCGAATCCGGTACAGGTGATCATTACGATCATAAGTCCGGCACATACGGCATAATAGGATACAAGCCCGCTTACATCGAGCGATGATTCAAAGCTTTCTCCGAAAAACCTGGTTCTTTTCAAAAGAGTATCGAATGCGATATTTGTAAGGTAATTCTCCATATCGGTCCTGGAGACCTTCATTCCGTAAACGAGCCCCGCATCGGTAACCGCATATATTCCGCCTTCGACGGTATCCACCAGTGATGTTGCGGTTTCCAGCAGTTCACCGAAATTCCTTACTCCGGGAGTGATATCGGACGGAATGAGAATAAGCGCGGGAGGATTTAACCCGTAGTTGACCCCCTCATAGAAATTCTCCGGAAGCACTATCGCCGCTCCGAACCTTCCGTCATACATGCCTTCCCTTGCATCTGCCTCATCGGTAAGTTCGAATTCGCAGACGGCCTTTATGGAATCCATTCCCTCGAGAAGCCTTATCGCCATCCCGGACATTGAGCCGTCACCGGGCACGGAGACCGCGACCTTAACAGGCTCGGAAATACCAAGGCTCTGCAGCAGCGTATAGAGCGCTGCCGCAGAGCCTACAGTTATTGCAGATATTATGATAAGCGTAGCAAGTCCGCTTAAGAATGCACGGACGGCTCTTTTGAATTCTATTCTTATGTACTGTAAAGAATAGTTCATACCTTCATCAAAGATCCGTACGTATCATCGGATCAATAGAAATACCACATAAGGTCTTCGAAGTCTTCCATAACATCCTGAAGATCGTCGTTGTCCTCGATCTCTTCCATGATATCCATTACGAGATCCTGCATTTCGTCCTCATCCATATTTCCGAGGTCGATCTCTTCACCCTTCTTGGGCTCCTTGATCTCAGCCTTGTTAGTGTAGGTGATGACCAGGGAATCGAAAGGAATTTCCTCGCCGTAGATCTCCATGGTTTCATAGGTGTACTTGATCTCATTCTTGCTGATCTCAAGAGTGCACTCGATGTTGTACATCTCGCGTCCGTACATCTCGCTGGTCATGGTAAACTCGCCGGTCTTTCTGTTGTAGGAATACTCGAGCTCGTAATCAGCTTCTTCCGCCTCGATGGTAGTGGTCTGAACATCACCCTTGGTCTTGCCTTCGATGGTAAGAAGGGTTCCGTCGTCGCCGTCGAAGTCATAATTGATCTCCACGTTCTGAGCAAGGTAATCGCCGCCCTTGAAAAGGATCTCGATCATGTTGTCATCTTCTTCGATACGGATGCAGGCAGCGGTAGTTCCCTTTGAGAAGATGGAAACGGTGGTATCTTCCATGTCATCGCAAGCATCGATCATCTCATCGAACATATCTTCAAGATCAAAGTCTATGCCTGCCAGGTCCTCAATGATCTCGAAATCATCGGAGTTCTCTTCGTAGAAATCATCCCAGAGCTCCTGATATCCCTCGATCCACTCAACTACGAGATCCTCGGTGATGACTGCCTGATACTCCTTGCAGGTAACGCTCTTTCCGTTTACGGTAAATGTCTCTTTTTCTCCGGTCTTCTTGAAGTTAAGGTCATTAGCGATACCCATGAAATAATCGACATTCTTGTCATAGAACTTCTTAACAAGATCGGAATTGTCATTCATGAAGCCGATAACAGCATTGAAGTCCTCAACATCAACGCCGTTATCCTCGAGCATTTCGATGAGGAATCCGTCATTATCGTTATTGGAATAATCATAAAGGAAGAGATAGTCTCCGAGAACAGGGCAGGAAGCCTTGATATTCTTCTCATCGATATATCCGGTGAAATCAGCGGTGAAGCCGGAATAAGTAACCGAAGCATAAGCACTTCTGGTATGTGATCCGCCGTTGCTTGCAACCGCTACGTTAAACTCTATATCTTCGATCTCACCCTCTACGGTATAACCAAACTCTCCGAAGGGATCGATCTTGAAATCCTTGGATGCCTCGGTAAGGTACTCTCCGTCATAAGCGTTGATCAGTGTATTGACAAGTGTTACCTTTCCGCCGAGGTTTCTGAGACAAAAGAAAGCAACTACTCCGAGAACTACAAGAACAGCAGCGACGATGCCGATGACTGCTCCGATGGGAAGTCCCTTCTTAACCTTTTCTCCCTGGGGTACAGCGGGTGCTGCCTGGAACTGGGGCTGCTGTGCCTGGAACTGAGGCTGCTGTGCCTGGAACTGGGGCTGCTGTGCCTGAGCATAAGCCTGCTGTGCCTGCTGAGCTGCATCTGCAGCGGGTGCTGCTGCCTGCTGAGCGGCCTGCTGAGCGGCCTGTGCGGCGGCCTGTGCCTGCTGAGCCGCATCCTGCACGTTCTGTGCTGCCTGCTCGGGTGTTACTGCCTGAGCTGCAGTGTTTTGGATCTCATCTCCGGGATCCATGATCTTTTCGCCTGTGTTTGGATCAAAATGCATTTACTTTTCCTCCCTAAAATCCTTAAGTAATCCATCCTCAATAAGAAGACATACAGACGAGTCCGACATTTCATCGGAATCGTGGGTAACAGTGATAATGATACCGTTCATTTCGCGGTACTGCTTCATCCATTTCCGCACCTCGGTGCGGTAATAGATATCAAGCGCGGCGGTAGGCTCATCCATAAGCATGACCGGCGGCATATGAACACATGCACAGGCTATGGCAACCCTTCTCTTCATTCCTCCGGAAAGCTTTGAAACCTGCTGCTTAAGTATATCCTCAAGCTGGAACATCTTAACCGCTTCGTCTCCCGTCCTGCACTTTCTGCCTGACCAAAGCGACATATTATCCGCAACGGACAATTCCTCTATAAGAGGATTCTCCTGCGGAAGATAACCCACCGTATGTGAGAACATGGCACCCGGGCTGAGCTTTTTTCCAAAATAAAGGACATTTCCCGAATCGGCTTTCAAAAGACCTGCCATTATCTGCATAAGAGTACTCTTGCCGCAGCCATTCCTGCCTACAAGCGCGATCTGCTGTCCCGGAGAAGCCGTAAAACTTACTCCATTAAGTATGTTTTTTCTGCCGTATGATTTACATACATTAGTGACTTCAACCATTTGATCACCCACACACTTCAAAATTATATTTGTTTTCGGCCTGTCTTGCAATAATATTCTCAAATATATATAATAAGTTATCAGAAAATATGGTCAATTTTGCCAAATCAATAAGCAAATTATGATACCTATTCAGTTCAAGGGGGATCAATATTATGAATTGTCCAAATTGCAAAGCCGAAATCTCGGATGATATGAAATTCTGCATCAAGTGCGGAACCAAGATAGAGATGCCCGCTCCCAAGCCGGAAGAGACCGTGGCTCAGATACCCAAGGTAGCTCCCGCAAACAGTGAGCCTGCAGAAAAGCCTGCACAGGCTGCTGACGCCCAGGCCGCTCCGGAAAAGCCTGCGGATACACCCAAGGCAGTAACCGACGCCCGGCCCGGGGTTTCGGACAAGCCCGCAGAAGAAGCCAAGTCTCCCGCTTCCGCCCTGCCCGCACTCTGTGCCAAGTGCGGAGCTCCATTAAAGGAAGGAACCAAATTCTGTACCAGATGCGGAGCTCCCGTAGCGAGCGTTAATGCCGGTGCTCAGCCCGCAGCATCAGCTCCACAGTATTCGGGCGTTGCATCACTCGGTGCTTCATCGCCGGCTCCCGCAGCGGCACCTGCCGAAGCACCCGCTCCCGCAAAAAAGAGTTCGTTCAAGGGACTCATCATCATAATACTTCTCGTCATCGCAGCCCTTGTCGTCGCAATTCTCCTTGCGCTCAAGAGCTTCGGTGTTTTCTCCGGAGGCAGAAGGCCTGATACAGGCGCAAGCCAGACAAGTGACAGGGACGACGATGAAGAGGAGGATGACGAAGACGAACCCGAAGAAGAGGATCCGGAAGCAGCTGCTGCCAGAGCGGCCGAGATCGACGAGATAAGGGACCGGATCAAGGATTACGTCAAGGAAGGCGACCAGTCGGAAGGAATATCCGATTCATATCCCGCCGCACTCGATCTCATCATCACCCTTGCAAACGATTACGATCTTGCGGATGAAGTATCCAGGGAAGCCGAGGACATCTTCTCCAAATACTCAGCACAGGTAAAACATTCCGTAGAGCTTCTCGACGGACAGAAGGTCCGCGCGAATCTTTATGTACAGGCCAGAACATACTACGATGAAATCCTCGGTTATGCCGATAAGCTCCAAAAAGCAGGTATCACCGTCGACTCATCCGAGATGACCGAGGCAAGCGACAACCTCATTGAAGTCTACCGTGCAAAATACATACTTGCGATAAATGAGATCTCTTCCCGCGATAACTGGTCAAGGGACGAAGCATGGGAGCTGGCATCCGATGCGGCTTCCCTAGTGGACGATGACGGAAATATGATCCTTTTCAGTCTTGATGATCTTGATGATCCCTTAAGACTCCGTTACATCTACTCCCTTGCCTGGGTCACCAGAAAGCATATCGAGACCGGCATCAAGGACAAGACCATGACTGCAGAGGATGCTCTTGATGAGATTGACAGAGTGCTCAAGGAGACCGATTACAACCTTCAGCTCATCTATGACGGAATCTATTACTGCAGCGAAGCAGGAATCGATCCCACTCCATATACCGAAGCGTTTAACACCATCATGGAAAAGCTCGGCGAGAATGAAGGCATCCTTATCATACTCGATCCATCAAAGGCAACAGAAACCAATATCGACCTCAATCATTTCTGGGCATTCAATGATATCGGTTCCGGAGCAGATCCCGATTTCCAGGTAAGCACCACCAACGGAACCACCGCCGAAACCAGAGCATGGATCAGGGATAACATCAGGATCAACAGATAATGCCTTCAGAAATAAAAGAAACCAAAAAAGAAAAAGCTGCCTCTGAAAAACCGGCCAAAGAAAAAGCCGTCAAAAAGAAAGCAGCCGGGGAAAAATCCGAGAAGGACAAAAAAAGAAACCGCGACAGAGAGGTGACCATCATCCTCTCTGCCATACTCGCGGTTCTTACCATAGCGGGTCTTATTCTCTTTTTCATAATGCCGGATCCTTATGCGGACATCCCGGATACGGAAGCGGTTACGGACATTCCCGAGCCCGCTCAGGTGCCCGAACCGGATAATGAACCGATCGTCATTCCGGTACAGCCGCCCATAGTCTATCCCGCACCGGCCTACGATTTCATCGAAGAAGAAGTTTATATCGAAG
>JAILOC010000123.1 GCA_024691045.1 Lachnospiraceae bacterium | reverse complement strand
TCTCTCCGTTCTGAACGTTCTTAAGTCTTATATCCGTAGGTATGTCATCTTTGTCTTCACATTCGATCGAAAGTCTGCAGCGGTTCATCAATTCGGACACATCACGGACATGTCTTTGTTTCAACTTTTCATATCCAAGCTTCTCAGCTTCATCGAGAATCCTGACCGCATCTTCAACATAGTCTTTGCAATAGTAATCAGTCTGTGAAGCCACCAGGATCTCGGCATCACCGTCCGTGTGAAGAGTTCTTCCTTTGATGAAGGGATTGCCTTTTACGGCGCGGATGACCATGCAAAAAGAAGTCCCTCCCGCGCCGGTCATTCCTTCCATGCAAAGAGTATTATTTGAAAGCTTATATACTTTCTCACACTGATCTGCGCGCTCCGGGAAAAATCTCAGTGGCGTACCCTGACACTTAACGGCCATTACTCTGTCAGGATAGGAAATAAAACTCTCCCGTACAAACTTCACATCTTCCTTCGTGTAACTGACGGTGTGAACCCCCGTGTCTATATTCAGTTCTCTTTTATAGTCGGAGAGTTCTTCGATACGGTTAAGTTGTCCGCTCCAGTGTTCTCTGATACCGAGTATCTGAATCCTCTCACTGCCTTCGGGAATGATAAACAGATCTCCGAGAGGTTCATAGTGACTTTGATATTCGGGTATGCCGGCAAGCGTTTCATTGGCCATATCCTCCGCTTCCGTGATCCTGCCTTCACGAATGAGCTTTCTGATAACCGGAATACTTTCTTTGGCATCGGGATTAATGCGGTCACGCGGGCCGCTCCACCAGATGCTGTCATTATTCAACTGGAACCTGTCAATAAGTGTACCCCCGAAACACATGGCTCCCATAAAACCGTTACCGAGAGGCAGCGCACAGTTCCAATCATTAGTTGCTTTGTCATACCACAGTCTGTTCATATATATTTACCCTTTTGAGCAATTGCCTACATTTATATTATATTGCATTTTATATTATAATAACGACTATAAAAATGTTTCGTTATCCAAGGAGCCGATATGAAGAAACGTTTGTTAAATATATTACTTGCCCTCGGCTGTTCATTCTGCATAGGTCTTTCGGGATGCGCAGGTAATGTTGCAGATCAGAATGTGCATCAGGAAGAAGATGAAGCTGATGAGGATGAAGACGAATCGGAAGATGAAGATAACGAAGATGAACCTTCGGAGATTTCCATAACAGAGCTTGATTACTCCGCCCCCGATTCTATCCTTGCATTTGCCGCAGGCGAATGGACTTTTGTCGATCTTGAAACAGGTAATGAATATGCACAGATTAATATAAGCAATGACGGTGAGTGCGAATTTTCCAGACTGAACACCGATCAAAAATGCAGTGGAACTATCCTCTTTGATGAATATCTTGACGATGATTTTCCCGGAGTCCACAGGTATGAGATCACATTGGGTGATCTGATCGATACATTTGACTGCTGGACCGATACGGATACATCCGCCGGAAGATTTATGATCGCACAAAGTGCAGGATATGATTATATGTATCTGGAGGAAGTAGGAAACGGAGGATCAAACATCTCTTATCAGGTTTTCAGTTCATCCGATTCTGATTACGACTACTTAATGAAGTGGTTATTGATCCGTGAAAATGACGTAACGCATGAAGAAGGACTTCAGAAAAACGCAAAGTTTTACGCTCAGGTAATTGCAAATACGGATGACGGACTCCTTGTCCAGAGACTTGATGACATAACCTTCGAAGCACTTCATGAATACACGGATTTCAGATTTCTTGCCGCATACATGGATGAGAGTAATTATCAGCAGGCCTCCCTTTGCAACATAAATGATGATGCTGATATGAGCGGCGTACTTGATACCTCGGTCCTTGAACGCCCATACCCTCTGACCGTGTTTCAGGTATATACGGATTCCGAAGGCAATATAGAAGAAATACATGATGTGGAAGCTGCCGCTTACGGCAGATATGAGATCCATCCGCTCGAGCAGGATGTTTCCTTCGAATTCGACACATTTACCATAAACGGATGGGAACATACTCTCGATGAGTACGGGATCGAAGGCAATGCCATAATGGACATAGAAGTGTTCGGAGACGAACTGATCATAGATACTCACATCAATCCCCATATGAGTGAATACACCATTTTCAATATGAGAAGTGCCTGGCCCGAGCACAAGTTTTACGGTGCTAATTTCATCCATGGCGAAAAAATCTGGGATTCATTCTATTCCTACATGGATACCGTATACGATTACGAGGACCATCCCATATATACCGT